>CAJMDF010000001.1 GCA_905212085.1 uncultured Clostridium sp.
AAGGAAAAATTTGTAAATATTTAATAAAATTTTCTATAAATTATTTTAGAAGTTTAATTGTAATTATAAAACATAAAATAGTTCGACATATGTCGGACTATTTTGTTGTATGTTTGTCGGATTAAAACTTTTACCTGATGCTAAATACTATATATGAAAGCGAGGTTAGTTATGCATGTTCTAAAAATCATTACTTACATATTAGTTTTAGTAGGAGCGTTAAACTGGGGACTTGTGGGACTTTTGAATATTGATTTGGTTGCTTTAATTTTTGGTGATATGACTTTATTATCAAGAATTGTCTATAGCCTTGTAGGTTTGAGCGCTTTGACTTATATTTTCTTGTCTTATAAGGATGTTTTATAAACTATTGTTTTAAAGTTTCCAAATATTCTTTATTAGCATTAATTGTGTCTTCTGTGGCGAGAATTGAGTATGTCGGTTTGCCGGAGAAGACATAATTTGCTGCATTATAGATATCATCAGTTGATATTTTGTCAATTTCTTCAAATAATTGATTTTCTCTGGAAATTCCATATGGGGATTCCATACCTTGTATTAGGCTCATAATTTTTCCAAATGGAGTGTTATTGGAATTAAGAATACTATTTTTTAAACTTAGTTTTGCATTATTTAATTCTTCATCTGTAATTTTTTCTGTTTTTATTGTAGCTATGTGTTTGTTAAAGCTGTCAATAGATTTTTTTACATTATCGAAACTTTGTTCCCCAGTTTCTTTATTATCAGTTGTTGTGCTTATTTTTAAAGTTAATAGACCTATATTATTATTCGTTTCGTAATTAGATCTTACATGGTATGCAAGTTTTTGTTGTTCTCTTAGGTCAGAGAATAATCTTGAAGACGGGTTGCCTCCTAGAATTGTATTTAAAAGTTCTAGAGTAACTCTATCTTTAATGTTTTGATTAATTTTAAATTTGTATGCTTCAATTATTTCAGCTTGGTTTTTAAAATCCGTATCTGTTAAAACTTTGGTTTCTTCGACAGGTCTGTATGCGTCTTGCAATTCCCTCGTGTAATGAGGTGTAACTGCTTTGAATTCTCCAAGAGTATTGAAAAGAATTTTATTTAGTTCAGGTTTCCTTTCAAATGGAGCAGAAATAGAGAGTTCGCCTTTGCCGTTTTTTATTGTGTAATCATAAAGAGCTTTGACATCATCAATTGTTAAAGATTCCAGATCTTTTAAGATTTCTTCTTTAGAATATCCTGCCTGCAAGCCTTTGTATAATTCATTTGAAAGTTTATCATATGCTGATTTATTAGAGGTTAAAAGAGCTTCTTTAATTTCGGCTTTTGCGTGTTCAAATTCTTCATTTGTAAATCTTGGATTTTCTATCACTTCTTGCAGGCTTTTTAGAGCTTTTTGTAAATCGTCACTGTTGCAGGTAATAGCTGCTGATATTGTATCATATGCTGCACCGATTGAACTTTCTATGCCATTTTTTGCTATATCTGTTTTAAACTCTTCTTGGTTTTTAAATATTGAACCTTCATCTAAGATTTTATCAAGTACAAATTCTGCAGATGGTTTGCCATTAAAAGTTTTATCTGTAGCTATTCTGAAGCTGATATTTGCATTATTTGTTTTGGAATTTATTGTTGTAACTCTGTAATTATTTGGCATATTGTATTCTTTTACGGATGCCATATTTATAGCTTCTTTTTTAGCTCCGGCAAAAGAAATATTTTTATAATTTTGCGTTATGCTTTCTTCTGTTGCAGAAGATGGATGAATTAGTGTAACAGAAGCTTTATTTATATCTAAATATTTTTTTGCAGCATTGGCAAGATCTTGAGAAGTCATTGATTTTACAATACTTTCAAAGTTATTTAGAAAATCTTCGTTGTTTTCTAAAATAGATGTCCCTATTGCATTATTAGTATTAAAAGATTGTTCAAACATTTTAGAGAAAGCATTAAGCATTTGTTTTTTGACAATTTGCAATTCTTCGTCTGTTGGTGGATTATTTGCAATATTGCCGATTTCATTAAAAATTTCCTTTAAAACTTTTTCAGAATTTTCATCAGAGCATTCTGCCATAATCATTAAAACTCTGCCATCTTTAGGATTTGTACTGATTTTTTCTTCTTCTGCCCAAGTCCCTGTATTATATTGTTTAATTTTTTTATCTATTCTTGAAGTAGCAGATCTTGCAAGAACTCTTGTAATAGCTTCTGAATAAATTCTATCTTTTGTGTTATCAGATGAAGGTCCGTTAAATCCAACTACAATAGTTGTCGCATTTGCTTTGTCTGAAATTAAATCTTCTCTAATTGTTTTTTGAGTCGGAACAAGAGATTCAAAATGTCTTTTATTTGCAGTTTGTTTTTTTGACGTAAAGTATTTTGAGATAAGTTTCATTGTCTCATCAGGTTTTACATCTCCTGTAATTACAGTTACCATATTTGCAGGGTAGTAATTGTTATTAAAATAGTTTACAACATCTTCTCTTGTAAGATTTGTAATATTATCAGTTGTCCCTCCAATCATATCGGTTGAAGTTGTTTTAATTCCATACAAATTTTTAATCATTTTGTTAATTGCGAGATTTTCAGGATCAGAGGTGATCATGTTAATTTCAGAATTAACAATGCCTTTTTCTTTTTCGAGTTTTTCCGTTGCAAAAATAGGTGTTTCAAGCATTGAGGCGTGAAGTTTGATTTTTGTTTCTAAATCGTTATCGTTTAAGAGATTTGAACTTATATAATAGTTTGTTTCTGCAAAGCCCGTTGATGCATTTGTAGAAGCCCCCATTTTATCAACTTGTTTGAAGAAATCTCCTTCTTCCAAACCTTTAGAGCCGTTAAATAAATTATGTTCAATATAATGGCTTATCCCGCGTAATTTATCTGGTTCGTTCATCGAACCTGTATTTACGTATGTCCTAAGGACAGTTTCGCCTTCTTGCGGAACAATAATTACTTTTTGTCCATTTGCAAGTTTATAACAATAAGCTTTAGTGTCATATGGAAAATTCATTTCTCCTGTCTTTGTATAAGCCATAGGAGTTTTAACCGTATAATCCGGTTGAACGTTAGATAACTTATCTATTTGTGGAGTTGTTTGATTTTCGTTCCCTTTAAATACGATTTTTGAATTTTTTTGATAATTATTTACACTATTGATTGAGTTTATTTTTAACACATTTATATAAAAACATGAAAATTATAAAAATTGCTCTTTAATAATTTTATGCAAGCTATTTTGTTTTAAAAATAGTTTGTTCTCTGTCTGGTCCTACACTAACTATAGAGATAGGAACTTCAAGCAATTCTTCTAATCTTGCAAGATATTTTTTTGCATTTTCTGGTAGTTTTTCGTATTCAGTAATTCCTGTGATATCTTGTCCCCATCCTTTGTGTGTTTCGTAGACAGGTTCTAAATATTTGTGAATAAATACATCTGTTGGATAGCTTGTGTAGATTTTACCATTTCTAGTATCTTTGTATGCTGTACACAATTTAATTTCATCGAAACTATCAAATACGTCGATTTTTGTAAGTGCAATTGATGTCAAACCTCCGACTAATACTGCATATTTCATTGTTACAGCGTCAAACCAGCCGCAACGTCTTGCTCTGCCTGTTGTAACTCCGTATTCATGCCCGATTTCTCTGATTTTATCACCTGTTTCATCTGTAAGTTCTGTGACAAACGGGCCTTCTCCGACACGTGTTACATATGCTTTTGCAACACCTATAACTTCATCAATCATAGTAGGTCCATAGCCTGAGCCTGTTGCTGCGCCGCCTCCTATTGGGTTTGATGATGTTACAAAAGGATATGTGCCGTAATCAATATCAAGCATTACTCCTTGAGCGCCTTCAAATAGGACAGCTTTCTTTTCTCGTTTTGCGTCTTCTAAAATTTTTTGCCAATCAAAACATACGTATGGTCTGAATATTTCAGCGTATTTTTTACATAATTCAAGAACTTCTTCTTTTGAGTATGTTTTTAATCCGTATACTTCTTTTAATGTTTTGTTTTTTAAAGGAAGTATTATATCTAATTTTTCAGAAAGTGCATCTTCAGAATATAAATCTTCTATTTTTAAACCGATTCTTGCCATTTTATCAGTGTAAGTAGGCCCTATACCTTTTTTAGTTGTACCGATTTTTCCTTTTTTAGCTGTACTTTCAGAGTATCCGTCGACTTCTGTATGATAAGGCATTGTAATTGATGCAAGCGGATTGATTTTAAGCCCTGAAACATCAATACCTTCATCAATTAAACCTTTTATTTCTTCTTCAAAATATTCAGGTAGAATAACAGTTCCAGCACCGATAAAGCAAGTTTTCCCTTTATATAAAATTCCAGATGGAATTAAATGAAATTTAAACGTTTTGTTGTGAGCGACAACAGTGTGTCCTGCGTTACAGCCCCCTTGGTATCTAATGATTAAATCTGCATCTTGTGCTAATAAATCAGTAATTTTAGCCTTACCTTCATCGCCCCATTGAGCGCCTACTACAACCTTATTCATATCCCTTAATCCTTTCTTGAAAAATAGGTTTATTACTTATTTATTTTAGCACAAAAAATATCAATAATTTACCAAGGATAATCTTTTTTAAACTCCCAATTATCATATTGGAGTAATCCACTACATTGAGACGAATCATTTTGGCAGGTATTTAAAAGTATGTTTCTTGAATTCTCGCTTGCAGATGGCCAACTTTGTAAAGGTTTATCATTATTCAGAAGTGATAATATAAATGTGAATACGTCTTTCCCATATAAATTTGGTTTATGTGTGCCATTTGTATCTATTAAAATATGTAAAACTTTGCTTTTCCCATTCACTGGATTGCCTCCACTAAATATGTAAATATGAGACCCATCATTTAAAACATATAAAGCAGTATGCATTCCTATTGATGAACATTTAGAAGGGTTTTCAGCATTACAAATTCTATCTAAAGAGTTAGTGCAGCGAGTTTTATTATCCTCACAAGCACTAATAATTTTAAAATATTTTCCAATATATTCATTAGACCAATCAAGCATTCCCGATGCATGATATGGTGGTAGTTCCCATTCAGTAATATCGCCATTTTCTTGGGTGGAAATCATGATTGCTTGATAAAGAGTTGTATATGCTTTTTTTAGTGCAGCACTTCTTTGTTTATTTTTTGCATTTCCAATTACACTTGGTAAAGTCATGGCTGCAATAATCCCTATAATTCCCAGTGTAATTAATACTTCTGACAGTGTAAAACCAAAAAACTTGTTTATATGATATTTTACATTATAATTATCAGATATATTTTTAGAAAAGGATGGATATGTATTTAAAATCCTTGTTATACTTGCGTTTTTCGGGGGGGGGGCACTCTCAATGCTTTATTATATCTCATTTTTAAACACCTCTTATTGCTTCCAATATCTTTATTATTTGTTATTTATCGAATTTTGTCAAGAGTAAATGTTATAATTTTATTTGTTCTAGTCTTTCCAAATTTTCTAAATACAGTTTAGAGGCATCATATAAAGATGCTTGAGCCCAGCCAAGTGGAGTATGAGTACCTGGAACAAATACGATTTCACCTTTTGAGTTTGTTACAGCCTGATAAGCTTCCGGTATTTGAAAAGGTGGGCATTCTTTTTCGTTTGCTTTGTATGTATTTTTACCTGTAATTCTTGCATATCCTCGATTTATATATTCTGTTTCTTTTTTTATAGCTTTATTTAAAAGTTCTATTGTTTGAGGATCCACTGTTTTTTGTGCATCTATTTTATCTAAAAGTTTTTTTGCTGCTATTCCGTAACATTTAGAAATATCACTAGTCATAAACCATTGAGCTTCTGTTTTTTCAGGTAATTTATTTGAATTGTTAATTTTATGTCCTGCGGTCATATTTAAATATCTGTCACCTGAATATCTTAAAGTTCCATTATCCCTTACAAGTGCAGATGTCTCTGGTGTGCCTTTTTCTAAAAGTTCCAGTCTTTTGAATATTTCTTGTACGTCAGAAATAATATTATCACTATATTTTTCAGTTTGTGGTATAAAACTTAATGCTCCGTCTAGTATTCGTTCATTATTAACGGGAACTTCTTTTATGCTATCTTGTTTAATTCTATATTCTCCCCAGCTTAACAATTCTCTTAGGCTGTGTTCATCTTTAAATACTTTCCCGTTTTTAGAGTTTAAAAATCTTTGGCGAACTTTTAATATTTCAGGATTTTGTGTAGGAGAATACATTAAATTTATAATTTTTCTAAATCCCTCATTTATTATTGCAACGTCACTTGAAGGAGTCATTGTAAATGTTTTTTCTTCCCACGCTCCTGTTGATTTTGCATATGGATAAATTATGCTTTTTAAATATGCAGTTATATTTGTGATTGAATCAATTGAATTTTGTAAAATATCTTTTGCTTTTTTGTAGCCGTATTTGGCACCGTTCAAACCATCGAAAATTAAATCGCTCATTGTTTGTAAGTATAATCCTGGAGATTCAAGTCTTGTTTTGGGAAACCATTTATGTGTAGTGTAGTTTTTAGGGTTAAAAACGTGACCTATTCCCTTTTTCGCGGTATTTACCCCGTCATGATTGAGTTCATATTCAAGCGGGTTGTTAATTATTTTATTTATATTTTTTTCTTGTTTTTTATAAAAGTTTGAAATATTTTCCATTAGTGGAACAGCTGCATTAGGGTATTTGTCTTTTAATATAGGCATATATCTGCAGCTATCTGTTACCCATACTAATTTACTCATTAACGGGTTTTCTTTAGCATTAATTAGACTGGTTTTAATAAAATGTGTTTCAGGATTTATGTTTAAGTCAAATGCTCCTTTTTTATTTGCATAGTTAAATAATTTTTTGAAATTTGTGCTTGTATATGCTGATTGAAGTCTTTTTGCAATTTCTGTGTTATGAATTGGGAGCTTATATCCATCAAAGTGTTTTATTGTAGGTTTGTATTTATCAAAAATATTGGTTTTAGGAGATATTTTTCCACTAAATGTTATGGTATCTATTGATTGTCTAAGGTTTGTTCTAAAAGTATTTTTATTATGTATTTTATAACCATTGTTGTATGTAGAAAAATTCTGAATCGGTAAAATAAACATTATACTTTCTCCTTTTAAAATATATAAAACTAATCAATATTTTTTTTGCTATGTATTTTGGAAAATATTGGTAAGTTTCGGTAATATTTCAAAAGCATCACCGACAATTCCGCAGTCACAATGTTCAAAAATTGGAGCTTTTTCATCGGTATTTATTGCAATAATTTTGTCACTGTCTTGCATTCCGACAATATGTTGTATTGCGCCAGAAATTCCACAGGCTATATAAAGTTTAGGAGTGACAGTTTTCCCTGTTTGTCCGATTTGAATATCAGCAGGTGCAAGCCCCATATCTACTGCACCTCTACTTGCCCCGACACAGGCTCCTATGCTTTCTGCAAAATTCTTTAACAGTGCAAATCCTGCTTCGTTTTTTAACCCCTTACCGCCTGCTACAATTATTTCAGCACTGTCAAGTTCATTAATTGCGGTATTCATTCCTTTTACAAATTCAATAAATTCAATTCTTTTTTCAATGTTTCCAATTTCAGGTTTTATATAGATAAATTTTGTATCTTTAACAATATTTTCTGGAGCCGGTTTGAATACTTTAGGTCTTACTGTTGCCATTTGAGGTAATCTTTTACATAAAATTGTAGCCATTAATTTCCCGCCAAATGTTGGACGGGTAGCTGCAAGTTGGCCGTTTTCGTTTATATCAAGCTCTATACAGTCAGCTGTAAGTCCTGTATGCAAAGAGGCTGAGATTCTGGGAGCTATATCTCTGCCTTGAGTTGTTGCACCAATTAGCATAATATCTGGTTTTACTTCGTTTACAATATCTATTGCAACTTTTGAATATAATTCTGTTGAATAATGATCAAAACTATTGTCTTCTGCAATATAGACATAGTCAAAGCCAGAATTGATAAATGCTTCTTTATAGCTTTCTGAAAGACCTGTTTTGCAAATCACAAGAGCTGATACATCTGCATTATTCAATTTTTTTGAAAGCTCTTGAGCTTTGTAAGCTAGTTCAAACAGTACTGTGTGGAGGTAGTTATCTTTTGTAACTTCTGCGTATAACAAAATATTACTCATTATTTAATCCTCCAAATTCTTTTATTTTTAATGCTAAGGTATCACAATTTTCACAGATTTCACATTCGCCTCGAGTATTAGTTGGTCTGAAGGCTTTACTAACATAAGTTGGAGATCCTTTTATTCCAACATCGTCAGGAGTTAAGCCTATATCTTCCATAGAATATACTGTGATATTTGATTGCTGAGCTTTTATAATTCCGTTGATTGTTGGTCTTGTAGGTTCATAATCTCCTTTTAGAATGCAGATTAATGCTGGTAGAGCAACTTTTAATGTTTCAAATCCTTCTTCAATTTCTCTTGTTACATATATGCATTTGCCGTCACATTTATCTATATCTTTAACATATGTAACTTGTGGAATTCCAAGGTGAGAGGCAATGCTTGGCCCTGTTTGAGCTGTATCGCCATCAATTGCGAATTGTCCGCATATTATTAAATCAAAATCAGATAGTTTTGATTTAATCGCTGCCGAAAGTGTTTTGCCTGTTGCATAGGTGTCTGCGCCTGCAAATTTTCTGTCAGAAATTAAAACCCCATTATCACATCCTATTGCAATAGTTTTCTTTAACATTTCTTCAGCTTGCAAAGGACCCATTGTAAGTGCTGTAATTTCAACGTTATCCAAATTCTTTTTAAGTTTAAGAGCTTCTTCTAATGCGTATACATCAAAAGGGTTGATGACACTTTCGACACCTTCCCTTTGTATTGTATTATTTTCGGTCCACTTGATATCTGTTGTATCAGGGACTTGTTTTATGCAAACAAGTATTTTCATATAAAATCCTTATCTGTGTTGTTGTGCAGCTTTTTGACGAGCGTTAGTTTCCAATAATGCATTGTATGCTAACATATACATTGCACATTTTCTAACATTTGGTATATACCAAGCACAACTTTCTAATGTACAAACTTTATCTATGTCAGAGCCTGCACTCATAAGCGGACAATATGGAATATCTCTTGCCATTTTCTTTCTCCTTATTTATTAGATATTTTTTCTGCTTGTTTTAGTAAATTACAATTTTCACTACGTTTTCTTTCCTGATCTTTATATATTTTAGTTCTGTTAATTACTTCATCAAAATCGATTTTGTGAGCATCAAAATCAGGTCCGTCTACACAGGCAAATTTAGTTTCTCCACCTACTGTTACCCTACAAGCACCGCACATTCCTGTACCATCTACCATGATAGGGTTCATACTTGCCTCAGTATAAATGCCTTTATCGCGAGTTAAATCAGCCACTGCTCTCATCATTGGCATAGGTCCTACGGCGATTGCATAATCAACTTTTTCTTGATTCATAATTCTTTCAAGAACTTGGGTTACAAAACCTTTTTCTCCTAATGTACCATCATCTGTTGTGATAAATAGTTCTGTACAAGCATCTTTCATTTTATCTTGCCAGAAAATTAAGTCCTTATTTCTTGCTCCCATTATCATATAAACTTTATTTCCGGCTTCTTTGAATGCTTTTGCAATTAAGTAACAAGGAGCAGCTCCATAACCTCCGGCTAAACATACTACTGTTCCGTATTTTTTTATATGTGTCGGTTGTCCCAATGGTCCTACTATATCATGAATTTCATCTCCGGGATTTAGTGCTGCAAGTTGTTTTGTAGAATATCCTACAGCCATAAATACAAGAGTTAATTCTCCCTTTTCTTTATTAACATCAGCGATTGTAAGTGGTACTCTTTCGCTGTTTGCGTTTGCTCTAAATATTATAAATTGACCGGCTTTAGCGTTTCTTACAACGTAAGGTGCGTCAATTGTGATTTCATATTGATTAGGACAAAGCTCTTTTTTGGATAGTATTTTATATCCCATAATTTTCTCCTTCTTATATATTGTCATTATACTATAAAATGTCAAAATAAGGGAAATTTTTTAAGGAATGTTATGTAAGTATAATTAACTAAAAAAGTATTTTTGAAAATTGTCTTTTTTGCTAAGGGAATATTTATTTTTGTGTTTTATTATAAAAATGTTTTTAATATTTATGGGATACAAAGTTTAATAGTTATGTTTAATTCAAAAGATGATGATGAAAAAAAACTTTTTTATGAACGTATAAGATGTAAGGCATTATGCCATAAGTATAATTCGATATCTCCTGAAATGATCGGTATGCGACTGGATTTATTGAAAAGTATATTAGGAAAAACTAAGTCTATATTTTTATTAGAACAGCCTTTTATGTGTGATTACGGATATAATATTGAGATTGGTGAAAATTTTTATTCAAATCACAATTTAATGATTTTAGATGAAAATAAGGTGATTTTTGGCGATAATGTATTAGTTGGTCCAAACTGTTCCTTTTATACATCAACGCATCCCTTTTCTGCTGAAAAAAGGATTCTTGGAGAGAAAATGTCAAAGCCTATAAGTATTGGTAATAATGTTTGGATTTGTGGAAATGTTACTGTATTACCGGGAGTCAAAATCGGGGATAATTCTGTAATAGGTGCTGGAAGTGTAGTATCAAAAGACATGCCTTCTAATATTTTAGCTTTCGGAATTCCTTGCAGAGTTATAAAAAAGTTATAAGAAAAGAATAATCTTAAATTTTTAAGATTATTCTTTTTATATTTGTGAATGATTTATTTATTTTGCTATTTGATATGTATATTCTGGGTGTTCTTTTAATTTTTGTTCTATTTGTTTAAAAGTTAAAAGACCTTGAGTTGCACCAAATTGAGATACGACTCCTGCAGAATTTACGGATGCATACATTAGAGCTTTGCCTATATCAATTTTGGTTTTAGCAAGAGCTGCACATAATGTAGATGCAAAAGCATCTCCTGCTCCGAGTGTAGAAACGACTGGACTATTAAATACAGGACAATAATAATATTTGTGTCCGTCGTATGCGTATGCTCCATGACCTCCATCAGTGATTACTATTATTTGGTAATCTCTTACTTTTAATTTTTTAAACATTTCTTTTATATCAGGGTGAATTAGTTCATCAGAAAATTTTTCATCTCTTGTATCGGGTCTTACTTGTATTTGAGTAGCCATAGAGGCTTCTTCTTTATTCATTACAACTATATGGGCATTTTCAAGAATTTTTTTGATATAGTTAAAACCTTTTTTCAAACTTGAAGTGCCTGCATTGAAACAAACTTTTACTTTGTTTTCTTTTGCAAAATTTACGATATCATCCAAAACTTTGGTACTATCCCCATTTAAAGGTGCTATGTATAGAAGTTTTGCATTTTTTATTGCTTCAAAATTAATATCAGATTTTTTTATTTTAGCATTTGCCCCACGATGCGCAAGTACTGTACGATCACCTTGAAAGCTTACTAAAATTATAGAAAAACCGGTACTTAGAGTCTTGTCTTGAATGATATTTGATAAATCTACATTTTTTTCTTTAAAAGATTCTAAAATTCCGTCTGAATAAATATCATCTCCAATTTTGAAAATTGCACTTGTATTAAGCCCTAAATTAGCGAAGTTACATGCTGTGTTAACTCCTCCTCCTCCTACTTGAGATTCAAATTCGGAGATCTCTACTTTTGCTCCATATGGGTAGCTCATAAATTCTGATTTTTTATTTTTTGTATAAACAGATACAATATTTGCATCATCACTTTCTACGAATACATCCATTGTTGCACTGCCAATAGTTATAACATCGCACATTTTTCTTCCTCCAATTAATTTTAGCTTAGCACAAAAATTTTGTTTTGTTAATTTATATTAATTCGGGCAAAAAATTTTATATTTTGTTTTAAAATATCTAGGTAAATATACATTTTATAATATGGAAAGGTAATATGAAAATTAATAAGATAACCCCAGTATCTTCTCAAAAGATATTATTAATTCAGCAAGATAATAAAAATTCTAATAATGTTAATAATATTGAGCATCAAACTAATAATAAATATTCTTATAACCCTATTGCATATAAGGATTATGGAATAAATTTTTCGGCTAGACTTTTTAGAACTCCCGCAAATTTCTATGAACAGAAATTTAATAGGAATGGGATGCCTGAAACAATGAAAAATTATCTGTTTTCTGATTATGAAGATCGGCAAAACATGCCCCCTGCTCAAATGATGCGTCTTGTATTTGGGGATGTAAATGAGACAAAATCTTTAGAACAAGTAAAAAGATTGTATCCAAATGAGCCGTTATTTGACAATTTGCAAGATTCACCTGCTAGAAATGCAAGAACTGGTGTAATTGCCGAAATTGAGTTGATGAAAAAAGAAGATAAATCTTTATTCAAAAACGGACAAAATAATTTAGGTTTGTATTTACTTAAAAAGATTTATCTAGAAGGAAAAACATTAAAAGAAATAAATAATGATTTTCAAAAAGATATTTCTGTTTATTATAAAGGCTTAAGTCCTATTAAATATGAAACTTTATCTGCTTATGGAATAAAATTCCCAAATGCGGCATTTTGGAAGTCTTTTACTGCAACAAGAGAAGATTTTCCATATGAATACAAGCCCAGAAAGGGAATAGCTCCAAGAAAAAATTTATCTGATAATATTTCAAAACAGGTTAAATCCGGCTTAGTTGAAAAGAAAAAATTTGATAATGTAAAAGACTGGGAACTTGATAAACTAGCAGACGCCTTAGTAAGAGGAATGGGTAGTTCTGAAGAAACAAAAAAACAAATTAACAAACATAATGTTCAGGATAAGGAATCATTGAGTTTTGTTGCAAAGTATATGAGTGAAATAAATTCTGTAGTTTTGGAAAAGGTTCATGCTTCAGATGAAATGAAAGATTTTTTTGTAAACTATGATACATTGTCAAAATCTCAACGAGAAATTTTTAAAGCTTATTGGAATAGTGATCCTCAAATAAAGGCTCAAAGATCACTTGCAATGAAGGATACAATTAAATTATTTATGGATGCATATGGCGCAGATGGTAATAATGAAGAATTTAAAAGCTTATTAGATTATGCCCATGGTATTAGACCTGCTCGTATAGAAAAACAAAAGTTACATGATAAAATTCAAGCTGAGTATGATGAAGTGTTTGCAAATCCTGATACAGAAATAAATATTTCTAAAAAAGAATTAACTAATGAGGAAAATATAACTAATGAATTAGATAAAGGTATAAATGATATAAAAAACACAAGATCTTATTCAGTATCTCGGTTAAATCATGAAATTTTATATAATGGTGATCTAAATGAAGATTTTAAGAATGAGTTAAAATCTCAAATGTATCTATTGCCAGATGCATTTCATAGCAGGTATTTAAAATATTTTTTATCAAATCCAAAAGCTACTGATAAATATAAATTATCAGTCTTAATTGGTAGTACAGTTCCTGAAGGGTATGAGGATTTGGTATATACTCAAGATGAGATAGATAAAATATCTTTTAGTATAAATAGAGATTTTACAAATAAATATCCGTTTGTAATTGATGCTTGCAATCAAGCACTGGTTGAATTATTGTCAAGAGTAAAACTTAAAGATGCCCAGAAAATGCTATCACTTGATTCTAATCAATTGATGAAATTAGCTGATTTAGCAGGTATAAAGGAGTTGTCAAATCAGCAAAAAGCTAAGTTAAATGAAAATTATCAAGAATATTTACGCCCTGTAACGTCTAAAGAAGATATTAACAAAATAAATAATATAATAGTTAATTTTGTGGTTGATGCTAAGGAGATTAATAGTACACAAGGTTCTGAAATTGGTGCATTAATTGAATTATTAAGAGCAAATATCCAAGCAAATCCGGCGTTAAGAAAAGATTTTTCAAGAATTTTGAAATATTCTAATTTCGTTGAAAAATATGGTGGTACATCGAAAATATTATTAAAACAAGATGTAGATAATGATTTAAAAAATGCAAAAATTGAAATAATGTTAAGTGATTTGATGTCTTTGAATGCTACGGATATGACAAATATCTTGTCTGATAATTTATATAATCTGGAAACGATATTAAAACCAGTAAATTATGAATTGTACTTTTTATTAAGACAAAAATATAACAAAAAATTTAATAAATAAGTTTTTATTTAAAATAATAAATGTGAATAAAAAAACTCACCCGAAATTATTCAGGTGAGTTTTGGTTTATAGTTTGTATTTCTTACATTACTTGAGCTTTTTCCTCTTCAGAAACGCCTTTTATAGTAAGATTTACTCTGCCTTTATCGTCAATTTTTATAACTTTAACGATAACTTCATCGCCGATATGTAAGTGAGGTTCAATTGATTCTATTCTTTCATTACATACCTGAGAAATATGTACCATACCGTCTTTACCAGGAGCTAATTCAACAAATGCTCCTATAGGTATGATTCTTACAACTTTCCCTTTTACAACCATACCAGGTTCAGCTTTGAATGTTAATTCTTTAATCATTCTTTTTGCAATTTCAGCACCTTCTTGGTCGTTAGAAGTAATAGTAACAACACCGCTATCTTGGATATCAATTTCAGCACCAGAAGCATCTATAATTGCTCTAATCTGTTTCCCGCCAGGTCCGATAACTGTTCCGATATCTTCTGTAGGAATTGTCATAGTTGTAATGCTTGGAGCATAAGGTGATAGGTGATCTGCAGGAGCAGAGATTACTTCTCTCATTTTTCCTAAGATATGTAATCTTCCTTCTTTAGCTTGAGCTAAAGCACGACGTAATGTATCATTAGCTATTCCTTTAGCTTTCATATCCATTTGTAATGCTGTGATACCTGTATCATTACCTGTAACTTTAAAGTCCATATCACCTAAGAAGTCTTCAATACCTTGAATATCTGTAAGAACAACTGGTTCTTTGCCTTCTTCAGTAATCATACCCATTGCAACACCGCCGATCATACATTTAACAGGAACACCTGCATTCATTAATGCCATTGATGATCCGCAAGTAGAAGCCATTGATGTAGAACCGTTTGATTCTAATACATCGGATGTTACACGGATTGTATAGCCGAATTCTTCTTGAGATGGAAGAGCTGGAACATTTGCACGTTCAGCAAGATTTCCATGTCCTACTTCTCTTCTGCCAGGACCTCTTAGAGGTTTTACTTCTCCTACAGAGAAACCTGGGAATATATATTTATGCATATAAGTTTTTTCTGTTTGAGGATCAACACCATCTAATTCTTGTTTCATTGCAGGTCCGGCAAGTGTTGCAACTGATAATACTTGAGTTTGTCCTCTTGTAAATACTGCAGACCCATGTGCTCTAGGAATAACTCCTACTTCACACCAGATAGGACGTACATCGTGAGGTTTTCTACCATCAGCTCTTACGCCTTCATCCAAAATCATTGTACGCATAATTTTCTTTTCTGCGTTTTTAAATTCTTCTGCTACAAAATCAATACCTGTTTCTTCCATAATTTTTTTGCTGTAATCATCATCAGGAAGAGCATCAATTTTTTCTTTAACAAGTTTTTTAGCTTCTTCAAGTTTTTCTTGTCTGTATGTTCTGTCAAAATTGTGATAAGCATCGAAAATCATATCATGAGCAGTTTCGTCAATGATTTTTTTGATTTCAGTTGTATCGTATGGATTTACAAATACTTCTTTTTCAACTCCGCATTCTTTAGCAAATGCTTCTTGTGCTTCGCATTGTTTTTTGATTTCAGCTTGTGCAAATTCTACAGCATTCATAATATCGTCTTCTGTAACGAATTTGCATCCTGCTTCAACCATAATTACAGAATCGTGTGTACCTGCAACTACAATATCTAAGTCTGATTTGTCAGCTTGTTGATGAGTTGGGTTTGCAATCATATTGCCATTTTCATCTCTTGATACTCTTACAGCTCCGATTGGTCCTTCAAATGGAGCTCCAGAAAGCATTAATGCACAAGATGCACCTAACATAGCTAATGTATCAGGTTGGTTTTGTTGATCATAGCTGAATAATTGAGCTACGATTTGAATATCATTTCTATATCCTTTAGGGAAAAGTGGTCTGATTGGTCTGTCAATTAATCTTGAAATAAGGATAGCTTTATCGCTTGCTTTACCTTCAGAACGGTTGTAACCACCAGGAATACGACCAATAGCAGACATTCTTTCTTCGTAATCAATTAATAGTGGGAAAAAGTCAATTCCTACTCTTGGCTCTTTAGATACACAGCAGTGTACGAATAACATTGTATCTCCGCATCTTACTGTAACAGAACCGTTTGTTGATTGAGCATATTTACCGGTTTCAACAGTAACTGTTTTACCGCCGATTTCAATCTCAAATTTTTTTGTTTCCGGTACCATAATTACCTTTTCTTTCTGTGTCGTCTTCGACACCTTTTAGTTATACACTTCTAATGTTCATTAATATTATACCGCAAACAAGAAAAAGGGGCTATTTCTATAAAGTATTGTGACAGTAATAGCATATAAATAAAAAATAAAAAAGCCCTTTAGGGGCTTTTCTATCAATATATAGACAAATAAGAATTAGTAATCTTTTTAAAAATGCATATCAAAAGATGATGGCATTCCGTTGACTTTTTCATCTTCCATTCTCATTGCAGAACCGATTGTGAAACTTTCTGCATAGAGTTTGTTAATCTTATAATTTATATCTCCTGTAAATACTTCTTCGTTGTCTTCTAAGAATTTGAAAAGAGGTTCTGTCGGACTTTTTACAAGATTTGTAAGAGAATCCCCTGCTTGTTTAAGAGTTCTTTCTCCTATTTCCGGAACTTTTACATTCATCCCAAAAGGTTTATATGGTCTGTTAAATGAAGCACCTGTATCTGCCATTGTTTTTAATCCTTACCTTAAACTAAGTACATTCATTTAATCGGCATATTATTTAGTAAAATTTAATTTATTATTGAAATTTTTACATTTATTAATATTTATTTAATAAAATTTGTAAGTTAAATTATCTACTTTTACATTTATTCCACATTTTTTTCTTAGCATAGTCTGTAGTTCATAAATATTGTATCCGGATATAAGTTGTTTATTTGATAGTTCTATTAATTTATTAAATGTTTCTTGTGGATTATGTTTGAAATATTCAAGTAGTAGACTTTTTGATAAATTTTTTAAACTTAAATTTTTCCCGCTTTCAAAGTGAATAGATTCACTTTGTTGTAATAAGTCATCTAGTGAAATTAAGCCTTCATTTGCGGTTTTTATAATATCATCAAAATATAATTGAGGGTTCTTGGGATCATATTTATCAAGAATAATATTCATATTATTGTCAAGTCGTCTGTTATTATCAAAGGCACAGGCAAGTGCCCAATTCCCCATTTCATTTCTTCCCCCTTTTGCTGTTGGAGTAATATGCTCAATTGTAACAATAGAGGGTTTAAATAGGTTATATCCTATTGTATTCGAGTCGGAGTATTTATGTTTGATTATAAAAGAATTAATATTCGATTGCGATGTCGGAAGTTTTTGTCCGATTTTCATTATATTACTTACAATATTTCTGTCTGGACAATCTTCCAGTGCCATATTTAGATCATAGAGAAATGTTTTATTTCGAAAAGGAACTTTTACAGGTTTCCCTAGTAACATTTTTTCTGCATTTCTGCATAGATTTGTAATATCATTTGAATCTTGTCTGCCTGCAAGTTTCTTAATTTCTTCAATAATAAAAAGTTTGATACTATTTACAGAATATGGTAGAGAATAGTCATATTTAAATCTTTTATTAAATATTTTGTTAAATGTTGAATTAGAAATTTTTTCAGGTTCATTTGTTTTTAGCTCAGGGTCAGTTAAAATGTTGCATAATTGTGATATTTTTGATTTTTGTTCATTATTTAACATAATTGAATCTGTTGCTATTTTTATTTTATAAACAAATTCTTTTGGGCTAAATTTTTCATTTTGAGCTATACCTTCCATTCTATTCTGGTGGAGGGTAAAGGCTTCCATAGCTTTTTCTTTATGTTTTGGTGGTAGTTTATTTATTAGGTCTTCCATTTTGGAAAATATTGGTCTTTGTACGCTTTTTAGTTCAATCAATGATTCTTTGTATATCATTTTTATAATTCTTGATAAATTTGTTTGAGGAGCTTTTAGGCCTATGTTTTCAATATCATTAAAAGCTGCCAATTGCCCAGGTTTTAAAACTTCTCTGTATTTAGACATTTCTTTTAAGAAGTTTATTACAGGTCCGTTGAATAGACCAGACCTTTGATAATTTATTAGAGTGTCTGAGGTAATCATTGGTTTGTTGCAATATATACAATGAATGTTATGCGTTTTTATTAAGTTTCTGAATTCTGACTGTTTTGTTATGAAACCATTAAAACTTGGGGACTTTTTTATAAATATATCTTCATTAGAAGAATTTCTTACAGGTACCCTGTAAGAAGAATAATCAGTATGATTATTCTTATAATCTATTCTATGCTTTAGAAAATTATTAGAAAAAAGTATTACCTTCATACTTTAGTAATACTACTGATAATTAAATTTTGTTAGTTTTTTAATATTTTGTTACGTTACTCGTCAAGATTTTTTATATTTAAATCTATTATTTCGTCGGATAAGCATTTTAAGACTGTTTTTAGATTTTTTACATATTCCTTTTTGCACAAATCTTTTTTGCAAAGAGAAATTAATTTATCTGCTTGTAGTTGTGCATTTTGCGGCATATAAGGATTTTCTTCTATTTGTACGGATATTGGATAATGGTGTCGAGAATTGTTACAATAAGAACATTCTAATGCAAAGTTTAGAGAATTATTCATCCCTTTCATGCATTTTGGTAATAAATGTTCAAATGTCCCAACTGATGGATGTACAAGATTAAGAGCAATTACAGAAGCAGGTTTTCTTGCATTTTTTACGACAAAAGCGCATACTTCATCACTTGATCTTGGTAGACGTCTTGCTATTTCAAGAATTTCATTTTTTATTTTTTTATTTTCTAAGTTTCTCGTGATATTTTTTATTTTATGTATAAAAATGCGTCTAGAAAATGGCTTATGCGGTTCAGGATCAAAAATTATGTCATTTGTTTTAATCATTAATTTTCGGAGTTGTCTGGCTGTTTTTTTAGGTAAAATTCTCCGATAAAAGCTGATTTTATTAAAAATTACGCTCTGAATTTTTACAAGAGCTAATTCATGTACATCTTTTTTCATCATTAAAAGCTCTTTAAAATTTTTGTCGGGGTATTTTACAGCCATAGTTTTGAACATATTGAATACTTGTTTTTCAACAGGATGCATAATTTTTTCATATGGCTCTAAAATTGGAATAGCTTCTATTGCAATCCCAGATAGTTTCTTGTCTTCCATTAATTTCATATATTCATCTGGGTGCAGCATTTCCATTCCGCAGCACAGGCATGGAATATGAAAATTGAGCAAATTCTTTAATTCTTTTCTTGTCAGAGGAATTTCTGGAATTTTACATTTAAATGAAATATTTTCAGTTTTAACTATTTTCTTCTCCATACGCAACCATCAGGATTAATGTTCAATGTTATTATTCCCGTTTTTATAATTTTTAAAGCACAGAAAATAGTTATATTTTTTATATTTTAATTTATGCACCCATTGGAGGCGGTTGAATATAAAGAGGTTTAAGTTTTCTCCAGTTGCCCTCATCTTTTTTATTTTCTGCTAAGTCTGCTAAAATTTCACCAAGAGGGTATTCTTTTTCTTGATAAGATATACCACCTAATAATGGTTGTAATTTATTATCGGTAATTACTGTGTAACTCCCTGTTTTTATAATTTCTTGAACTTTGTCTAATTGTACAGCACCTTTAATTTCGTTATCACAATATAGGTATGCACAATTTTTTCTTGCATCTAAGGCTACAAGAGGATTATTTTCTGCAAGTTTTGATAGAATTTCAAGAGATGAAACCCCTATTGCTTTGCAGTTTAATTGTTGAGCCATTACTCTTGCTACTGTAACGCAGGCTCTAATACCTGTGAAACTTCCTGGTCCTATATTTACGGCAATTAGATTTACATCTTGAGGTTTTATATTATTAGCAGATAAAATTTCTTGCAAGGTAGAAATTAAAAATGCTGAATGATATTTATTATCTTTATTTTCTACAATTTTTGATGCAAGAATTGTAGAATCTCTTTTTAATACCGCATACATTTTGTCTAAACATGTATCAAATGCTAATGTAATCATTTTGATAATCCCTCTATTATTTCATCTTTGCCTACTGATTCAAACTCATAAGTTCTAGAATCATCATCATTATATTTTACGTTAATTTTAATATGATTAAAAGGAGCTTCATTTTGGTTAAATTCAGCCCATTCAACGAAAGTGACCTGTTTGCCTTCAGAATATTCTCTTAATTCATCATAAATAGTTTTAATCCCTTCATTTTCAAGTCTGTATAAATCAAAATGATAAATCGGAATTGAGCCTGTATGATATTCATTAAGGATTACAAAACTTGGGCTTGTGACTTTTTCTTTTACATCAAGAGCATCTGCAACGAGTTTTACAAATGCGGTTTTGCCTGCACCGATTTCCCCGTATAGATTTATAAAACACCCGTTTTTAATGAGGGATGCAAATTTATATGCTAATTTTTTTGTGTCATCTAAGTTATGACAAATTTGTTGGAATTTCTTCATAAACCTCTGTCCTGTTCCTTCCGTTATTTTTCGCATTATATAAGGCTTTGTCAGCTTTTTGTAAAAATATTTTTTCGTCATCGCCTGATTTGTATTCAGAGACTCCTAGACTTATTGTAACATTAATATTTTTTTCGTCAGAATCTGTATTAATTTTTGAGATGTCAATTTGAGTTTTTTCAACAGCTTTTCTAAGTCTTTGAGCTACCATGTTAGCTTCATCAATTTTTGTATAAGGCAGAATGATAGCGAATTCTTCTCCGCCATATCTTCCTGCAATATCATAATCTCTTAGTTGTCGTTTTATAACTGCAGATACTGTTTTTAAAACCAAATCACCTGTTGCATGACCATATGTGTCATTAACATTTTTAAAGTAATCTATGTCAATCATAATGGCACAAAGATTTCTTTTTTGACGTTTTGCACTTGATACTTCTTGTTTAATACGTTCTTCTAGTTGTCTGCGGTTATAAAAACTTGTTAGAGCATCTAATGTCGCGTGTTTTAGAATTTCTGCATAAACATTAGCTCTGTTAATAGTCGTTGCAGCCTGATTTGTAAGCTGTTCAATATAGCTGATTTCTTTTTCGCTTAGAATGTTTTCTGTACTTTTAGTTACAATACAGCCTAAGAGTTGATTTTCACTAATTAGCGGGAATAAACCTATTTTTTTGTCAGGTGTGAGTATGTATTCAGAGCTGTTGTTTATGCATTTTAACAGCTCAAATATCTTTTCATCTTTGCAGGCAGAAGGCCATACAAGTTTGTTATTTATAAAAATATAGATTAAATGTTCACATACAAACTTATCAATCATTTCTCCGATGATTGGGATTATATAACTTGTTTCATATTGAGTTTCAATAATTTTTGCAATATTTTTCATTGCATCGTGAAAATCAATATTTTTTTGCATTTTATCAGATAGAATTATATTTTGAATTTTTAGAGAAATTAAAAAAGATGCAATTTTTAAAAATTCAATAGTATCATTATCCGGAATTTCTTTGAATTCAAGCATTCCAATAAGTTTTTGGCCTTGGTAAAGCCCGTAAAAAAGTTCATTATTTTCTTTTATGAAATTATTTTCCTTCAATTCTCCAAAAATTTTATATAAATTTTTGGTATTTTCTTTTTTATAAAATTCATCAATAGAAATCCAGCTTTTAGAAAAATCCCTGAGAGTATCTGATGTTGAATCGAATATGAAAATATTTACAGAACCGAATATATCCTCAAGAACACGTGTAATACCTATAGCATTACACGTGTCATTAAGTTTTATTGATAAGTTTTCTATATATTTAAAATTCTGCATTAAGCTTCCAGTTTTTGTAAAATCTCATCTGAAATATCAAAGTTAGCATAAACATTTTGAACATCATCATGTTCTTCTAATTTTTCTAATAATTTCAATATTTGATCAGCAGTTTTTTCATCTGTGATTTCAATTGTATTTTGAGGAATTCTTGTAAGATCAGCAGATTCACTTTTAAATCCTGCAGCTTCAAGACCTTCTACAACGTTTTGGAAGTTTTCAGGAGATGTGATAACTTTATATTGTCCGTCTTCTTCTGTCACATCTAAAGCATCTAAACTGATTGCAGCTTCAAATAATTTATCAAAATCAACGTCATCACTGAATGTGATTACCCCTCGTTGATCGAACATCCAGCCTACACAGCCTGTAGCACCTAAACTACCATTATATTTTGTGAAGAAACTTCTGATATCTCCGGCTGTTCTATTTCTGTTATCTGTCATTGCTTCTACTACAACAGCAACGCCGCCTGGAGCGTATCCTTCATAAATTAATTCTTCATAATTATCTGAAGCTCCGGCTCCAGCTCCTTTTTCAATAGCTCTTTTAATATTATCATTTGGTAATCCTGCTGCTTTTGCTTTTTCTATAGCTGTTCTTAATCTGAAATTCCCTGCAGGGTCAGGACCGCCAAGTCTTGCTGATACGATTAATTCTCTTGAATATTTTTGGAATACAACAGCTCTTTGAGAATCTACTTTTGCTTTTTTGTGTTTAATGGTTGACCATTTTGAGTGTCCTGACATATTTATTACCTCTTTTCAAATTAATTATTACTTTCTGATATTATTTTAGCACAAAAACTATAGAATAAAGATATGGTAAAGAAATTTGTCAGTAAGGTACGAGAAATTTTTAATTTAATGTTTTGCCATGCAAATCTGTTCCGCCTGTTTTTATTAGATCATATTTATTAGCAATTCTTTCGACTTCTTTTGCTGTATGAAATTTTATAATCCCTCTGTGGCGTTTATATGGATAATACACTTCAAGCCCGTCAAGACCGTATGAAATAAGCTTTTTTACGAATTTTTCAAGATTTATAGCCCAACAACAAGCAGGGTGAGCTAATACTGCAATTCCTCCTGCATTATGGATTGCTTGTATTAGTTTTTTTATATTTCTGGTTGAAAAAATTCTTATAATATCTAATTCTGTTTCTTTTTTGTTTTTTGCACAGAATGATTGGAGTTCTATGTTATTTACATCAATATCATATGCTAATAGATGCATAAATACATAACCGCACCAAACATCAAATTCAATACCTGGAATTATTATATTTTCTTTAAGAATATCTGTTTTTTTATAGGCTTCAAGTGTGTTATGATCGCAAAAAGCAATTTTTTTATATCCGAGTTCTTTTGCTTGTCTAAGTATTTCATTTACATCTCCTTCGCCGTCTGAAAATGTTGAATGGAGATGTAGATTAACTTTTTTATTTATAAAATCTTCTTTTGTAAAATTTTCCATATTTGTACTAAAATTATTATACAATAAATGAAAAATTTTAACAGGAGAGATATGGCAAAAGAAGATAAAAGTGTTTGGTTAATATTTTTTGAAGGTATAAAAATTTATGCGTTAAATATTCATAAATTTTTCTTGTATATGGCATTTCCTGTTTTAGGTCAATTGTTAGGTCTTTTTATGATATTCGGCTTAACTTATTGGTATACAGAAAACTTTCAGGACTTGACAGTTAAATATCCGGCTTTGAATGATTTTTCTACAATGCTTTTATGTATAATTCTTTCTGTAGTTCCCGGTTTGTTAATTTGGGCAAGAGCGTTTTGGGATTATTTAGTTTCTTATGGCGCATTGAATTCTATGACTGATGGGTACTTAAATACAGGCAGAGTTTATGATTTTAAGGCTCATAATTCGGTTGTTACTAAAAAGACTTTTTCATTTATTGCTTTGTGGTTTTTATTTAGTATATTTACAATAATTTCGGTAATTCCTGTATTTTGGATTATAGGTTTTGTATTTTTTATTTACTTTATACTTATATTCCAGGTATTTGCATTTGAAAACGGATTATCACCTATAGGTTATTTTAGAAGAAGTTTACAGTTAGTAAAAGGAAAATTCTCAAGAACATTTTTATTAATGACTTTATTGACAGTTTTTACTTATTATTTCTTGACTGCAGGTTTAGGTGTCGTATTTGATGCTCTTAATTTTACAAAACCTATTGCAAAAATGTTTGAGGCTTGGTCTTATTCATTGCCGTTGGAATACATTGAAAAATTTAATATTACTCCTGCTTTGATTGGGAATGAACTTGTAAAACAGATTATATTTTTCTTGGTAATAGGCTTTACTCTTCCTATAAGAAGTATTTGTTGGACTTTATGGTATAACAATTTAGCGAAAGATAGTGATATATCTATGGAAAAGCCTCAGCGTAAGCCAAGAAAAAATAATTCTAAAAAAATTGTTGCGAAAACTTTCAAGATTGAAAAAAGAGGTATTGATCCAGAAATAATCAGACGTGCAAGATTGGAAGATGATGAGTACTAAATTATGTTTATTTGTAAGAATTGCAAATCTATAGATAAGTTTGAATTGATGTTTTCTCCTGATTACAGGGGAGATAAAGTTTTTTTGCAAGAATACAATAAAGATGGTGATATTGTAATTACAGTTGATGGTTATAAATTTATTCCTGATTTGCAATTTATGAATGACCATGCAGTATGTAAATATTGCGGGCAAATTTATATGTGGGATTATGAAGGTAAAAATTATAATTCATAAGAAAGGACAAATATGAAAAGAGAAGGTAGAGCAAATAACGAAACTAGAGAAATCAAGTTTATAAAGGATTATACAAAGCATGCATTAGGATCTGTTTTGGTACAATTTGGGGATACAAAAGTAATAACAACAGCATCTGTGGAAGAAGGAAAACCAAAATGGATGGATAAAGATGAAAAAAGAGGTTGGATAACCGCAGAATATTCACTTTTACCTTCAGCTCCAAATACAAGATGCCAAAGAGAAAGAACAAAAATTTCAGGCAGAACTCAGGAAATTCAAAGACTTATCGGCAGAAGTCTAAGAGCTTGTGTTGACTTAGAAAAAATGACCGATTTAACAATAACAATTGATGCAGATGTAATTCAAGCGGATGGTGGTACTCGTACTGCAAGTATTTGTGGCGGTTTTTTGGCATTAAAAATTGCAGTTGAGAAATTGTTGGCTAACGGTACGTTAAAAGAAGATCCTATAATTGAGCCGATTGGTGCAATATCTGCAGGTATTGTCGATGGAGAAGTCAGACTTGATTTAGATTATATCGAAGATTCTCATGCGCAAGTCGACAGTAATGTTGTTTTGACAAAAAGCGGAAAAATTATAGAATTCCAAACTACAGCAGAAGGTGAACCTTATGAACAAGCGAAAATGATTGAAATTTTTAATGTTGCTCAAGAGGGAATAAAAAAAATAGTTGCGATGTATGATTTAGTTTAGTATAATATTTATTATTTCGATAAAAGGTTTTTATTTTATAATTGCTTGACTCCAAGTCAGCAGAAAGGGGAAAAATGAAAAAACTATTAATTGCATCTTTAATCCTTGTTATGAGCAGTGCAGCATCTGTATATGCAGCAGATTCTCAATCTACTACTTATACAGAGCGTTTTATTCAAAAGCATACTCAAAAAATTGTTGACAAAGAAAAACAATTGCAAGAACAACAACAAGCTCGCGAAGATGCTCGTTTGAAACAAAAAGAAGAACTTCAAAAGAAATTAGAAGCAGACAGAAAAGCACGTGAAGATGCTGCAAATGCAAGAAAACAAAAATTTGAACAAAAGAAACAGTTGTTTAACCAATTAATTTCTGAATAAGTTTAATTAATAAGGAGAATTATTATGAAAAAGAAATTAGCTGCTTTATTAGCAATTGCTGTGATTTCTATGTCTTCAGTGTACGCTGCAGAAACTCAAGGTCCTGTATCAAGATGGCTAGATAATGTTACAGGAAAAGTATCTCAAAAGGAACAATCAGCTTATCAAAAACAGCAAGAAAAACAACAAAAAATTGCAGCAAAGAAAAAAGCAAGAGAACAAAAACTTGCACAAAAAAAAGCTAAAGCTAAACAAAAAGAATTAGAAAGAAAAAAGAAAGCTGCAGAAAGACAAAAAAAGATTGAGAAAAAGAAACAGCAATTTAAAGATTTATTCTCAAAAGATTAATAATTAAAAAGGTACTTTTATAAAAGTACCTTTTTTGCATTCATGGATACTCTGTGATACAATGATTATATAATTGGAGTTATATATATGCAGACTTTAACAAAGACTCTTACTGGGGCACAAGTAGTATTAGAGACATTAGGCAGCTTAGGAGTGGATTCGATTTTCGGTTATCCAGGAGGGATTGTGCTTAATGTATATGATGAGTTATCGAAACAAGATAAGATAAAACATTATTTGATGCGTCATGAACAGGCTGCTGTGCATGCAGCCGAAGGGTATGCAAGAGTAAGCGGAAAATGCGGGGTTGCAATTGTGACATCAGGACCTGGTGCTACAAATATTGTAACTGGAGTCGCAAATGCTTATTTGGATGGTTATCCCTTAGTTGTAATTACAGGGCAAGTGTCTGCAGAATTATTGCATAAAGATTCTTTCCAAGAAGTAGATATTATTGATATTACAAAATCTTGTACTAAAGCTAATTTTCAGGTAAAAGATGTAAAAGATTTACAAAAAATATTAGTGGATGCTTTTTCTGTTGCAATGTCAGGGAAACAAGGTCCTGTTGTTGTTGATATTACAAAAAATGTTTTTTCAGAAAAAGTGGATTATGATGATTCTTTAGCTCAAAATATTATTGAACCAAAAGCTTCTGATATTGATATTAATAAAGCGTTAGATGCTTTATTATCAGCCCAAAAGCCATTGATAGTTGCAGGTGGTGGAGTTATTTTATCAGATGCTTCAAAAGAAATTTTTGAGTTTGCAAAATTTTTAAATATTCCAGTCGTTTCTACTATGATGGGATTAGGTGGATATCCTTCAAATGATAAAAATTATTTAGGAATGGTCGGAATTTTTGGACATCCTTCTGCAAATAAGGCTGTAAGAGATAGTGACTTGATTTTTGCTGTCGGAGCAAGGTTTAATGACAGAATACGATGTTGTTTCCCTAATAATGACCTTTCTAAACGACTTATCCATCTAGATATTGATGAGAATGAAATATCTAGAGTTGTCCCTGCTTCAATAGCTCTTGTCGGAGATGCAAAACAAGTATTAAGTTTGATGATCGCAAAATTGAAAAATCTATCTGTAAAAACTGCCTATTCTTGGACGGATGATTTGCGCTTTCAAAATGTAGTCCCTTTAAAACGTTCAGATACTATGCATTCTTTTGAAGTTATGCAAGAGATTAATAATTGTATAAAAGATAAAGAGATTGTAATTACAACAGAAGTCGGTCAGCATCAGGTTTGGGCCGCAAGATATTTAGAATTTAATTCTCCAAGAAAATTTATAACATCAGGAGGATTAGGAACTATGGGATTTGGCTTTCCTGCAGCAATAGGTGCCAGTGTTGCAAAAAAAGAACCCGTAATTTGTATTGCCGGAGATGGATCTTTTCAGATGAATATTCAGGAATTAGCTGTTTGCATGGATTACAATTTGCCTGTAAAAGTTTTTATTTTAGATAACGGTTATTTGGGAATGGTAAGACAATTCCAAGAAAAACAGTGTGATGAAAGATATTTTGCTACTCATATATCTAATCCTGATTTCATAAAATTTGCTGAAGCGTATGGCGCAAAAGCAATACAAGTTGATAAATTAAGTGATGTAAAAAAAGCAATAGATTTTGCCTTTTCTATAAAAGGTCCTGTGATAGTTGATTTTATAATAGAACCAAAGGAGTTGTTATAGTAAGTTATGTCAAAAAATGTTAGATTTATAGCTTTAAATTGTGTATATATTATTGTAATATCCCTGGGAGTTGCATATTATGTTGGAAATTTGGTCAATAAAGCTGCGGTGGTATCTTTTAAAAATTTATATTCCGTTTATTCTCAGGCTTTAAATTATACGGTTTCTCAAATGGGGGGAGAAACTTCTTGTTATTATAGTTTAGATAGAAATGTTAAATCTAATTTTTCAGGTTGTGAAAAATTTTATAAAAAATTTGCAACTAATTTGAGAGTTCAAAAATATTGTAAGAATAATGCTCTATCTAACGGGTGTATTCCAGTTTATAAATATTATGCCAAAACACCTTCTTGTGCAGGTTTTTCTGAAAGTATGATGAATAGGTATAATCCAGCTTTTGTGATGGCAGATAGTACTAATTTAACGGTATTCAATTTGCCTAAAAATTCTCCAAAGCCGATGTTTGCAGTAGATAGTAACGGAAAGTTATTTCCTAATAAGACAGGATATGATTTATTTAGTCTTGTAATTATAAGAAATTCATATGGAAATTATTCATTCCACCCAAATATAACATATTGTTTGCCTCGAGAAAAAAGAGGAATAAAATTTATTCAAGATGTTTATAAATAATTTGCCGGAAAAGAGATTAATCCATTTGGGAATAAACTCTTTTAATCTCTTGAATATCTTGCCACATAAGCCATTTGGGGCTTCCTTTTTCTCTGGAATCATTTCTTAAAAGATAGGATGGGTGAAATATAGGCATCATTTTAGACATATGAGGTCCTTCAAACCATTTCCCCCTAATTTTTGAAATTCCTTGAGTTGTGCCAAGTATTGAATTTACAGCAACTCTGCCACATAGCAATATAATTCTGGGCTTTAAAATATTTATTTGAGCATCTAAATATTCTTTGCAAGCAGCTTTCTCTTCAGGCAGCGGATCTCGATTTTCAGGAGGTCGGCATTTTAGTGTGTTGCAGATATAGACATCTTTTTGTCTTGATAATCCAACTGAGGCAAAGATTTTATCTAACAACTGTCCAGCTTTTCCAACAAATGGTTCTCCTTTTTGATCTTCATAATATCCGGGAGCTTCTCCGATAAGCATTAATTTATGATTTGGGATACCACCAGAAAATACAATATTAGTTCTAGTCTTTCCAAGTGGACATTTCTCACAAGAAAGACATTTTTCTCTAATCTTTTCTAATTCTTCAATCTCCGTTTTTGTTGCTTCTTGCATAGTTATTAATCCTTGTTAAGCAATAGAATTAGGCTTCAGGTTCTAATATTGATATTACTGCATTATTAATACTTAAATATTTTTTAATGGTATTTTCTAGATCTTCGATTGTTATATCTTCTAAGTCTTTAAGATAATTCTCGATTAGTTTCAAGTCTTCGCAAACTGTCATATAATAACCGATTGTCTCACCGATTTCAGATACAGTTTCAGCAGAATATGCAAAACGTGATTTAATTTTTTTCTTAGCTTTTGCAAGTTCTTCTTCTGAAATCCTGTTATTTAAAAGATTTGCGATTTCTTTTTTTATTAATTCAACAGCTATTTCTTTTTTCTCAGGTTTAAAATTAGCTTGTACAAAGAAATTGTTTCCGTCTTTAAATTGATAATGCTCAGCATTTGCCATATTGAATATTTGCTCAGGCTGTTTTTCGATTAAATTTTGGTACAGTCTTGAACTAGTGCTTTCACCTAAAATTATGCTTATTATATCAAGTTCAATATTTTCTTTTAGTTGATTAGCTTTTGGCCCTAAAAATCCTACCATTAAGTAAGATGTGTTAGTTTTAGCTTTATTTTCAACTACTATTGTATGGTCAGTAGGTGAATCTATTTCATTAATTTTTTTAGGAGCGTTAGGACGACTTTTAAAATCAAATTCTTTTTCTACTTTTTCCAAAACTTTTTGTTTATCAAAATCTCCGACAATAATTGTTGTCATATTTTCTGGAGAATAGAATGTTTTGTAATAGTTCATAATTTCATCTCTTGTAACTTGAGAAATTATTTCAGGAGTGCCTATTACATCACGTTTGTACGGGTGTTTTTTATACATATTGAAGTTGCATGCATTGTATACTTTAGTCCAGTTTTGGTCTTTGCGCATTCTAATTTCTTCAATTACAACGTGTCTTTCCCTTTTGTCGGTAACTTTTGGATTGTTTAGATCGAACGGAGCTCCGATTTCTTCTTCAGGTAAGACTGGGTCAAGCATCATATCTGCGTGTAATTCAATAGCTAAATATAAATCTTTATCTTGAGGACCTTTAGGTAGGGTTACATAATAAAAAGTATAATCCTTCCAAGTTGCAGCGTTTACAATTGCGCCTTTAGCTTCCAAAGTTTTGTCAAAATATCCTGCTTTATGTTTATGTGTTCCTTTGAACATAAGATGTTCAAGAAAATGTGAAATTCCGTTAATTTTGTTATCTTCATTTATTGAACCTGTTTTGACCCAAGTGCTTATATTTACAAGTTCACCTTCTTTGTGTGCTAAAACTATTTTATGACCGTTTTCTCTTTCATAAATTTCTACATCTTCTGTAAGGTAAGGATATTTTACTAAAGTTTTCATTTTGCCCTCTTTCAATAATTTTTTCTTTATTATACACTAAATAAATTTTTAGGTTATAATAATTTTATGAATATAATAAATCGTTTAAAGGGAAAAGTAGTGGTTTCAGTTCAGGCAATGCCTTCTGAACCTTTGTATTTGGAAAAATGTATGGTCGCTATGATGAAGTCTGTTATAAAAGGCGGAGCTGGCGGTTTGCGTGTAGCAGGTGCAAGAGATGTTAAAAATGCAAAGCATCTTTTTGATGTGCCGATTATAGGACTTACAAAACCTGATATTATCCCTTCGAATTGGCAGGAAATCGTCTATATTACTCCGACTTTAAAAGAGGTGATAGAACTTGTAGAGGCTGGTGCTGATATTATTGCTTTTGACGGTACTATGAGGGAAAGACCTAATGGTGCTAAGTTAGAGGAATTAATTAAGTATGTAAAAATTAATAATCGAGTTTCTATGGCTGATATTTCTACGTTGGAAGAAGGCCTTAATGCCGAAAAATTGGGTGCAAATATTTTGTCCACAACTCTTTCAGGATATACTCAATTTTCGCAAAACAGAGGCTCCGGTCCTGATTTTGAATTATTAAAACAATTGGTTGATAATACGAATTTGCCTGTAGTTTTGGAAGGTCGTATTTGGGAACCTGAAGAAGTAGATAAAGCATTTGAGCTTGGTGCGCATTGTGTAGTAATTGGATCAGCTATTACAAGACCGCAATTAATTACTAAAAGATTTGTGCAAAGAGGTTAATTAAAAAAGGATTGCATATATGAAAATTCGTATAATGTCTAATTACGATATTGCTAAAAATTTAATAAATATAATTAATAATTCTGCAGAGTATGCATGTAGAAACAAAAATAATGCTTCAGCTGTCGCTCAAAAAGTTTTAAATAATAGTGATGTGTTTGTTAAAAATTCGGAAAAGGGTATAAGAAAATGAAAAAAGCATTAGCAATCGATGTAGGTGGAACAAAAATTTATAATACGATAATTAATGAAAAAGGTGAAATTCTTTCGGAAGTTGAGAAGCACCATACTCCTAAAACATTTAATGAAATTAGAGCTTTGTTTGAAGAAATTATTGCAAAACATGAAAAAGAAGTTGATGTGATAGCTTTTGCAACTTGCGGAGCTGTAAATAATGAAAATAACAAAATTCTAGGTTCAACAGGAAATATTGCTGCAGGTTATCCTGAAATGGATTTTAAAAGTTTGAGTAAGAAACGAGTATTTGTAGAAAATGATGCAAATGCTGCTGCTTGGGCAGAACATGTAGTTGGCTCATCAAAAGGGATGCCTTATTCTGTTATGTTAACATTAGGTACAGGAGTAGGCGGCGGAATTATTTTGGATAACAAATTATATAAAGGCAAAAACGGCGCAGCAGGTGAAATGCATTTTAAAATGCGTACGGATAAGCATAGAAAATGTACTTGCGGAAGCTATGATTGTTTTGAAGCATATGCATCAGGTACTGGTTTGAAAAGAACTGCAGAGGAAATTTCAGGGGATCAGGAAATTACAACTTATGATGTTATTCAAAATCAAGATAGACCGATGATGAAAAAGATTTTTGAAAAATGGCAAAATGACATTTTAGAAGGAATTATCGGGCTTGCTAATATATTTGATCCTGATGTTGTTGTACTATCTGGTTCAATGGCTGAATTTGTTGATATTGAATTTTTAGAAAAACAAGCGAATAAAGAGATTGTAACAACTCCTTTTAAAGTCGTGAAAGCTTCTGCTGGTAATTATTCTGGAATGATAGGTGCGGCATTACTAGCTTTGGGGGTAAAATAGATTGGGAAAATCGAAAAAAAGAATTATTTACAAAGGAAAAAATCTTCAATTTACCAATCTTACTCGCGAGGAAGCCGTAAAAACAGCTGTTGAATTTATTAATTCTAACAGTAAAGAGGCTTATTCGCTGATTACTCTTTTTGGGCTTACTGCTGAGGAGATATTGGAAGCAGGTGCGAGTTACGAGGCTGTAAAAGGAATGGAAAGTCTTTTAGGATGATAAAAAAAATATTATTTTGGTTGGAAAATTCTAGGATATTTTCTTTGCCAATGACACTTTTATCTTGGCTTGTAATTTTTATTTATTCTTTAAAATTTGGCGGAAATGTTTTAAATGGTCTTGTCGCATTGATTGGGATATCTTTTGCGCATTTAGCGACAAATCTTTTTGATGATTATATTGATTATAAAAAACTGACTGATAGTTCTCAAAAATGTAAATGTGCTTATATAAAAGATGGGAAAGCAACGTTAAAAGATGTTTTATTTGTTGTAATTATTTATTGTGTAATAGCTTCTTGTGCTGGATTATTTTTACTTTTAAGGTGTGGTTTCCCAGTTGTTATTCTAGGTTTAATCGGAGGAATTATTACTCTTGTTTACGCAAAGCTTTCCCAAAAAGGTTTGAGTGAATTAGCAGTTGGGATAGCTTTTGGCCCTTTGTTATTTGAAGGTGTCTATTTTGTAATGACAGGTAAATTTTCTTTAGTAGTTTTTGTTTTGTCATTAGCTGTTGTAATGTTTACGATAGGTCTTTTGTATGTGCACACTCTATTAGATTTTGAAGGAGATATGTATGCACATAAAAAGACTTTAGTATGTAGAATTGCTGATAAAAATTTAGCATCAAAAGGTGTATTTATTGTCTATGGTTTAGGCTATGTATTTACATTCTTACTTGCTTTTATGTTGAAAAATTATTATATTTTACTTACTTTTCTGCTTATCCCTCTTATTTTTGATATGTATAATTCATTAAAAACTTTTACTTGTGGTGATGAGGTAAAAGAATTCTATTTTAGATTGCTAAAAGCAAGGAACTTAATGGTTTATTATTCTTTGTTAATTACATTATTTTTACTATTTTAATTTTATTAGACTTATGCTATTCTAATAATATAAGAAGTAAGGAGCATCAATGAATAGCACAAATCAGAATTTAAAACCAATTACTACTAAAATAAATCAAGCAGGGAACCTTGAAATTGGTGGTTGTGATTTGATCGAATTAGCTGAAAAATATGGTACTCCTTTGTATGTTTTGGATGAAAAGACAATTAGATCAATTTGTCATGATTATAAAAAAGCTTTTGAAGCTTATCCGAAAGTAAATATGATGTTTGCTTCAAAAGCATTATGCACTATGGCAACCTCTAAAATTCTTGCAAGTGAAGGCTTTGGATTTGACGTTGTGTCAGCAGGTGAAATTTATACTGTATACAAAGCCGGAGTCGATATGTCTAAGGTTTTGTTTAACGGGAATAATAAATCCTTTGATGAATTAACTTTAGCTATTGAACTAGGAGTTGGAAGAATATCTGTTGATAATTTCTTTGAATTGGAGTTATTAAACGAAATTGCGAAATCTCATAATAAAATTGTTGATATTTTATTAAGAATTACCCCTGGTATTGAATGCCACACACATGAATATATTCAAACTGGTCATTTGGATTCAAAATTTGGTTTTGATTTGACTCAAATTGATGAAGCTGTTGAATTGATTTTAAATGATTATAAAAATTTAAAATTGCATGGATTGCATGCGCATATCGGTTCTCAGATTTTTGAGACTTCAATTTATGGAGATGAGATTGAAATCCTTGTCAAAGAAATAGCAAGACTTGATGAAAAATTTAATTTAAAACTCGATGAAATAAATGTTGGAGGCGGTTTAGGTGTTAAATATACAGATAGTGATTGTCCGCCATCAACTTATACTATCGCTGAAATTATTATAAATCGTTTAAATGAATGTATAAAAAAATATAATATTGATACTCCTGCTTTATTTATAGAACCAGGTAGAAGTGTAATTTCTACATCTGGAGTTACTTTGTATACTTTGGGTAGTTCTAAACAAGTGCCTAAAGGTAAAAAATATTTTGCTGTTGATGGTGGAATGGCTGATAATCCTCGACCATCTATGTATCAGGCTGAATATTATGCTGAAATTGCAAATAAAACGGATTTAGAAATTGCTAGTACTGTTACAATTGCAGGACGATTCTGTGAATCAGGTGATATTTTGATTAAAAATATTAAATTGCCTGAAATTGATGAGGGTGATATTCTTTGCGTTTATAATACAGGTGCTTATAATTATTCTATGGCTTCTAATTATAACAGAGTACAAAAACCTGCAATGGTACTTGTAAATAATTCTCAATCTGATATTATAATAAATAGAGAGACTCTAGATGATTTGATTTCACACGATATAATTCCGGATAGGTTGAAAAAATGATTAATGATTTTATTACATACATATTAAAATATATTTCAACTCTTGAAGTGACTTTTAATTGGTCTGATTTTTTACAGATAGCATTTCTTGCAGGATTATTATTGTTTTTATATCGAAAATTTATTAAAAATACATCTTCAGAAAAGTTTGTTAAAGGTCTTTTAATTTTAGTTTGTGTTTGGGCTTTCAGTGAAGTATTGATGCAAATTGATTTAAAAATTATTGGTATGTTTTTGAAATCGATTGTAACGCTTGTATCTTTAAGTTTAATAGTAATATTCCAACCTGAATTAAGACGGTTTTTAGGCTTTTTAGGTCAAGTTGATTTTGTTACTCGTATTTTTAACTCAAATCATGACAAATCGAAAAGTCAGAAAATTGATGTTGTAAAAGAATTAATTGAAAGCGTTAAGTATCTTTCTAAATCGCATACAGGTGCATTGATTGTATTCCAGAGTGATTTGAGAAATACATATTATGATGTCGGTACAAAATTAAATGCAGATTTATCTACTGAATTGATTTTGACTATTTTCCATCCTAATACCCCATTGCATGATGGTGCTGTTGTTATAAACGGAGATAAAATAATTTCAGCAGGAGTTTTGCTCCCATTGACAGAAGATCCAAAACTCAGTTGGAAATATGGTACTCGCCACCGCGCTGCTATTGGGATGACTGAAAATAGTGATGCTGCTTGTCTTGTTGTTTCAGAGGAAACCGGAGATGTATCTGTTGCTATTGATGGCAGTTTGAAAAAATACGAAGATTTAGTTACGTTGAAATCTGATTTAGAAAATATTTTAGGTTATAAGGATAAATCAGAAGAAGAAAAAAATACAATTTTTAAAATTAATAATTTTATGACAATAAAAAAATCTTCTAAAGATGAATAATGAGAGGTTAAAAAAATTACGTATGCCTGAAGAAAAATTGACAAAAAAGGAATTATTTTTTTCTATTTTAACAAAGATGTTCTTTTTGACAGTTGGTCCATTTGTTGCAGCTTTTGCTTTAGAAGTTTTTTTAGTTCCAAATAATATTATTGATGGTGGTATTGTTGGTATTTCTATTATTTTAAGTTATTTAACAAAGATTAATTTAGGGTTATTAATTTTTATAATTAACATTCCATTTTTCTTTCTTGCTTTTAACAAAATTGGTAAAAAATTTGTACTTCAAACTTTTTATGCAATTGGCATGTTGTCTTTGGCTTTAAACTTATTTACATCTCATGATCATCCTGTAACTCATGATTTATTGTTATCAACCGTTTTTGGCGGAATTATTTTAGGCACAGGAGTTGGTTTGGTTCTAAAAAATGAAGGATCTTTAGATGGAACTGAAATTATGTCTTTAGTATTATCTAAAAAATTCGGATTTTCTGTTGGCGAATGGATAATGTTATTTAATATATTTATTTATGGCGCAGCAGGTATTGTTTTTGGTTGGAATAAAGCAATGTATGCTGTACTTACTTATTTTATAGCCTTCAGAGTAATTGATGTTGTTTTAGAAGGTCTTAATTCTGCAAAATCAATTGAAGTTATAAGTGATAAAGCTACAGAAATAGGTGATGAACTTTTAGAAAAATTGGATATAGGTGTTACTTATTTAAAAGGAATAGGAGCTTATTCCGGAACAGAAAAGACATTGATTTATTGCGTGGTATCAAGACTAGAACTCGCTAAAATGAAAGAAATTATAAAAAGGATTGATCCTACTGCCTTTATTTCGATTGTAGATGTCCATGAAGCATATGGCGGTAGAACCCGTGGTAGTATTGACAAAATTTAACAAAATAGACAAGTTATTGAAAATATAGTATTATTTATAAAAAGGATAAAAATATGGCAAAAAATATTGATACAGTACCTATAGAAGTAAGTATATTAACAGCAGATCATGATATTAAAGGGGTTGTGCATGTTTCTAAATATACTAATACAAATAGAGAACTTACAGATTTATTAAATGATAAAGAACGTAGATTTTTAGCAGTTACAAATGCTGAAATATATCCGAGAAATTCAAATCAATCTCCAAGAAAATACAATTTCTTAGAAATTCACATGGATTACGTTCTTATGGTACATCCTTCAACTCAAGCAGTTTTCCAAGAATCAGGAAGAACTCAAGAAGATATTTCAAGATTCAGAGATTTAAGACTAAAACTAAATCAAACAAAACCGTTTTAAATAATCAAAAAACAATAAAAGCGGAGTTTAAACTCCGCTTTTATTATTTATTTATTTATTTGTTTGTTTATTTTTAATGTCATTTAATAGGTTTGTGTTTTTATTTTCTTGTGTATTACCAGAGAATTGAGTTTTTTTATCTTTTTCATCAACTATAGCTGCTGGTCTTTCTGTATTATATGTATTTTTTGTATCTTTATGAGTTTCTAATGGTTTGTCATTTCTAGACATCCAAGCTTTTGTTTTGTCAGCTAAAGGTGTCGCAATAAACGGAACTATTATACGTTTTGCAATTAATGTAGCTGCAGCTAATGATATTAAATAACTAAATGCATTTTTAAGACCTTTTTTATCAGATTCTCTTGCAGTATGGAAGTCTTTTCCTGTCATTCCTTTTAGTTTATCTATTGAACTAAGTTTAGCTTGTAATGCTTTGTCTGCAGATCTTGTGAAGTATTTTCCAAATAATTTATTAAATATTTTGTTTTGAACTTTTTTATTTGAAATAGTGAAGAACATTAATAATTGCATACCAATCATTAAGCCTCCGTTTGCCAAGTCTAATGCTGCAACAAATTTTCTTTTATCTTCTGGTATTTTTTTGTTGTTTAAACTTTGTTTTACATATAAATAACATCCTAAACCATCTTTTAGAACAATAGATGTTACACCTATTGCTGACATAAATTTAGCGTTATCTATTTCATAGTTAGGAAATACTTTATTTTTTATAAATTTTGTTTCGGATAACCATTTTATAGTTTTTTCAGCCCAATTCTTTTTATAACCAACTACTCCTAAGGCTCCTATTCCGGTTGCAATCGCAACGTTTTTAGCAATTTTAGCTGTTTTGTTAGAATTATTGTTATTATTTTTTTCTTTTGCTTCAAAAGTAATATTAGGCTTGTTATTTTGTTTAATTTGATTAACTGCAAGAATAGTCATTATTTCACCTCGCTATTCTTGGTTGCTTTGTCAACCAGTTCTTTTGATTCGTTATTATGTTTTTTACTTGATAGTTTTGGAAATGCTATATCCATAAATTTTGGATATATACGGTTCAATAAATCGCAACTTATAGGTAGTATTATCAATGCCCCTGCTAATGTTGCAATTCTTTTTACACCTTCTATGTGTTTTTTAGTTAATTCTTTTAATTTATTTGCAACTTCTTTGGCAAATATTTTGTCTGATAAGCGGAATTCTTTATTTGCGGCTTTCGAATCTTTTATTTTTTGTTTGAACATTTCTTCGATTTCGCTTACAGTTTTATTTTCGGATATTGCTTGTTTTACTTTATTTAAGAAATCAATAGAATCAGTATGTTCTTTAATTCTGTCTGATATACTTGCTTTTACAGATTCAACTACTTGATCTCTAGAGGTAAAGCCTTTATATTTTTCAACGTGACCTTGCATTCTTTTAACTTTTTCAAGCATTTTAGCTTTTCCTGCAGAACCAAGTGTTCTAGTTTCATTAATTATATCAAGAAGTTGTTTGTCAGCTTTGTTATGTTTTAATTCTTTATGTTTTTGTTTTAAGAATTTTGTAATTTCTTTAACATCATCTGTACTATTGATTTTATTTTCTATTTCATTTAGTAAATTTTTAGAAATGTCATAATTATTTCTATAAAATTCACTTCTTTCAATACGTTTTGTTAATTTAACTTCATTACATACTTGGAGTCGTTTATTTTCTTCTTCAAGCATTGATTCTACTGTTTTATTAAGAATTTCTGTATATTTTTCTTTTGTTATTGGGACTGGAGTTGTTTGTCCTTTAACTGTATAGTATACTGTATTTTCTTTTCTTAAAGTATTAATTAAATTTTCATCTTGTTTAGCTACATATTTGTCAGCAAGAGCTTCTCTTTGTTTTTTATTTAGACCAGGATGTAATTTTTTCATTAAATTCATTGCATAATCTTTATCTTTAAAAGGTGTTTTGTTGCAATCTATGTTCATAGCACCTTCATTTGCCATTGAATTAATTTTGTTAACGATTGGAATTGTAAATAATCCTTGTGTTGCAACTGCTAACACTGCTGATATTGGTTGACGCCATGCTGAATAAGTTCTAGTATCTTCATCTGTTTTGGATAAAGGATTGTATTTGATAAAAATAGGAGCTAACAAGCCTGTTCCTAAGGCATTAATACATATATCCTGAAACTCTCCAATATTATTTTTTAATTTATTTATTCCTCTTAGTATTGACGGATTTAAAGAATTGATTTCTTTTTCAATTGTTGCTTGAGGTATATTACTTGTAAAACCTATTTGATTATGTGTTGTATTATTTGGCTTTTTGTAATAATACCCGTTGTTTTTAATATTCTGATTAATCTTGTCTATGTTCATGATTATTTTCCCTACAACGATGAAACCTTCTATATATATAGAGGTTCAAACATAATAAAAATTGCTAATTTGGTGTTAAATTATTAAGTTTTGTAAACTTAATAAGTGTCCAATTCCCTTTCTGCTCAAACTTAACTATAGCAAGGTTATTCATCATTTCATAAAAAGTTTTATTTTTTATATATGAAAAAATTAGGAATAATAAAGGTTCTTTATTATATAAAACCTCATTATTTGCAATTAGTGTTAAATTATCCGGAGAATAAAATGCTACACTGTTTAATACTACCATTACTATACTTTGACCCGGTTTTAATTCCGAGAAAATTTTTGAATTTAGCATGCTCTCAAAATAATTATTTTGATTAGATAAGAACATGTTTTTGTATATAGATTTTCCATTTTTATATGCCATTTCATATGATATTGATTTTGACAAATATTGAGGGAAATTCCCTTTTTGGATTTCAACTACTCGATAATTTGAAAAATCAAAGTATTTTTCAAATCTATTTTTTGGATAATATTCTAAAAGAATCATGTCGTCTTTTTTTAAATTCATTCTGGTAAGGATATCTGTCATTATTTTGTGACCTTCAGCTCTTCGCATTTTAGGTGCTGAATATGGATGTACGATGATATATCCTAGTGAAATAAGTGAATAAATTATAATTAATGTATTTTTTAGAATTTTATTATTAATTGAACAAATTCCAAAGCTTGCAAGATATATTAGTATTGGATAAACTTCAATTGAATATTTTGTAATGAAAACTAATTTCCCAGAGATTGAGGCTAATATTAATATTGAAATAGTTGCAATAAACAATGAAAATATTTGAATATTTATTTTATTTCTAAATAAGGATTTGATAATTCCGATAATTGCAATTATTGCAGGTATTATCATAAATAATGCAAGTTTTGGCGCATATAAAAATTTATCCGGAGCATTTGTCAGATTTGTAAGTACTGGTGAAAAATAGTCTGTAAATAAAAATCCTATTTTAGAGATAGAAAAATGTCCCCACCATTGTGAAAAAGATTTGGTTGTCAATATTTTAAATATTAATGGAGTTAATAAAATACCGCCTGTAAATATTGAAATCCAGACGGTAGTTATTACTTTTTTAAATTGCTTAAATAAATTAATACTTAGCACAATTAAATTAAAGAATACAAATACAAATCCGATTGTATGTGTAAATAATATTAAAAAATTCGAAACCGCATATAAAATAAAGTTTTTTTTATCAGGATTTTTTATGCATTTAATTGTGTATAAAAGGCTAAATGCTGAAAAAAGAAATAATATTGAGTATAGTCTTACTTCTTGAGAATAATATATTAAAAAGGAGCTAATTGCAGTAATTGCAGAGCATAAAAGCCCTGTATTTTCATCTTTTTCTTTTCCAACAAGATACATTACCGGGATTGATAAAACCCCTGCAAATACAGAAGTTAATCTAAGTAAAATATCACTTTGCCCAAATAGTGTCATACAAAATTTTAAATATAAATAATAAAAAGGCATGTGACATTGTGATTTTATTGCATTAATAAATCCATCAGAAAATGGGGTAGCTGCAATCATCCAACTAACATATTCATCATTCCATAACCCATCAGGCTTGTTTATAAATATTAGTCTTAAAGCTATCCCTAAAAGAATTATTAAAGATATTTTCCAAAAATTTTTCACGTTTGTCAAAATCCCTCTTTAATTATATAATAAAAAGAAAATTTTAAAAGAGGATAGTTATGAAGTTAATAATACAAATACCTTGTTACAATGAAGAAAAAGCTTTACCGGTAACATTAGAGGCTTTGCCTAAACAAATAGAAGGAATTGATGAAATAGAAGTTTTGATAATTAATGATGGATCTACTGATAAGACTGTAGATGTTGCAAAAAGCCTTGGAGTAAAGCATTTTGTAGATATGCCTCATAATTGCGGCTTAGCAAAGGCTTTTGTTGCCGGTATTAATACTTCTTTATCTTTAGGTGCAGATATTATTGTTAATACAGATGCAGATAATCAATATTGTGCAGATGATATAGAAAAAATAATTAAACCTATATTAGATGGCTCTGCAGATATTGTAATAGGTTCAAGACCTGTATCTAAAATTCAGCATTTTTCTTTAATGAAAAAATTCCTTCAAAAATTGGGATCTTTTGTAATGCGTTTAATTAGTTCTACAGACGTGGAGGATGCTCCAAGCGGTTTTAGAGCATTTTCTCGAAATGCAGCAATTCAGTTAAATATTTTTGATAATTATACATATACACTGGAAACAATTATTCAGGCAAAAGCTAAGGGTCTAGTGCTAGAATGTGTTCCGATAAGTGTGAATCCTGATTTAAGAAAATCTAAATTGGTAAAAAATATTTTTGATTATGTAAGACGATCAATGTTTACGATGATTAGAATGTTTATAATATATAGACCGTTCAGATTTTTTGCAATTTTATCAGGATTATTTCTATTTTTCGGAATTTTAATTGGGATTAGATTTTTATATTATTTTATAAATGGAAGTGGCACAGGACATATACAATCCCTTATTTTATCTGCAATTCTAATTATTACTGGGGTGCAGGTTGCTGTAATTGCAGTTTTGTCAGAATTAATGTCTATAAATCGAAAATTGCTTGAAGATATTCAAAGACGCTTGAAATTGCAAGACTTGAAAAAATTTTAGGAAGTAATAATATATTAAAAGATTGAAAAAATAGGAAATTTTATATGGCAAAAGTTGAATTTATTTCTAATTTGAAGAATTTTTTTACCTCTGCACAAACTTTAAAATATTTATATTTTATAGGCTTTACAGTATTAATGACAGCAGTGATTGCGTCTCAAAATTTCTTTTTCCAAAATATTATAGAAAATGGAATAAGTAAACGTGATATTATTGCACAAAAGACATTGACTGTAGAGGATGTAAAAAGAACTGAGCAGCATAGAAAAGAGGTTGCACAGAAAGTAGAGCCTGTTATGGCTCCTGCAGAGGATGATTTTATAAAAACAAATCTTCAAACATTGCAGTCTTCTGTAATGCAGATTCGGAAAAAGAATGTAGAATTATCTATAAAAAAAGAGGAATTAGGTATTCTTTTTGATTTGTCAGATAATTCAAAAAGGGATTTTATAATAAACTTTTTGTTAAAAGCAGATGATAATATATTGCATGAAGTCTTTGATAAATCTAATCTTACTCTTACTAATATTTTACATGAAGGTATTACTGAAAAAGATTATGAAAAAGATAATATAGATCAGATAATTTTAAATAATATGGTATCTAATGTCTCCAAACGACAGGTTTCAGTAATAAAGGCTATGTTAGAACAGGTAATTGTACCTAATCTTGTTGTGGACGAGTTTGCAACGGAAATAGCCAGAAAAAATGCTCAAAATTCTGTAAAACCATATGAAGTTGTTTTTCAAAAAGGTGATAAAATATTATTTGAAGGAGAACCTGTCACAAGATTAAAAAGGGATGCTCTAAGACAAGCAGGTTATAATGTATACCAGTTAAATTGGCAGGGGCTTGCAGCTATTTATATAATAGTTTTTATCGGAACGTCTTTATTTTTAAGTTATATGAAATTTTTTGAGAAAGATTTTATTCAGCCAAGATATTTATCAATATCAGCTTTCTTATCATTATTAATTGCAATTATAGCTGTTTTGATTCCTACAGGTTTTTCTCCGTATGTAATTCCTATACCGGCTTTTTTAATTTTAATGTCAATATTTACAAAACCTAGAATAGCATTTGTTGCTGCTGTAATTTTATTATCGGTAATGTCTATAGGTTATCAATATAATATTCAGTATTTGGTAGCATTTTTGCTGTTAAGTATTTTATCTGCAGTAGCTGTATCGCAAATCCGTTATGCAGAACGTGTTGATGTAATTAAAACAGGCTTTTATATTGGCCTTTCGGGGTTAATAATTGTTTTGAGTATATATATTTTAGAAAAATGTCTAATAGAAGTTGATAATGTATTATTATTAAAAAATTGTATTTATATTTTATTAAATGGTATTTTCAGTGCAATAATTGCATCTGGTTTAATGCCTTTATTTGAAAGTGCTTTTAAAATAATTACTCCCTATGGTTTAGCAGAATTGGGAGATCATAATCAAAAACTTTTAAAAAGATTACAAATGGATGCTCCTGGAACTTATCATCATAGTCTAATGGTATCTAATTTATGTGAAGCTGCTGCTGAGGCAATAGGAGCTGATCCTATTTTAGCGAGAGTTGGTGCTTTGTATCATGATATTGGTAAATTAAAGCGACCATTATTTTTTGTGGAAAATCAATCTTATTTCTTAATTGAAAATCCACACAATAAATTTACACCAAGAATTAGTAAGATGATAATTACAGCCCATCCAAAAGATGGTCTTGAGATTGCCAAATCGAAAGAATACCATTTACCTCAAGTTATTCAAAACTTTATTATTCAACACCATGGTGAAGGTTTAGCCAGTTATTTTTATAATCAAGCTGTGAAAGAAGAAGGTGCTGAAAACGTAAAAGAAGAACAATTTAGATATCCAGGTCCTAAACCAAATACAAAAGAAACTGCTATTTTGATGATTGCGGATGCTGTTGAATCTGCTGTTCGTTCACTAAAAAGCCCTACTCCAGAAGAAATTGAAGGCATGATTAATAAAATAATAGTAGAAAGATTAAATGATGGGCAACTATCCGACAGTCCTTTAACTTTAAAAGATATAAAAACTATTGCGTCAACATTCTCAAGAATTTTGAGAGGAATGCAGCATAATAGAATAAAATATCAAGAAAATTTAGCAGAAGAGTTACAAAAACAAAAAATCAATATGCCGGCTAAATTGCTAGATGAAGATTTAGAAAATAAGATAAAACAATTAGAAGGAGATCAAAAATCTCATAACGAGGAAAAAAATGACTAAATTTAATATTTTTAGCGAAAATATTTATGAAAATTGGCTTATTGATGAAAAATTTTTTATAAATATTGCAAAAAAGATATTAAAATTTTATATTTCATTGCCTGATGTCTATGAAAAATCTTGTTTAAATTCTTTTGAATACAATACTATATCTTTTGATTTTTTGTATTGCGATAGTGTAAAAACTCATGAAATAAATAGGGAATATAGAAATAAAGATTATCCTGCTGATATAATTACATTTGCAATATTTGCAGACAGTGAAGATAAGTTTATATTTGATGGAGAGATTAATTTAGGTGAAGTTATGATTGCTCTGGATAAAGTTGAAGAGGAAGCTGTAAAAAAAGGTGTAACTAAAGAGTATGAATTATCGTTTTTAATCAGTCATGGAATTTTGCATTTACTTGGATTTGACCATCAAACAGAAGAAGATTATAATTTTATTATAAATTTACAAAATAAAGCATTGGAAAGTATAGGGGTATGACAAAGTTTAAGCAGCAAGGGTTTTCAAATACTTTTAAAAACGCAAGAAAGGGAATGCGTCTTGTCCTAAAATCTGAAATAAATATAAGAGTTCATTTTTGTATAGCAATGATAGCTTTAGCATTAGCTTTTTTGTTAGATTTTAGTGTAGAAAGAATGTGTATATTGCTTTTGACTATAGGTTTTGTCATAGTGACAGAAATGGTAAATTCAGCAATAGAATATTCTCTTGATGCTGTATTTCATAATAGATATTCAAGATTAGTTGGTATGGCTAAAGATATTTCAGCAGGTGCTGTTATGTTTGCTTCTGTAATTGCAATAGTTATAGGAGTTTTATTATTCGGATCTGCTTTGATGGCTAAATTATAGTTTAATTCTTTTGTATACAACAAAGCCCTGAGGATATCAGGGCTTATTATATAATTGGATAATTTCTGGCAAGAGTATTAATTGTTGCTTAAAACTAATCTAAGAGTCGCAAGATTTTTGATTGAAAGCATAGCATGTTTGTTATGTTGACTTTCAGCGATGTTAAAAATTCTAATAATTCTTTGAATTTCTTCTAAATCTTTTCTTGATTCAATCTTATAAACATTTTTAATTGGGTCTGAAACTACAGACATCAATGTATTTAATTCCTGTTCTTTCATAAAATCTTATCCTCTTTCCTGTATATATATAAAGGATTTTTTTATTAAGGAATTGCTTTTTTAGGGTAACGATACTTAATATTTCTTAACAATTAATATCCCAAATTCTCCTTAGCCCGCTTCCATAATATATCATATTCCCTAAAATCATATTCTTCTAACGGTTTTTCCGCGAGTTCTTCCATTTTTCTGAATCTTTGCATAAATTTTTTATTAGCTTTTAATAGAGCTTGTTCTGCGTCAATTTTATTCCATCTTGCAAGGTTTACGACTGCAAATAAAATATCACCCATTTCTTCTTCCATATGTTCTTTATTATTTTCCTGCACAGCTTCTTTAAATTCGTCAAATTCAGAGGAAATGCAAGCATATAATGATTTTTCATTTGGCCATTCAAACCCTTGTTTAACAGCTCTTTTACTGATTTTTTGAGCACTCATTAATGCTGATTGAGATTTTGAAATACCATCCATTGCAGATTTTCTATGTGGTTTTTCTTCTTTTTTTAATTTATCCCAATTATCAATTATATCTTGAGTCGAATTTACTTTCACATTGCCAAATACATGCGGATGACGATGTATTAGTTTTTCATTTAATCCTTTTGCGACATCGTCAAGGTTGAATTCACCTTCATCATCAGCTATTTGAGCATGCAATAAAACTTGGAGTAGTACATCGCCTAATTCTTCTTTAAGATGTTTTATATCTCCTGAATCCATAGCATCTACTGCCTCATATGCTTCTTCGAGCATGTTCGGTCTTAGGCTGTTGTGAGTTTGAGCTCTATCCCATTCGCATCCTTCCGGGGAGCGCAAAACCCTTACAGTTTCTATCAATTTATCTAAATTTTCATATCCCATTTTTTTCCCCTTTTAGAATTGATTTTACAACTAAAGTATAAGAAATTCAAATAAGAATACATCAAAAGGTTGAGCCATATTTTTTTTGATAATGATATTCTATAAAAGTCGATAAAGTTATACGAAAGGATATTAACAATGGCAAATTTATCAATCCCATCTATTCGTGAAAGACTTTTTAATACAAGTAAGCACGAAACAAACACTCAAAGAAATTCAAATTCAACAAATCCTTTTGCAGCATCTTCTTTCAAAGGAAATGTATTAACTGCAGATGTGTTTGAATCTTCTAACAAAAAAAATGACAACAATATTAGCTTTACAGGAAAGTTAAAAGCTAGTGCGTTGGTAGGCTCAATTTCTGGTATCGGTGAAAGATTCCATAATATGATTGAATCTGCAAAAGCTTTTGGCAACAGAATGAAAGATAGCATCGTAAATGGCTGGAATAAGTTAAATGAAGTTGAAATTTCTTTCGCTCCTGCTAAGGAAAAGGCTATTTCTATGTTTAATTCTGTTAAGGAAACATTAGGAACCTCTGTTACTGATTTGATCTCGTCAGGAGTATCTGCTAAATCAGTTTCAAAAATGGAAGATATGACAGCAGCTAGACAATTAGCAACTGATAAAATTGCGCTATGGGAAGCTTCTGTATAAGTAGGAGGAGAGAAAGTAAATGGTAGATAAAAAAATAGTAAAAGATGTTGCAAATATAATTGAAGGATTAGGACTTAATCAAAATCCTGAAACAATTTCTATTCTAGAAGATGTTGGTACAAATTCTAAAATAGATGCAATTAGAGAAATGACTGCTCGTGCATTAGTAAAGAAGAATATGCATGATTCTTTGAAAGTAGTTATTACTAACAAAGGAAAAGGTATAAATGATATGTCAACAGTTGTTGCAATGAGCACAATTAATGAACTCTTATCATTAAATGACAAGTCAGAAGCTATGAAAATATTAGAAGATACAGTAAATGATCATTCTGATGAGGAAGTAAGAGACAACGCGCGTTCAGTGAAAGCTTTAATGGCACTTTCATAAAATAGCGCGGCAAACAAAATATATTAAATTTGCCAGATTTCATATATAAAAAAATCGCCTGATTATAAGGCGATTTTTTATTGAAATATTAATAAAAAATTGATATAATCATCAATGTGATAAAAATGAAAGGAGCTAGGAATGAAAAGATTTGAAGTCGAGCAGGTACAAAAGTCATACAAATTTGCAGATAATTGTGTAAAAGTGTCTACCTGCCAAGCAGTCGGGGGGGGGGCAGTTTAAAGCTTGTTACAAAAGCCTTTCATGGGTTATGTAAAAATTTACTATCGGATCAATCAGTACGATTTGGATTTACTTTAGCGGAAGTATTAATAACTATAGGCATAATAGGTATAGTTGCTGCAATGACTTTACCTTCTCTTATTTCAAATTATAGAAAAAAGCAATATGTCTCTCAATTAAAGGTTGCTTATTCTTTATTATATAGTATGTCTAGAGACATAATGTCAGAGTCAGATACAACCAGTTGGAAAGATACTTTATTAATATCTGAATTAAAAGAAAATTTAGGTGATATTGGAAATAGTAATTGGTCATCTCAAGTAAAAAAGCCTGAATATAAAGATATTGTGTATAAGTATCTAAATAAATCTATGAAAATAGTTCAAGTATCCACATGCAATGGTGATGAGTGTGATTATTCTTATTTGAATGTCCCATCTCAAAAAGGTTCTCATTCCGGTTTGTATTTATTTAAGTTAGCAAATGGTATTGTTATGGAATTTAGATTTTTTACAGAGGAAAATAGCTCAAATATGGGGTATGTTAATGTTGATGTAAATGGATTTAAAAGACCAAATCAATTGGGGCGAGATATATTTCAATTTTATTTTTGGGATGATGGTTCTGTAGTTCCTTGTGGGGCTCAAGCCTTAGCAGTAAAATCGACTCAAAAACAAGACTATTGGAGGGAAGATAATTCTTATGCTTGGTCTAATTGCTCTGTGTCAAAGACTTCTTATGGACAAGGCTGTACAGGTAGAGTTTTAGAAGAAGATGCTATGTTATATTAATAAGATATTCTATATTTTATAATTTTTATCTAATAATATTCTAAAAAAGGCTCCTTTTTAGGAGCCTTTTTTAGTTTAATTAAAAGTAAATCCGTCAGCTTTAAATCTGTCTATTACCTCTTGCAATTGTTCATCTGAACATACAAATGATAATCTAAAGAAGCCTTCACCGTGATTTCCAAATGCGTTACCGGGAACTAGTACTACACCTGATGTTTTTAAGACATCTTCGCAGAATTTGAATGCGGAATCATATCTTTTTGGAATCGGTAGCCATAGATAGAATGTTGTGTGAGGGACTGTTTTTTCATCAATTGGCCAGCCAAGTTCTTTGAAGCCTTTTACCATAATTGCTTGTTTTTTTGCATAGCCTTTATTTCTTTCTTCTATGTATTTATCGCCTTCTTCTGAATTAAGAATTTCCGCGCAAGCTTTTTGTAATGCCTTGAAAATCCCGTTGTCAATAGTTGATTTGCCTTTGCCAAAACGTTGTACAACTTCTTTATTCCCGCAGACCCAGCCTAATCTCCAGCCTGTGATTGCATAAGGTTTTGAAAAACTGTAAAATTCAATACCGATATCTTTTGCACCATCTAATTCAAATATACTGAATGGTTTTTCTTCTTCTGTGAAATACATATCGCAATATGCTGCATCTGATACAAGCAGAATGTCATATTTTTTACAAAAATTGATAACTGATTGTACATATTCTCTTGAGGTAGAAGTTCCAAGCGGGTTATTAGGGTAGTTTATAAACAGTGCTTTAATATTTTCTGGTTTGTAGCCATCTTTAATTATTTGGTGATAAATTTTTTCAACATCAGGTTTGTAATTATTTTCTTGAGTTAGAGGCATTGGGTATGCTTTAGCTCCGGAACATTGAATAAATTGTAAATAGGAAGCGTAGCAAGGATCAGGTACCATAATGACATCTTTTTCAAATTCTTCATGTTTTGGAGTTGTAATAAATCTTACTAAGTTTGCGATACCTTCTTTTGAACCTACAAGTGAGAATATTTCTGTTTCAGGGTCAAGATCCACCCCAAAACGATTTTTCATTCTTTGAGCTATTGCTTTTCTAAGGTATGGTTCTCCTTTGGGTGTTGAATACATATGAATACCGTCTTCATCAAGAATTTCTTTTAATCTGTTTAAAAGTGCTGCAGGAGGGTTTGCAGTAGGTGCTCCCATTGATAATGATATTGGAGCTCTGTTTTTTGCAATAAGTTCGTCTTTTAGTTTAGCTGTTTGTTCCTTTAATCTAAACATAATATATGTCTCAAGTGACATTACTTCTTTGTTGAATAATCTTTCTATATTCATATTTCCCTTCCTTAACTTTCTGTGATCATTTGCATAGGGCCTTCTAATGATGCTGTAACGAATTGTTTTGTGTATTCGTTGTCTTGTCGCATCATTTCTTCCGGGGTTCCTTCAAAAACAATTTTCCCTTGGTAAAGCATAATTAATTTATCTGCGGTTCTGTTAATTGTAGACATCTGGTGAGTAACAACAACGGAAGCTGCATTTGTTTCATCTTTCAAGCGAACAATATAATCTTCAATCAGAGTTGATGAAATCGGATCTAATCCTGCAGTCGGTTCATCATAAAGTATTGAATTAGGTTCTGTCACAATCGCACGAGCAAAGCTTACCCTTTTTTGCATACCGCCTGACAATTCTGACGGGAATTTGTTTTCAATACCTTTTAGTCCTACTAGTTCTAATTTTTCTGCTACAATATTTCTTATTTCTTTTTCGGTGTATTTTTTTCTTAAATCTTTTCTTTCATGTAGTGCAAATGCAATATTATCAGCTACATTTAGAGAGTCAAACAGGGCTGAGTATTGAAAAACCATTGCGATGTCACCTTTTGAAGTGATTATTTCTCCGCTGTCGGGGGTTAAAAGTCCGCATATAAGTTTAAGAATTGTACTTTTCCCTGACCCTGAAAATCCTACAATTGCAAGAGTCTCTCCGTTTTCTACTTTAAAAGATACGTTATCAATTACTCTTTTATCATCAAATGTTTTTATTAAATTTTTTACTTCTATACTCATTATGTTAAAATTTTACCTCTATTAAAAGAAAAATGCTATAGCAAATATCATATCCCATATTACAATTGCAACAAAAGACCATACAACAGATTTTGTTGTAGCTTCCCCGACTCCTTTTGCTCCACCTTTTGCGTAATATCCGCAAGAGCAGCTGATTAAAGATATTGTTCCTCCGAAAAATAAAGCTTTTAAAAGGCACACACCTAAATCTTTCATGTAAATACCAAGCCAAGCAGAGTCAAAAAATGCTCGATAGCCGAGTCCTGCTGTTAATTTTGCTGTGACAGCCCCAGCCAGAACTCCGACAGTTGATGCAATTACAACAATTGGGGGCATCATAATTAATCCTGCTAAAATTCTTGGTACAAATAAATAATTAATCGGATTAACTTTTAAAACTTCAATTGCATCTATTTGTTCAGTTACTCTCATTGTTGCAATTTCAGAAGCTAATGATGAGCCAATCATTGAAATTATTGCAAAGCCTGACATAATTACTCCTACTTCTCTTACTATAAGAATAGTCATTAAAAGCCCGACAAAATTGCTTCCGCCTTGTTTTACCATTTCTAATGCAACTTGTGATGCAACGATTACAGAGGTCATTCCGACAATAGATAAAGTGATAGGTAATGATGTTACACCAAACCTATGGCATTGTTCAATTAGTTCTTTTTTATCAATTTGTCCTTTGAGTAAGCATTTTATTACATCAATTCCGTTAAGTGTTATTTTGCCGAGAGTGTCAAGAAATTCTTCAAATTCTTTGAACATTCCGGTAAATATCTTATATGTAGCTGATTGTTTGTAATATTTTTGTAGACTGCCCATTCCTGAATTATACAAAAAATTTTTGATTAATGCAATTTATGTTGAAATATTATGAGTATTTTATATGTTTGATAAACAGTGTAATTTGTGATATTCTTCAAATATGATTGAACTCTTAATTTTATATGTTTTGTTGAAAAGAGATTTGACGATGTATGCTATTCAAAAGCGTATTGAAGATAATTTCGCTCCATTTACAAAACCAAGTTTTGGTGCTTTGAAACCTGCTTTAAGACGTCTGGAAGATAAGCAATGTTTGACTTCAAGAAAAAGTATGTCTGAAGGTGGAAAATTATCTGTGTATTATGAAATTTCAAAAAATGGTATTGCAGAATTAAAACGTTTGGTACTTGAAGACTTGAGTGATAATCCATTGCAATTTCTATCAAATGCAAGAGTAAAACTTTCTTGTGCTGATTGTTTGGATTCCGCTGAAAGAAAAAGATTGTTTTTCTCAATCAAATCTCGTGCGATGCAATTTAAACTTGCAGCTCAAAATATTTTAAATGATGAGTATAGTCATATAAATTTTTATCAAAAAATTGTGTTAGATAATGCCCTTTGTGAATTTTCGAATTTTATAGTTATAATTGAAGGACTGGAGAAAGATAATGCCAGCAATTGTTAATGGAGTAGTCGAAGGATCTATAGCTGAAGAATTAGGTATTGAAAAAGGTGATGAAATTTTGTCAATCGATAATTCTAAAATGATTGATATGATTGATTATAATTTTTTGTGTAAATCTGATTTTTTGACATTAGAAATTAAAAAGATAAATGGCGAGATTGAAGAAATTGAGCTTGAAAAAGACTTTGATGAAGAATTAGGGATTATTTTTGAAAGTGCTGTATTTGACAGAGTAAAACCTTGTCTTAATCATTGTATTTTTTGCTTTGTTGATCAACAGCCAAAAGGATTGAGAGAAACTCTTTATGTAAAAGATGATGATTACAGATTATCTTATTTGCAAGGAACTTATATTACTTTAACAAATTTATCTGAAGATGATAAAGAGCGCATTAAAAGAATGCATTTAGGCCCTTTTTATGTTTCTGTTCATACTACGAATCCTGAATTAAGAGTAAAAATGCTTAAAAATCCTAATGCTGGTAAGGCTTTAGAAAATTTAAAATGGTTTAGAAAAAATAAAATTCCGTTTCATGCTCAAATTGTTTTGTGCCCAGGATATAATGATGGCACTGAATTAGAAAGAACTCTTTCTGATTTGTCAGAACTTAAAAATACTGTGTTGTCCGTTGCAATTGTTCCAGTTGGGATTACTCAGTTCCGAAAAGAAGGGTTAAGGCAGGTTGATAAAAAATGTGCAGAAGAAACTATAAAAATTGCTTCAAAATATAAACGTGTATGCTGCTCTGATGAATTTTTCTTACTAGCAGGACAGGATATTCCTCCAACTAAGTATTATGGGAATTTTAATCAATTGGAAGATGGTGTTGGATCTATCAGAATCTTACTTGATGATTTTAAATCAAGAAAATTGCCTAAAAAGATTAAAACTCCATTGAAATTGTCGTTTGCGACTAGTTATGCTGCCAAGTATGCAATAGATAAAATCGCAGAAAAATTAAATAAAATAAAAAATTTATCTGTAATGGTAAACCCTGTAAAGTCTGATTATTGGGGACAAGATATTACTGTTGCAGGATTAATTACAACAGATGATTTGATTAAAACCGTTAAAAATATTGATGCAGATATTGTGATAATTCCATCTGTTATGCTAAGACCTTATTCTGAGGATTTCCTTGATGGTAAGAATTTGGCTTACGTCAAAGAAAAAACAGGAAAAGAATTTTTTGTTGTAAAAAATATTTATTCAATGGGTGAAATTGTTGATTATTTAAAAAGGATACAGTAGATAAAAAAAAGCTCCTTTTTAAAGGAGCTTTTTTATGATTAAAATCTTTCTAAATATCTTTCGATTTCCCATTGAGAAACATATGTTCTGAAAGAATCCCATTCTTTTTTCTTAGCAGACATAAATTCATTAAATATGTGATCGCCTAGTGCTGCTCTTGATACAAGTGATTTGTCAAAATAATCAAGAGCTTCAGCAAGACTGCCGGGAAGTGAATCAATTCTTTGTTTTTTACGTTCTTTTGTTGTTAATTTATAAATATTGCTTTCTACTGGAGCTGGCGGGTCAATTTTGTTTCTTACCCCGTCAAGACAAGCTTCAAGAATTGCTGCAAATGCTAAATATGGGTTGCAAGATGGATCTGGGGATCTTAATTCTACTCTCGTAGAGCTGCCGCGTTTTGCAGGAACTCTTAATAATGCACTTCTGTTAGCAAGTGACCAAGCTAAGTATACAGGTGCTTCATATCCTGGAACTAAACGTTTAAAGCTGTTTACTGTAGGGTTTAAAATCGCCGTAATACTTTTTACGTGTTTTAACATCCCGCCAATTGAATATTTTGCAATGTCTGATAATTGATAATCAGCTTTTTCATCATAAAATGCGTTTTTGCCGTTTTTAAATAATGATACGTTGCAATGCATTCCTGAACCGTTAATACCATAAATTGGTTTTGGCATAAATGTTGCATGTAAATTATGTTTTGCTGCAATTGCTCTTACAGCTACTTTGAATGTTGCAACGTTATCAGCTGCTGTCAAAATATCAGCATATCTAAAATCGATTTCATGCTGTCCGTCAGCTACTTCGTGGTGAGATGCTTCAATGTCAAACCCCATTTCTTGAAGTGTCAGCACAATATCTGATCTTACATCTTCTCCTAAATCTTCAGGTCCTACATCATAATATCCTGCTGTATCATTCGTTGAAGTTGTTACATTCCCGTCTTTATCTTTTGCAAATAAGAAAAATTCTGCTTCCGGTCCGATATTCATTGAAAAACCTAATTTTTCAGCTTCTTTCATTACTCTTTTTAAGTTACATCTAGGACAGCCTTCAAATGGTGTTCCATCTGCATTATAGATGTCACAAATTAATCTTGCTGAATTTACTCCATCTGAACCTCTCCAAGGTAAAATTTGGAATGAGTTTTTGTCAGGGTGGAAGAACATATCAGATGTCTCAATACTTCTGAACCCCTTAATTGATGATCCGTCAAGCATTATTTCGTTATTCAAAGCTTTTTCGATATGCTGTGAAGGAATGGTCATATTTTTTACTTGTCCGTTTATGTCAACGAATTGTAATTTGATAAATTTGATGTTGTAATCTTTGATGAATCCTTTGATATCATCTTCACTGAATTGTCTGTTGTCTAATCTTGTGTGCATAAATTCTTTCATGTAGACCTCTTTCCTTCTAAACTGTATTTTTATAAATTACTTTTTTATTAGAATACTTTTTTTTCAAAAGGTCAATACTTTCGACATTAAGATTAGATAAAGACAAAACAAGCGGATTTAATAAATATATGAATGTTTTTCTAAAAATAGTGTTAATTTTTAAAAAATCAGGGAATATATTAATTACAAAGGGAGGTACGGGAAAGTTTCAGTATAAAAATAAAGATTATTGAGCATATTTTTTAATGCTTAAATCTTTAAAATGCTTTGTAATATTGCTTTACAGAACTTTGTAAAGATATGTAAAGAAATAAATAGGATATAGCAATTATATACTATAAAAATACTTTATTAATATGTAAGTAATAAATACCAAATAAAACGATTAAATAAACACGAGATATAAATACACACACTAACTATTTACACTACCTACTACACACTAACCTTCTACACACACGAGGAATTACTAAAAAGAATTCCAAACTCTATCGAAAGATAGGGTTTTTTTTTGAGTAAAAGTTATGCTTTAGACTATTTGAGGGAAAACTATATCAATATATTTTTGATAGTTTTCAGGTTCAAAAAATCCGACTGAAAATTCTGCAGAATTAGCCCCTAATTGTTGTGCTTCCAGTACTTCTATCGGAGGTCCTGCCGGAGTTGAACGAGATGGATTTTTAGGGTTAGAAATTACACCTGTGCTTCTTAAAAGAGTTATAAGTAGAGATTTCCCTTTTACTTCATATTCTGTAAGTCCTTTTGTAATTACTCCAAAGCCTTGTGTTCCGACATATCTTTGCATTGGTGCAAAATTTGTTTTAACTTCAATTCCTCTGACTTTTGGCAAGTGTTCTCTCATGTCATAATTCGGATCAAATTCTCTTTTAATAATAGAGTTTAAATCTTCTGAGTATGTTTCTGTAACTGGTGATTTCAGGTTAAATTTTACTTGCCATAATTTATTTTTTAGCTTGTTATCCCATTCTATTTTAAAATTGATTAGTTCTTCATTTTGTTCTACTTGAATGTCAAAAAAACTTGTTTTAATTATATTATTTTTGAATGAGTAAATTTCAGCTTTTTCTCCGATATCATCTGCAACAGCTCCAAAGTTATATGTATCACCTTCATCTTTGAAGCGTACAAATTCCATTTCGACATTTCCTATACGTATTTTACCGTTTTTAACTTCGAAGTTGATTTGTGGCTTAACTGCAGGTGAATATTTTAGAGTATAAATATCTGTAAAGTCTTCTGTTACAGGGATTTTTTGAGTGTCATAAAGAAGCGAATTTTCTACTCCGAAATGTTTTCCGATAACTTTGTATTCAGGGAGTAAGTCTTTATTTTCCATTATTGGAGTTTTGAAATTGTATTTAAATCTTAATTCTTCAATGATAGTATTTGCTATTTGGATTATTTTTTCATACCTTGTGATATTTTCTCGATGAACTAAATCTGTGGAGCAACCGCAAATTCCGTCATGGGCTTGATTTTTAAGTAATAATTTATATGCGTATTCAATTATTGAGGTATATTCTGATCCGTATTTTTTCTGTAATTTGTTCGCTTGCTCAAGTAAATATGTGCATTTAACATTGTATTGTTTAAGTTTTAACCTAGCAGAATATGAACCTTGCAAGATAAATGTTTTGCTATTATCTCTTAGTTCATCGTTCCATTCAAATTGTTTAAAATTGTCTTTTACAAGTTCAAAGTATTCAAACGGATTAGATAGGTTAATTTCATATTCAGTATCGTCATTCTTAAATTGTTTCAGAATTTTATTTATTTTTTCGATTTGTTCTGTAATATCAGGTTCTACTCCTAAATGATCTGCGCCGATTGGAAGAAGTAAATAATCACCAGATTTTTCTGCAATTTTATCTAAATTCCCTTTTAGCCATTCAGCTTTTTTTTCAATCGTCATTGGTGCTGAAAATATGTCCATAAAGTATCCGCGGATAAGATTTACTGTATTAATCCCGTTAAATGTGAATTCTGAGGGAATATCACCACAGCCGCGCCATACAACACATTTATCAATCCCAAATTCTTTAAATATTTTAGGAATATTTTGACTGTGTCCGAAAGTGTCAGCTAGATATCCTATAAAATCAGTGCAGCCAAAATTTTTTGAGATATTTAGACCTATTTCTAAATTCTTTTCAAATGCGGTTTTGTCTGTAAGAAATTCATCTACAAGTGTATAGCAAGGTCCGATATATAATTTTTTTTCTGCGATAAGTTTTCTTACAAGTTCTTCTTTTTCAGGTCTGATTTCTAAGTAGTCTAAAAGAGCACTTACTTGTCCGTCAAAATAGAAAGATGGAATTTTATTTTGCTCAAGCATATTTAAGACGTTATCAAAAACTCTCAACAGTCTTAGTCTAAAAACTTCAAATTCTCTATACCATTCTCTATCCCAATGTGTGTGTAAATATGCTATAACTTGTTTTTTCATAATTAATTTTTAGCATATTTATTTGTATTGTGCAAAGAATTAACAAAAATTATCTAAGTGTCACCCCTTTTAGAGAATGTGGATTTTTATATATTTATTTATTTTAACTTAAAAGAGGTGAGGTTAAATGAAAAAAATAATTTTATTGTCAAGTTTGTTATTATTTATTGCAGGATCTGCTCAGGCAGGCATTTTATCAAATATTTTCGGGTTTGGAAACTACAATAACGGATATTATTATCCGCCCAATTACCGCTATACAAACAGCAGTTATTACAGACCTCCAAGATACAACACTTATTATAATAACAGGTATTATTATAATCGAAATCCTTATCAATATAACAGGTTTTATAATAACAGTTATCCAGGAAATTATTACAATTATAATTATAGGCAGCCTGTTATTTACAGAACTAATGTGAAAAGAAGCATGATCGATGCAAGTAGTAATGAAAAAATTGTTGCAGATAAAATGTCAGGTATAGACAAGCTGGAAAGACAAATGTTTCATCAAACTTATGAGTATGAAACACCCAAGACACGTATTGAAAGACTTGAACAAAAGATATTTGGGGCATCTCAATCCGGAGAGTTAAAAGATCGCTTATCAACTTTAAAAAGTGCTGCAAAAAATTACAAAGCTTACAATCATAATATGTATAACTCTTATAATCCTGATTATTCAAATTATTCAGCAAATAATGCTTACAGACCTCCAATTTTTACTGGTTCATCAGGTGCAGGATGGCAAAATACGCTATGGGGAAATTTTAAGAATCAATTTACAGGCATGCCTACAGGTTTTACTCCAGCCATGGATCCGGCTTATATGGATTACTTTGAAGCAGAACGTGCAATGATGGGTAATGGTCAATCTATCGATGTTAGAACAAACAGAGGGTATTACACGTCAAATACAAATCGCGGCATGACAACAGGTGTGACAATATTAGATTGACTTTTTTTATAATGTCATTAAATCATACATATAGATGTTTATGCCACTCTTAAAATAGGTAATAATATCTATGATAAGAGTGGTATAAAATGCCTTTCAGATACAGGTTACAAAAAGTTCTGGAATTTCGTATTCGTAAAAAAGAAGAACAATTGGCCGTAGTTCAAAAAGCTCAACAAGCAGTATTTATTGCGGAAGAAAATATTCGAAAAAACGAAGAAGAAATAAGGACAACAAAACAGAATATGCGTCAAGCAGATCCTATGATGTATGAAACGTATGATAAATACTTAATATATCTTTGGGACAAAGCAGAAAAACTTGAACAAATCAGAGTAGAAGCTCAACAAAAGCTTGATGAAGAAAAAGCAAAGCTCGTAAAACTGGAACAAGGTGTTAAAGTCTTAGAAAAACATAAAGAAAAACACAGAGAGGCTTACATCGCAGAAGAAAAAGCCGCAGAATTAAAACAGTATTCAGAATTAGGAGTTACAAGGTTTTTCAGGCAAAGCCACGAAAAAATAGAAGAGGAAGAAGAAATCCTCAAAAAGTTAGAAGAAATAGACGGAGGTAGTTAATTAAAATGAATGTAAGTACATCTTCAGCAGCAGCAACTGCAAGCACTTCAGATGTTAGTTCTACTCAATCACAATCTAAGACAAGTAAAACTAAGTCTACTGATAAATCTTTTGAAGATGAAATGAAGACTGCTTCTGAGTCTGAAAAAGATAGCAAAGTAGAATCTTCTAAAGATGATAAAAAAGCAGAAAATAATAAAAAAACTGAAAAAGATTCAACAAAAGAAGCAAATAAGTTATCTCAAGAATTACAAAAAGATGTTGATGATATTGTCCCTGATGATATGTTAAAAGGCGGTGTTAATTTTACAGATTTTAAATATCATAATGAAGGTCAATCTATTCTTTCTCAAAATATTCAAAACTTAATTAATACAAAAGATTTGATGAGTACAATAAATTCAGCTTCAACATTTGATTATGATGTGATTAATATGTCTGATAGTGATGCAAATTTCTTTGCTAATCTTGTTCAAAATACTGATATGTCAATGAAAAGCATTGCTACTCAAATAAATGATGCTATGGCTAATGGTACAGAAGGAATTCAACAAAATGTTCAAGTATCTACTGTTTTGATGGATAAGTTATCTGAATCAATGAAAACAAATCAACCTTTCAGAATTGATTTTGATAAAGATGTTTCTGTTATTTTGAAGGTGAATAAAGACGGTAGTCTTGCAGCTAATTTTATTCCCGGAGATAAGGCTGTAGAGCAATATTTGAGAAATAATATTTCATCATTACGACAAAGATTTGATGATCAAAATTTACCATATTCAGAATTAAGCTATAGTAATTCTCGTCAGCAGCAACAAGAAAGACGTAGAAATAATAAGGAGAATAGAAATGAATGATTCTTTTATAACTGCTTTAAATACGCAAAAATCCACTACAAACTGGATGGATGTTATTGCAAGTAACATGACAAATGTCTATACTCCTGGTTTTAGAGAACAACAAGTTACTTTTAAAACCTTTTTAGGTGGTGCTATTTCTGATGATTATGATAAAAAAATGAGTCAAGGTAAGTCAACACCTGGTACTTCAAATGAAAACTTATTTTTAGAAGGTAAGGGGTTTTTCTTGGTAAAAAATGAAGAAGGTAAAAGTATTTACACAAGATTAGGTGAATTTACCTTTGATAAAGAAGGTGTCTATAGAGATAAAAGTGGCAATACCGTTCAAGGATATATTTTGAATGATAAAGGTGAAATTATGCAGGGAACTAAATCAATTACTTCTGACCTTTATCAGCAAACAGCCTTGAAAGGTGGAGCATTAGATATTCCTACAACTAATATTAAATTGTGGATTGATCCTAATAATGGGAAATATCTTGGGAAATACGATGACTATGAAATCAAAAATGACGGTACAATTTATGGAAAAGCTGATGGCGGAAAACGTTCAGTTCCATTATATCGTGTAACTACAAGAAATTTCCACAATGCTGCGGCTCTTTATGAATTTAAACCTGGACAGTTTTTAGAAACAGAAGAATCTGGAAAACCTGTAATTGGTGTTGGTGAAATCAGATCAGGTCTTTTAGAAATGTCAAATGCTGATTTTAGGGCAAATATTTCTTACTTCCAAATGGCTAAATTGCAGATGGAAGTTTCAAATAAATTGATTTCTTCTAATAAAGAGTTACTCGAAGAAGCTCTGAGATTAGTTGGTAACTAATTTTTATATAGTTTAAATTTTTAAACTCCATTTTATGAAGGGACTTTGGTCCCTTTTATTTCTTTTATAATTTCAATAATTTCTTGAGATGCATCATTGATATCAGCAATATTTAGGTTTACTAGTTGTGCAAATTCTGCTTTTTTAAATTCGTGCAGTCCCCTATGTTTAAAAAAGTTTTCAAGAAATTCTACTTTTGAGGAGCATTTTTCTAAGTCTTCAATTGGAGCTAATGAAATATTTTGGGTAGCATAATTCAAGGTTTTTATTATTAATGAATTAGGTAGCATATCTTCAAATTCTCCGCTTTTAAGAAGATGAATTTTATCTATTTCTCGCAATTTAGGCTTAATTTCCATTAAATTGGATTGTGCATCATTATCCAAAAGTACAAAAATAGGAATTTTTAATTTGTCTGCAAAGTTGTAAAAATATTTTACAACTTGATTTTTACCGCCTGCCGATAATATATGAATGCCATATTTATTGAAATCATACCCGCAAATTTGAGAAAATTTTGGAAGTAATATTTCTTCTGTTATTCCCTCACATAAGATTATAGTTTTTATCGGATAGCCAAAGCTTTGGTTATCAGGAATAGTTGCAGAAAGTGTTTTTAGCCATTTTAGGTTGTTAGGAATATTTTCAGGCAAAAGTTCTATAATTTTATTGTAATTAATATTATTTTTTAAAAGTTTTTTTGTATTTTCACTTAGTTTGAACAAAGAATTTTCATAATCATAAAGTCGTTGATTTATAATTAAATTATTATTTTTTTCGTTAAAGGAAGAATTAATTATATCTTCTGCGATATTTGTTAATTCTTCATAATCCATGTTATCGAGTTCTTGTTTTTTTAATTTAGGTTCAATAAGGTTATTTATTATTATATCTTTAAAGACCCTCAGATATTTTATTTCAGTATCTTTAAATCTGGTGAGTCTGTCAGCTGATATAGTTAGTTGTTCTTTTGTGAGCGGTTTTATTTTCAAAATTTTATCCCTGATTGTAACATTTGTTAATTAAATGTAATAAATTTAGCAAATTTTTTCCATTTTATTTTTTTATTATAATAAGTAGTAGTGGAGTGGAATTGTGTATTCATTAAACTTTAATACCCAGCAATATAATAATTATAACACAGTAAAGTCTGTTAGTGCTACCAGGGTTGAAAAAAATGAGCATGCAAAGGAAAACAAACCTTCTTTTACATCAAACCCTATTATGACACAAGTTCCGTATAATCCTGCTCTTACTGCTTCGAGATTGCGAACAGAATTATCATCAAAAGATGAAAAAAATAAATATAATGAACTTGTAAAAATTTCTGATAGAGAGACTAAAAAGAATTTAAACATGCTTTTGAAAACAGGCATTTTATTAAATGCTGATTCAAATGATAATTCAACAACTTTGGATAATTTGTATAAAATAGCAACTACACAAAGAGCTCAAGGGCTTAGTAATGTTGTTATTTTGAAAAATACAATAGATACACTTGCAAATCCTTATGTGATTACACAACAATTTGGTAATATCCCTGATAAATATAGGGCTCAAGTAGAAGCTGCGGAAAAGAATAAAAATGTTAATTCTACATCTTCATTGCCATTTTCAGGAGCTTCTGATATTGATGTTGACCATTCAGGAACTTGTGTTGCATCAAGTATTGAATTTAATTTAGCAGATAAACATCCTGCAGAATTCGCAAGATTTGCAGAAGGTTTAAGTTCTCCTTCTATGAGTGTTCAAAAAACTATTAAGATGAATAATCTTGCTGATAATACATTAGATGCAATTTGGTTATTAAATGCTTTTGAAATTCCTTATGAAGCTCATGATTTTGACAAGGCAAAATTAACTTTTGCACCTGATAAAAATGCAATAGTAAGAGCATTTATCCAAACTGTAGATAAAGATAATCTTGAAAGGACTCCGTTAGATGTATTAATGCAATCTACATTTATGCAAGTTGGTTCTCAACAGTCTTATGATACATTGACAGATAAACGTGCCGGAAAATTTAACCAAAATGATAAAGGTTTAATTGAATTTGAAAAAACATTCACAGAATCAGTTGTAGAAGATAAAAATAAGATTTCAGTTACATACCAGACAGTTGATGAAAATGCTCGATTAGTAGGATATGAAACTGATTTTAATACTATGAAAAAACAAATTACAGATGCTTTAAATTTAGGCGAAAATGTAATTATCGGTTATACTCAAGTTGATAATAATAATACTATAATTAATGGTCATGAGATAACTATTATAGGAACAAAGACTGATAAAAACGGTAAAATGATTTTCATTTGTAATGATACGGATGATAATATGTCGAAACCGATAGAATATTCAGAAGATTATTTATTACCGAAAATTCACCATGCAGCATTGCCTCAGGCAGTTGTTGCTGATGATGTAAATCTTGTTGAAAACTGGGTGGAAGGATTAAAGACATATAAGGAATTGAAAAAACAATCTCAGTTAAAACAAGCGGCTTAATGTTTATTTACATTAAGTCATTTTTTAGCAAAAAAAATATTGATGATATTTAATTAATTTAAATAAAGGGTGAAAAAATATGAATTTAATAATAAACGGCTTACCAAAGGTATCATTTAAAGCTACAGGTAGTGTGAATCAGGTCCAAAATCAGCCAACTCAACTTGCACCTCAAATAAAGCAGGATACTTTTGAAAAAACAGATAATAAATCTGAAGCTAAAGCTCAGGAATATAGTTATCCTAAAAATACAGCAACTCCTCAGTATTCAAAGCCTGATCATATAACCACAAGTATATTTTATATTTCAGATTTGCATGGCAAGATGACAAATATGGAAAGAATTTGTGAAATGGCAAGATTATTTGATACCAATAGTACATCTACAGCAAAATTGAAACTTGCATCAGGTGATATTTTGCTTGGTTCAAATCCAATGACGAATAAAGTAGCCAGTCACTTCCTTAATTGGATTGGTATTAAGGATAACAGCTTAGGAAATCATGAACTTGATGCAACTCCTGCTGCATTTGCCGAATCTCTAAAGGATGCAAAATATAATTTGTTAGCCACAAATGTAACTGTAAATCCAAAAAGCCCAATGGCAGGAAAGATAAAAAAATCAATTATCGAAGAAGATAATGGTGAAAAATTCGGAATAATTGGAACTGCTCCTTCAGATGCTTTGGAAAGAGTTGGTACAAGAGAGTCTTTAGAAGATATCAAAATTGATAATGTTGATACGACTATTAAAAAAATTCAAGAAGAAATTAATAAATTAAAAGCTCAAAATATTAATAAAATTATTCTATTATCACATTCAGGGAAAGATGTGGATAAACGTATTATACAAGAAACATCTGGTATTGATATCGTTTTAGGCGGTCATACTCATGATTTATACAAAGGAGTAAAAGAAGGTGAAAACCTATTGTATTCAAAATCGGGAGAACCGGTTGTTTTAACTCAAATCGGTAAAGATGGAGAATATGTCGGTGTTCTAAATGTAGAATTTGATAAAAACGGTATTTTAACAAAAGTTCAGAATAATGTTATGAGAACAGGTTCTTTTACAAGAAAATTGCCTTTTAAAACAGCAGTAGAATCAATAATCGGAAAACCTGAAGTGTTAGGTACAATAAAATCAGCACCTCCTTCTCCAAAAGATAGATTAATTGCAAATAATCCTCATGGAAATATTATTGTAGATGCAATGAGAAAAGAATTAGGTACTGATATTGCAATCTTGAATGCAGGAAATTTACGTGGATTCTTTGCTGAAGGAGAAGTTGATTCAAGAAGAATTAATGATGTAACTCCATTTGAAGATAAAATGATGATTTGTAATTTATCTGAAAAACAAATAGTTGATGCTCTAAAAGTTGGGGCAAAATCATTTGTAAATCCTGCGCACAAACCAGGTTTATTACTTGTATCAGGTTTAAATTATACAGTATCTGACAAAGGGCAACTTTTAGATTTATCTTATATTGATAAACAAGGTAATAAAATCCCTATTGATATTAATAACCCTAGTACAACAAAAAAATACAGCGTAGCTTGTGATGATTTCTTTGCATATGGTGGGGATGATTATTTACCTGTAAATCAAAATCCTGATTATATTGTGAAAAAATTTGATGTAGATAAAAATGTGTATACCGCAAATTATATTAAAAATCACAATGGACCAATAGAAATTAAAGAAGATGACAGAATAAAAATAGTTAAAGCTTAATCCTTATTAATATCCGTATTGTTCATGCGAATTTAGGTATTCTTTAACAGTATTCAAAGATGCTTGTACAATTCTTGTTACTCGAGAAGAAGATAGCCCTACTTGTTTTGCAATATCTTTTACCTGCATATTTCTGTAAAATCTATATTCTACAACAGTTCTTTCTTTAGGTGGAAGTTTCGCAATAGCTTCTCTAATCATTCTTCCCATTTCTGTAATTTCAGCATTTTCATCTGGTTGAGCATGAGGATCTTTCAAAAAGTCAAATGGTGAATCATTATCACTAGCTGCAGCAGCAAGACCGTCAATTGAAAGAATTGTTTCATAGACAGCTTCACGCACTTTAGCTTTTTGCATATCCATTCCTTCAACTGCTTCTTCTTCATCATATTGATCATCAGGTTTATGTTTTAAAGAGTACCATTTATATCTGATTCTTAATTCATTTCTTATAGCCCATCTTACAGCTGTTGCAATGTATGCTGAATTATATTTTTCTAATTGCTCTGGTGTTTTATTTTTTATTAATGCTTGGATAGCTAAAATTCCGATTGAAACTAATTCTTCATAATCTACCATATGAGCAGGGATTCTTCGATGCTCAACTTTAGCAACTTTTTGAACTAAATCTATATATTCTTGTAATTTATTTTTATTTTCCATAACCATGATTATAAAATTATTCTAGCATAGAATTTACTTAATTGTACCTTTATTTGTTGTATTTTTCAATTTGTATACAAAAAGTAAGATTTCAGCGATTGCTTTGTATAATTCAGGAGGTATTTGCTGGTTTAAATCTACCATTTTGTATAGAGCTCTTGCAACCGGAGCATTTTCAATTACTGGAATCCCATGTTCTTTTGCTATTCCTATAATTTTTTTTGCAATTAATTCTGTTCCTTTTGCAATAAGCATAGGGGATGCCATTTCTTCAGCTTTATATTTTAAAGCACAAGCGATGTGGGTAGGATTTGTAACGACAAAATCAGCATCTGGTACTGCATCCATCATGCCTTTTTGAAGCATTTGCATACGTCTTTGCCTTAGGGCAGCTTTTACGTTTGGGTCACCTTCTGTGTTTTTATATTCATCTTTAATTTCTTTAAAAGACATTTTTTGATCTTTTAAAAATTTCCATTTCGTAACTCCATAGTCAGCTGCTGAAATTACTAAAAAGGCAATGCAGGCTTTGAAAATAAAGTCAGTGATGAGTTTGCCGAATTCAATCATTACTGCGAAATTGTTATCTATAGCTGCGAGCATTAATATGCTTTCAATGTGCTGCATATAAACGCTCCAACCTATGTAGCCGAGTAAAGCTACTTTTAAAATATTTTTAAATAATTCAAATAATGTCTTAATTGACATGATATTTTTAAAATATTTTGTAGGGTTTAATTTATCAAGTTTAGGCATTAAAGGGGCAGTTGCAACAAGTGGTCCTACTTGAATAAAATCAGCCATTATCGCAACGAACCAAGCTATAAAAAGTATAGGCCCAATTATCAAAGCTGCACATTTTATAGTGACTGTTGTAATGTATGTCATGCCTATTTCTGACAGATGCCCATTTGGTATTTGTTCATATAGTAAGGTATAGAGCTGTACAATTTGATCCCATACAAAAGGAGCAAGACCAAATATGACGGAAAATAAAATAAGCAAAGATAAGGCTGTTGAAAAATCTTTTGATTTAACAACCTGTCCTTCTTTTCTTGCCTGCTCGAGTTTCCTCGGGGTGGCGTCAAATTGTTTATCTTCATCACCCATATGCTATTCCTTTAATGAATATTATAGCATGGTCAAATTATTAAGAAATGATTTTTACGCCTGAACTTGTTCCAAGTCTTTCAGCTCCTGCTTCAAGCATTTGTAGTGCTGCTTCTTTATCTCTTATTCCGCCGGATGCTTTTACTTTTAGTCCGTATGGTGATACTGTATCGAACATTAATTTTACATCTTCAGCTTTTGCGCCGACTCCTCCTTTTACAAAACCTGTTGATGTTTTTACAAAATCAGCTTTTGCTTCTATACATAATTCACAGGCTTTTTTTATTTCATCTTTTGTCAATAAATCTGTTTCTAAAATAACTTTAAGCGGTTTATCTTTACAAGCTGTTTTTACTGTTTTTATATCATTTATTATGAAGTCATAATCTTTGTCTTTTAACTTTGATACATTAATTACCATATCAATTTCATCTGCACCGTCTTCTACAGCTTTTGATGTTTCAAATGCCTTAACATCAGATCTGTTAGCACCGAGAGGAAAACCTACAACTGTAACTATTTTAACACCTGAACCATGCAAATTTTCTTTAGCAAGTTTTACATAGGCTGGATTGATGCAAACACCTAAAAATTTGAATTCTTTTGCTTCATTGAATAGTTTTATAAAATCTTCTAATTTTGCATCTTGTTTTAATAATGTATGTTCAATGTGTTCATTTAGATTTTCCATATATTCACTCCTTTATGTTGTTTAAAATTTGATCTGTAGAATATGACTTATTGAGTGTATAAAAATGTAAGCCCTTAATTTCGTTTTTAATTAAATCTTCACATTGAGAAGTTGCATATTCAATCCCAAATTCAATTAGGTCTTTCTCTTTTAGTTTGCAAATATTTTCTTGAACAATTTTTGGTACTGTAATATTTGCAAGATTTACCATTTTTTCAACTTGTTTTTGACTAATTATTGGCATAATCCCTGGAATTATAGGGATATTTATGCCTGCTTTGTTTGTTTTATCAATAAATTTATAAAATATTTCATTATCAAAAAACAGTTGAGTAAAAATTACATCAGCTCCTTTATCGACTTTTTCTTTTAAAAAATTAATATCTGTATCTAAATTAGGACTTTCAATATGCCCCTCCGGGTATCCAGCAACTCCTATTGATAAATCTGTTCTATTTTTAATAAATTCAACAAGGTCAATTGCATGTAAAAAATCATGTTTTTGTAATTCTTTGTTTTCTGGGATGTCCCCACGAAGAGCTAGAATATTTTCAATATTAAGATTAATTAGCTTATTTATGTTTGCTTCAACATTTTCTTTCGTACTTGTTATGCAGGTAAAATGAGGCATAACATTAATTCCAGTGTTTTTAATTTGTTTTAAAAGTTCAAATGATTTGTTTTCATTTCCCCCTGCACCATATGTTAATGATATAAAAGATGGATTATGTTGTTTTAGAATTTTAATTTCTTCTAATAATTTTTCATAGTTTTCTTTTGGAGGAAAAACTTCAAAAGAAATTACTGTTTTACCTGTTTTATAAATCTCTCTCAACTTCATAGGTTGATTATAACATAAAGATTAATTATAATAGTCGCATGGATTTTAAAAATAAATTACAAATAATATTAGGGGATATACTAGGCGGGCTGAACGCTGCGATAATTACTTTGCCACAGGCTCTTGCTTTTGGTGTAGCTACAGGATTTGGTGCAAGTGCTGGAATTTGGGGTGCTATAATTTTATCAGTTATCGCTGGTGTTTTAGGAACTAAAATTCCTATGATTTCAGGAGTTACTGGACCTGTTGCTATTGTTGTAGCTTCAATAATGCATGCGTTGAATAAAGATATTTCATCTGTTATTTTTATTATATTTTTGGCTGGGATTATTCAAGTATTGTTATCTTTAACTAAACTGCCTGAAATTGTTAAATATGTGCCTTACCCTGTGATTTCCGGTTTTATGAACGGAGTAGGTTTAATTATCATAATTATGCAGTTAAATCCTTTGTTAGGAATTGCTCCATGTTCAAATACTATTGAAAGTTTGGAAATGATATTTAAATCTTTCAGCAATTTAAATTTACAGGCTTTTTCCATAGGGTTATTAACTCTTCTGATTGTATTTTTATTTCCAAAGAAGTGGAATAAATATGTTCCATCTCAAATTTTAGCATTAATAATTTGTACTATTATTTCAATAAAAATGGGCTTGAATATTGAAAAGATTTCGGAAATTTCTGTATCTTTGCCTGCAATTCAATTGCCTCATACAAATTTGCATGATTTAATTACTTATTTTCAATATTCTATAACTTTAGCTGTAATTTTATCATCAGAAAGTTTATTAACAGGGCTTGTGTGCACATCTATTACAAAAGTACAATTACCGCCCAAGAGTTTATTATCATCTCAGGGAATAGGGAATATATGTTGTGCTTTGACTGGGACTTTACCCGGTTCAGCAGCGACTATGAGAACAGTTGCAGCTTTAAAGACTGGTGCATCTACAAAATTAGCTGCAGTGGTAACTTCTTTGGTATTAGTTTTATTAATTTATAAATTTTCAGGATTTGTTGCTGAAATTCCACTAGCTGTACTTGCAGGAATTTTGATAAAAATAGGCTATGATATAATTGATACTAAATTTTTGCGTGTTATAAAATTGGCGCCAAAAGATGATTTGTATGTGCTTATTCTTGTTTTCTTATTAACTGTATTTTATAACTTAATTGTTGCTGTAGGTGCAGGAATTACTCTTGCAGCACTTTTATATGCCAAAAGAGCTGCAGATAAAGCAAAACTTGTCAATAAAGAAGTTTATGATAAAGATATTATAAAGTTAGAAAGAGTTTTAGAGAAGGATTACAGGCATAAAATTCGTGTTGTGCATATAAACGGGGCGTTTTTCTTCGGCTCTGCAACTCAATTAATTTCTCAGTTTGATGAGTTTTTGGGAACGAGATATTTGATATTGGTGTATGATAGTGATGATTTATTGGATATTTCAGCTATTTTTGCACTTGAAGATATTATTTTACGCTTAAAATCCCAACATATAAAAATATTGATGGTAATTAATAATGAAGATGTTAATAAACAATTGGAGCAATACAAAATATCAGAACAAATTGGGGAAGATAAAATATTTTTCTCAGAGATTGAAGCAATTGAATTTGCCAAATTATCTTTTAAAAATCGCATAAAGAAAAAGTATTTTGGTTAAAAATATGTTATAATAATATATAAAAAGGAAAGGAGCTGTATATGAAAAGATTTCAGGTAGAACATACACAAAAATCTTGCAAATTATACGATAATTGTGTTGGATTACCTACGCACGTAGTGCTCGGGGGGGGGGCAATTTAAAGCTTGCAGGACAAGGCTTCCAAGGAGTTGAAAAAGTAAATAAAAAATGCTATATTAGTGATATGTTACATCACGATAAAAATAAAAAAGCATTTACCTTAGCAGAGGTTTTAATAACTTTAGGTGTAATTGGTATTGTTGCAGCAATGACAATGCCATCTTTAATTTCAAAGTATAATGAAAAGGCTTGGTTGACTGCATTTAAACGCTCTTATACTATTTTGAATCAAGCTTACCTAAGAGTTTATGAAGATATTGGAATATCTAAAAATTGGTGTGATAAAAAAAATGCAGAATGTTCTCAAGTTTATTTTAATTTGTTATCACCATATTTAAGTATTTCAGAAGTTTGGGGAAATAATCTCCCTCAGCATTTGAAAAGAATAAAATATCGAGATTTAGATGGATCTGCTTTTAGTTTATTTAGTAATTATTATTGGTTTGTCTTAAATGATGGTGCTTTTGCTGGAATATCATATGATTCAGAGTATAATATGCCATTATTGTTAGTGGATACAAATGGTAGTAAGAGGCCTAATCAATTTGGAAAGGATTTGTTTTTTATAACTTTAAATAATCGAGATGATTCTCCTGTTCTTTCAGGATATTCAAAATGGTGGTTGTATGATGGGGTATTTTGTTCTACAACAAATTCCTCAGGTGCTTGGTATAGAGGTGGAGGTTGTTCTCTATGGGTAATTGCTACGGGTAATATGGATTATTTACATAGACAAATTACTTTAGATGAATGGAAAAAGAACATTAAAAAGTTATTAGTAAAATCAGGGGCCAGTTCGTTAAATTAAAAAAAATATAACCCGTAATAAACGGGTTATATTTTTTAATTTTAGAATTTATACTCAGGAATTTCAAAAGGTTCGTTATTTGCATCTTTATCTACAAATTTTAAATAGCATTCCATAGCTATGTCTTTTGTTTTGTTATACAACTCTTCTGAAATATATTTTTTATGAAATTCATTTAATTCCCCTGAATAATTTCCAAGAATACTTGCATAAGTCTCAATTGCAGCTTTGTTAGAGCCGCCGCCGTATGCTTTAGTTTTTGCATCAGTACCTGAAGGTCTGATTTCAATATATTTATCTGTGAATTCGAGGTATGTTCCGTCACCGACAAATTTTATTGATTGTAAGTTATCGAAAAGAAGACTTTTGAATGTATTGTTTAATACTTCTTTTACATTTTCAATAGTCATTTTCCCTTCTTTTACAGCTATTGCCATAGATAAGTAGAACAAGTCATTTTTAGTTCTTTTAGCTTCTCCTGCTATTTTATCAGCCTTCAATTTATTAATATCAGGTTCAGACTCATTGTAGTATGCAATATCTACTCTTGTATCAAAACGTCCTATAATATTATTTTCTTCAAAGATTTGTGTAAGATATTCAGATAGGGATACCTGTTCTTTTTGAAGTTTTGAAATTAGAGCAGAAGCTACAATAATTGCTTCTGTTGCACTTTTTTCTCTCATTGCGATAGCAAACCTGCCTGCTTTTGATTTGATGAGTTCTTCTGTTCCCATAATCATACCGCCGGATTCTTCGCCGCCAAATAATAATCTAGGATTAATGCCAAGGTTGACAGAATTCCCAAATACATCATCAATAATTACTTCACTGCTGTGAGCTTTTTTAAGTTTTAGTTCAACTTTTTTCATTATATTGGCAATTTCTTTAAATCCTACAGGTACATTGACAACTTTGATTCCTTGCTTTTTCGCCCATTCATCCCAAGATATTGCCGAAGCTGTAGTTTTAATCATAAATCTTGGATGATTATTCCATAACCCTTGAGCTTTTAATTGTTTTGCCCAAAAATCCATCAGCATTAAAAATGCTTGGTTAGCTGTGAAGATTGTAAGAATTAGATCTTCGTTCAATTGAATATAATCAATACCTGCTTTTTCAAGTTCTGGAATTGTACATGAATATTCTGTTTGTGCGATTGTAAGTCTGTCATGATCCGGATCTGTTATTAATACAGCTGTGCCGACAGGCATTTTAGTTAGTTTTTCATCATAATGTAATGTCTCAATTACAGGGAAGAATTTTTCACCGTTTTGTCTTTTTGCTGTAACTGTTGCATCTACAGAATAGTCATAGAAAGCTTTTTCCCCTTTTGGAGTATGGTCGTATTTCCCAATTGAGTGGAAAAATGGATCTTCTTCTGTATTAAACCAAGTGAATTTATCAGAAATTTCAAGTTTTTTCAATACTCTGCTTAAAGTTCTGTATGCAGAGCCTCCAACATTTTCAATTACAATTTTATCTTTGATTTTTTTGATTAAATCTAAGTTGATTTTTTGAGCAACTCCTGATTTTAAATATTCTACATATAAATCAACCCCATCATCAATATTTGCAAGCACTTTTTCATCAATCAGCGGGTTATTTTTTGCTGCAATTTTTATTTTATAAGTTCCTTTTTTGTTGGTTTCGTCAAAAATTTCTTGGATTTTATTAACAAATTCCATTGATTCTTCTGGTAAATATTGACTTCCTTGACAGTTTAAGTCTTTGGTTGCATTTTTAACAGAAATACCATGGCTTGATGTAATGTATTCTCCGCCAAGTAAATCAAGTTTGAATGCTAAAAATGAGGCAAGCCATATTGGAATAGTTTTTCTATCTTTTGGAACAAGTGTTCTTATACCGTTTGCAGCTTGAATTCTTGATATTGCATCAAGAAATAAATCAGAATTATATCTTACTTCTCTACCTGCAACTTTTACAATTTCTTTGCCTTTGTATTTTTCATTTGCAACTAACGCTTTTGCAAGTGTTGCTAAAACTATTCCTACTAAATTTATAGGAAATCTTGTATCTTGTGGATATAAAATATTTTGTGGTCCTCTAATTCCTGCTGTTGAAACTTTTGCTTCTTTTGCATAGTTTGCAAACCATTCTTCTAAGTTTAAACCTTCTGGATTATTTTTTTCGTCATAAGGTTTAAGATGTTCTTTTTTTAATGTAAACGTAAATTCTCCATCATTTGAAAAATCCATTAAGTTAAGATTTTTAATGTATTCCGGAGTTTTGTCATAAACACTTTTGAACAATTCATTTTCTAATTCTATATTTGATGTTTTCATAAATATTCTCTCCTTGAATAACGTTTAGTAATTAATATATACAAAAAATTTGTATTATGCAATTAATTCTCTTGTTTTGTTATTTTTATATACTTGTCTTATTATTTTATTAAATGTATAATTAAATAAAATGTCTATCATTCAGTAGAGGATATAAGATAATGTTTTGGGATAAAGATAAAAATTATACAAAACGCACAGCAAAAGAATACAATATTTGGAGAACTATATTTCAGTTTATTATTTGTAAAATATTTTACATGATTCGTTTAAAACTTGTATACAGATTAGAGGTATACGGGTTGGAAAATGTACCTAAGGATAATAAATATATTGTATGCCCAAATCATTTATCGACTCTTGACCCTCCAATGATTGCAGGAATTTTGCCAAGAAGAGTATCTTTTATGGCTAAAAAAGAATTATTTGATATTCCGTTTATAAGATGGTGGATTGATTGGCTTGGAACTTTTGCGGTAAATAGAGAAAGTCTTGGTCCTTCTACTATTAAAACCGTTATGGAAATAAAGAAAAGTAAATGGGTGTTTGGGATATTCCCACAAGGTACAAGAGGGGTTCCCGGAACTATTACTGGTGTTACAAAAGGTTTTGCAGGTCTTGCAAAAATTACTAAATGCGCAGTTTTGCCTATTGGTATTGTTGGTACTCAAGAAGCAAGACATTTGCCTTTTACAGGTAAAGTTATCGTAAAAATCGGGAAACCGATACCTTATGATGATAATCCTGATATAGTTATGCAAAAGTGGATTGATGCAATTCAGGAATTGACAGGTTTTAAGTATATTCCGCATGATGATAATGTTAATTTAGGAGTAAAGAATGGTGATGAAGGAAAGAAATTATAATAGAAGATATCCTAAGGAATACAATATATTTAGAACATTATTTTATTATAGTTTTTTGTATATTGTGGTTATTCCCTTTATGAAAATTTTCTATAATTATACAATTACAGGTCGTGAAAATTTACCAACAAAAGCTAAAAGCGGTAAATTTATTTACACTGCAAATCATGTTTCTCATTTTGATCCTCCTATGGTTACAATGGCATGTAATAGACCTATTGCTTATATGGCTAAAAAGGAATTGTTTCAAAAGGGTGATAAGTTCGAATGGCTTGTAAAGCGTCTTGGAGCATTTGCTGTTGATAGAACGAAACCAGAAATCGCGACTTTTAAAACTGTTAAAGATATTCTTTCAACAAGCTGGTCATTGGGTGTATTCCCTCAAGGAGGAATTCGTCCTTATGGTTCAGAATTAGGAGATTTGAAAAAAGGTTTTGTCGTAATTGCGAAAAATGCAAAAGCCGATATTGTCCCAGTTGCAATTGGCGGATTTACAGGTTATCCAAAATTAAAACCATTTACAAGACGTGAAGTGCATCTACATGTTGGAAAGCCAATTTCTTATAAATTATCTGAAGAAGAAATTATATATGAATGGTGTAAGCAGATATCAGAATATGCTGATTATATTAATAATGCACCTGTACCTGCTTCGTATAAGGATATTCAGTCTGTTTAATAATTATAATTTAAAATTTTTAATAATTAAAATCCCTTGAAATAAACTTCAAGGGATTTTTTATATATAGAAAGAAATTATTTGATTATTATGCAGCTTGTGCCGGTGCTTCTTGCGGTTTTAATTCCGGTTGAGGTTTAGCTGCTGCTGTTGTTTGATTTTGTTCTGCAGCAGGTAATTGATCTAATTTTGCAAGAGCTGCTGTTGCTGCTTCCTGAACATTTTTATCTTGGTCGTTCTTAGCGATTGTGAATAATGTTGTCAGGTCTTGTTTGTAAGCTGGTTGTTGAATATAGCTTAGTGCTTCGATTGCTGATGTTCTAACCATTGGGTTAGGGTTGTTTTTCAATTGTTCAACAATTGTAACAGCTCCAGGTAATTCAGTTAGAGGAACTGTAGAGCCTGTTAATTTAGCTACTTCATCACCATATAGTTTTTGCATTATTGATGATGTGAACATTGCATAGCTTTTATTTCTTTCAGATTGTTCCATCGGAGTGATTGTTGTTGCTAATTTTTTATCAGCATCTGAAAGTTGTTCACCTTTCATTAATTTTTGTCTTGCAGCTATTTGTTCAGCTGTGGGTCCTGCTAATTTGCTTGAATCATTATTTACAATTGTATTTAAAGCGTTAACAACTTTTTCATCTAATAATTCAGTAGCTTTTTGAGGTTCGTCTTTTACCATGTTTGCAATTTCTTCCATTGCATTTGCTTGAACTTCAAAGTCTGGGTTTGTCAATTTTGCTATGAAAGAATTTAAATCAACTTGTGGAGTCATTGGAACAGGTTGTTCAATTTCAACTTTAGGAGTTTCTGCAGGTTTTTGTTCTGCTACTGCAGGTGCTTTAGGTGCTTCAGCAGGTTGTGTTACAACCGGAGCTGGTGCATTATAGTTTTGTTGAATTACTTGTTGAGGAACAACTTGTTGAGCTACTGCAGGTTCAATCGCTTGAGGTTGAGGAGCAGGAGCTACTGGTTGAGTTTGAACTGGAGCTGGAGCTTGTGGCTGTTGAGCTACAGGACATGGTGGGCAGACATATTGTTGTTGTGGAGGCATGTAATAAGGTTGAGCCTGTGTCTGCGGATAATCATATAATTGAGCTTGTGGGTATGAATAATATGGCATTGTAGGTGCTGCATATTGAGGAACATTCATTGCAACTTGTCCTACCCCAGGTGCGCTCACTGAAGGATTGTGTACGTCAATCTTTACAGCATTGTAATTAGGTGCAGGTAATGGTTGTGTCATATACTGCATTTGGGGTTGCATGTAAGGATTTACTAAATTTGGAGCTTGAATCATTTAATTTCTTCCTTTCAATAAAATATCTTCTATATTTTTATTCTACTGTTTAAATATCCCTCAAGATAGAAAATTGCTAAAATTAAAAAATTTTTTAATAATTCTTAACAAAATCAGTCTAAAATTTACATTTTCCAATAATTTATGTTTATGCTATAATATTGATGTAACACAGATGAGTGGGATGTATATAAATATGATTATAGATAAAAATAATAGAAAATCTATTAGATCAGTATTTGGTAAAACATTAGCGGAATTAGGAAAATCTAATCCAAACATTGTCGTATTAGATGCGGATTTGTCATGCTCTACTCAGACTCAAATATTTGCCAAAGAGTTCCCTGAAAGATTTTTTAACTGTGGAATTGCGGAACAAGATATGATTACAACAGCAGTAGGGTTAGCATCTGTTGGTAAAATCCCTTTTGCTTCAAGTTTTGCTATGTTTGTAACTGGCAGGACGTATGATCAAATAAGAAATTCTGTTTGTTATCCGGAATTTAACGTGAAAATTGTGGGTACTCACGGTGGTGTTACTGTAGGAGAAGATGGGGCTAGCCATCAGGCATTAGAGGATATTTCACTAATGCGTGGAATCCCTAATATGTCTGTTATTGTTCCAGCTGATTGCAGAGAATGTGAACAAGTAATTAAATTTGCTGCAGAAAACTATGGCCCAATGTATATAAGAATCCCAAGAACAAATGTATGTGATATCTTTGATGAAAATTATGAATTTGATTTTTGTAAAGCAAGAGTTCTTGAGGATGGTACAGATGTTACTATTATTACTAATGGCGAAACTTTAGCTGAAGTAATTGAAGCATGTGAAAATTTGAAAAAATCAGGTTATTCTGCTCAAATTATTCATGTTCCTGTTGTAAAACCTCTTGACGGGGCTACAATTATTGAAAATGTAAAGAAAACAAGGTTTGTAATGACAGTTGAAAATCACTCAATTACAGGCGGTTTAGGCAGTGCAGTTTGTGAGTTGCTTGCTGAATATTATCCATTACCGGTTCATAGAATTGGTGTAAATGATAATTTCGGGCAAAGCGGAAAATGGGATTTTCTGCTTGATTATTATGGCTTGAGTTCTGAAAAGCTTACAATAACAATAAAAAAATATATCGATAAATATCGTCTTATTCAATCGATATAGATTAAAATTAAATCCAAAGTATTGAAATATACGGGATGAAAAAGATAAGGAAAAATTATGATTCAATTTAGATCAGTTACAAAAAAATACAAAAATGATCATTATGCATTGAAAAATATTAATTTAGATATTCTTTCGGGTGAATTTGTATTTATTGTAGGGGCTTCTGGTGCTGGGAAATCAACATTGATGAAGCTTTTATATAATGAAGAACGTCCTACTAGCGGAACTGTAACTATTGGCGGTATTAATATCGCAAATCTTTCAAATGATAAAGTTCCAAATTTAAGAAGATGTATGGGAATTGTTTTTCAGGATTATAAATTGTTACAAAACATGAGTGTATATGATAATGTTGCTTATGTTATCAGAACTTTAGGAATTAGTTCAAAAGAGATTAATGCTCGTGTATCTGGAGCATTAAAAATAGTAGGTTTGTACGATAAAATGAATGCTACCCCTTCTGAATTATCAGGTGGAGAACAACAAAGAGTAGGAATTGCTCGTGCTATTGTGAATGGTCCTCCTCTATTAATTGCAGATGAACCTACCGGAAACTTGGATCCTAAAAACTCAATGGAAATTATGCAAATTTTGGATCAAATTAATCAACGCGGAATTACTGTTATCGTATCTACTCATGATAATGCAATGGTAGATTATTTTAGAAAAAGAGTTATTACTCTTGATAAAGGTGAAATTGTAAGGGATATACAAGCAGGTACTTATGAATAGTTCAAAAACTCAAATAAAAAAACAAGTAAAAAAGCATATTCCAAAAGATTGGTTATGCGAATTAAGAATATTATATCGTTTAACAAAGCAGACAATACTTGATGTTCATAGGACAGGTATTGTTAATTTGGTAATTATTACGACAATGGCTGCTATTTTAACAATATTTGGATCATTTTTTAGATCAGCTTTATCGATTTCATCTTTTGCTCATGAATTAGGTAATGTATTAGAAATATCTGTTTATTTAAAAGAAAATTCAGATGCTAATGTTGTAAAAAATAGAATAAAAGAATTCCAGCATGTTGAAAATGTTACAATTATACCAAAAGCTTCCTCTTGGGCTAATTTAAAACGAGAAATGGATTTGCCTGATATTGAAAATCCTTTACCTGATACATTACACGTAAAAGTTGATAAGCCTGAAAATATAGAAGAAGTATTCAAAAATGTCAAACAGTTAAAATCTGTTGAAGATATGAGTTATGCTCAAGATTTAGCTAAAAAAATTGAGGCCTTAAATCATATTGTAAATATGATAACAGTATTTGTAGTTATAATAATGGGTATTTTAACTATAACGATTATAAACAATACAATCCAGTTGGTAATTCAATCAAGAAAAGAAGAAATTGAAATTATGAGATTAATGGGTGTATCAAACTGGTATATAAGATTCCCATTAATTATGCAAGGTGCTTTTTATGGCTTTTCTGGGGCTGTAATTGCTTTGTTACCTTTAAATTTTGTTCAAAACGGTCTGAATCATATGCATCAGTTCTTTATGGTGCCAACACCTTTGCATGCTCAGAATTTTGTAATAGCAGTAATGTTTACTATGGCAATATTGTTTGGTGCCGGAGGTAGTTTCCTTTGTATCAAAAAACATTTGCAGGTATAATTAGATGAATGATAAAAATAATATACTATTAATTTCAGATGATATAAATTTATCAAAGGTTATTGAAGCAAAATTAATTTTTTTGAGATCAAATGATTTTATTATTTTGTCTGGATATAATGATGCAATTTCAAAATTGAAATATACTAATGCGGATATTGTCTTAATTCATGAAAATTCTTCTAAAAATGCAACTATTGACTTAATAAAAAAGATAAGAGAATTTAAAAATGTATGTATTATATTTATTGCAAATTCATATGACAAAGATATGATTTTAGCTTGTTATGATGCAGGGATAAATGATTTTACTTTTTATACAGCAGATGATTTTGAATTAGTTATAAGAACAGTTAATAATATAAAACATAATTCTATAAAGTTAGAATCTTACAGGTATGTACAATTATTAGAACAGCTAAATGTAATAGATGAATTAACAGGTTTGTATAATTATAATTATTCAAAACAAGTTATTGAAAATTATATCGATGATAATTTGTTAGATGACGGTGTCTTTTTGGCAATATCACCATCTGAAAATAGTAAAACAAAATTTTCTGTAGAGAATATGGCAAAAGCAATTTTAGCATCTATTAGGGTTGATGATATTGCAACATTAGGACGTGGTGCAAAATTTTATATTCTTTTACCTAAGACAGATGTGGATGGTGCTATTGTTGTTTTAAATAAAATAAAAGAAAATTATGGTGATAATTTCGAGATATGTGGAGGAATATCTAATATTTCTCATAAATCTTTTGAGGCTATGGAACATGGAGCTTTGCAGTCACTTTCTGATGCTATAGCTACTAATACTCAATATGTAGTTGCACAAGAAAAAGAAGAAAATACTTTAGATGATTGGCTTGTAAGTGATGATGACGAGCCTAAAAATTATAAAATATTTAGGCAAATTTTTAATAAAAAAATGGAAAAAGTAATTGCTCCTGTGTTTTTTAGGTTGCAAAAAGCTTGGGAAGAAAAACTTTTTGATACAGAGATTGACCAGTATACAGATAGTGAGCAATGTGTTTTTCACTTAAAAAATAAAAAACAAGATAGTATGTTGCGTATTGTATATCCGGGGTTTGCAAAAATCGTTATTTATATTACGCATGAAGGTCTTGACAGCCCTGAGAATAAAGAAATTCAACTATCATTAACTAAAATAAGTCAAAAAGAACTTATTACGATTGTGGAAGATTTTATAAAAGATTTTAAATATACATCAGCTTAATAAATAGTAAAGGAGATAACATGAATACATTATCAGCAGAAAATAGTTTAGTATTAATAATTGATATACAAGAAAGATTAGTTGCTGCATTAAATAAAGATGTAATTGTAGATAATGCTGTAAAAATTGCAAGTGCAGCTAAATCATTAGGTATCCCTGTAATTTTAACAGAACAATATCCAAAAGGTTTAGGGCATACTGTTCAACAATTAACTGATGCATTACCTGATAATAGTGAAATCGTTGAAAAAACATATTTTAATGCGTTATTAGAAGATGGGATGTTAGAAAAAATTAAATCATATGGTAAAAAACAAATTGTAATTTTTGGGATTGAAACTCATATTTGTGTTCATCAAACTGCATCAGCTCTTATTGAAGCAGGTTTTGATGTATATGTAATTAAGGATGCATGTGCAAGCAGAGCTAAATATGAATTTAAACAAGGTATTGATGCAATGGTTGCAAATGGAGCTAAAATATCATGTGTTGAAATTGCATTGTTTGAATGGTTAAAGGGAGCTAAAAATCCAAAGTTTAAAGAAGTTCAGGCTTTGATTAAATAGATTTTATATCTAATTTAATTTGATTTTTTAACGCATCGAGAGAAGGAAATTTTTTCTCGGTGCGTATCATTTTATTGAAATTGACATTTATAATTTCTCCATAGATGTCTTTTTGAAAGTTTAAAATATGTACTTCTAAAGTTGCATATGAGCCATTGATTGTCGGTCTTATCCCAAAGTTTGCTATTCCTTTTCCATATGTTGTATTTACTGAATAGACTCCATATGGAAGTTCTATAAGTTCTGGGGGATAAACTAGGTTTGCTGTTCTAAATCCTATTGTCCTGCCTATTTGATTCCCTTTGACTACTTCTCCTTCGATTGAGAATTTTTGTCCAAGCATTATGTTTGCTTTTTCAATATCTCCTTTATTAAGAAGTTTTCTTATTTCTGTACTGCTAATTATTTCATCATCTATTTTTTGAGGAGGTATTTTAAAGTATTTATAGTTATATTTAGTTGCTTCTTCTGCTAAAAAGTTAATATTTCCTGATTTATTTTTTCCAAAATTGTGATTCCAACCAGTAGAGATTGATATTGGGTGAAAATAATTTATCAGTATATTATTTAAGTATTCTTGTGCTGTTAAATTTGCAAAATTTTCAAAGTTTAGTTCATATAAATAATCAACACCTAGAGATGCAATTCTTTTTTCTCTTTCTTTTCTTGTGAGAATATATTTCGGGCAAATGCCTTTGAAATAGCAGTATGGGTGGTCTGAAAAAGTTATTACTGCTGATTTTTTATTATTTTGTTTGGCAAAATCAACAGCACTTTTAATTACAGCTCTGTGCCCGATATGTACTCCGTCAAAATAACCAAGAGCTATTGCAAGATTATGGTTTTCATTTAATTCAGAGAATTTATGCATAATATAATTATATAATAAAAAGAGGCTTTGATATAAATTTTCATAGCCTCTTTTCTAGATTTTGATTATTTATTTTTTATTTATGAGCAGTACTTTTCAAATGAAGTTCTCTTAATTGTTGTAAAGAAGCTTCCCCTGGAGCATCACTCATAAGGTCTTTTGCACCTGAATTTTTAGGGAATGCAATTACATCACGGATACTGTCAGTTCTGCATAATAATGCAACTAATCTATCAAGGCCAATTGCTAATCCTGCATGAGGAGGTGTACCATACTGTAATGCATTTACCATAAATCCAAATTTTTCTTTAGCTTCGTCTTCAGTTAATCCTAAGGCTTTAAATACTGCTCTTTGAACATCTGAAGAGTGAATTCTTACAGATCCGCCGCCCAATTCTGTTCCGTTATATACAATGTCATAAGCGATTGATTTAACGTTTCCTAAGTCACCAGATTTCAATTTGTCTAAGTCTTCAATACAAGGTGATGTGAATGGGTGGTGCATAGCCATGAATCTTCCTTCTTCATCAGACCATTCAAACATAGGGAAGTCTACAACCCACAATAGATTATGTTTACTTTCATCGATTAAGTTTAATCTTTTACCGAAGTAAAGTCTTAATCTTCCCATAATGTCATATACAAGTTTTGGTTTGTCTGCAACGAAGAATATTATATCTCCTGCTTGAGCTTGAGCTCTTTCTTGAATTTGTTTAGCTTGTTCTTCTGTTACAAATTTCAATACAGGAGATTTAGCTGTTCCATCTTCGTTGTATATAATATTTGCAAGAGCTTTTGCTCCGAATGATACTGCTAATTTAGTAATATCATCAATATCTTTTCTTGAGAATTTTGCACCGCCAGGAATTCTAATACCACGAACTATACCACCATTTTCTAAGGTATCTTTTACTATTTTGAATTCAGATTGCATTATGATATCACCGATATCAAATAATTCTAATCCAAAACGTGTATCCGGCTTGTCAGAACCAAATCTATCCATAGCTTCTTGCCAAGGCATTTGAATAAATGGAGGTTTTACTTCTACTCCTGCAGCTTTGAATGTTTCAACAATTAAACCTTCAACGCATTTGATAACGTCTTGTTGTTCAACGAATGACATTTCTAAGTCGATTTGTGTAAATTCTGGTTGTCTGTCTGCACGTAAGTCTTCATCACGGAAGCATTTTGCAATTTGGTAATATCTTTCAATACCGCCTACCATCAGTAATTGCTTGAAAATTTGAGGTGATTGCGGTAATGCATAGAACTTACCTTCTTGAACTCTTGATGGTACCAAATAATCTCTTGCACCTTCTGGAGTTGTTTTGATTAAAATTGGAGTTTCTACTTCTAAGAAATCTTCACCGTTAAGGTAATGTCTTGCTGCTTGACAAATTTTATGACGTAATGTTAAATTGTGAAGCATACTTTCACGTCTTATATCTAAATATCTATATTTTAGACGAACATCTTCTGATACATTTTCATCATCTAATACAAAAGGTAATGTTTTTGCTTCTGAAAGAATTTCTACAGATTCAGGGTACATTTCAACTTGTCCTGTAGCATATTTTTCATTATAAGTTTCTTCTGGCCTGCGTGTAACTTTACCTTTTACAGTAATTACATATTCTGATCTTAATTTTTCAAAAACTTTATGTACTTCTGGGTTAATTTGAGGGTTTGCAACTAATTGGAAAAATCCTGTTCTATCTCTCAATTCAACAAATAAAATTCCGCCTAAATCTCGGATTGTTGAAGCCCAACCTGATAAAGTAACTTCTTCATTTAAATTGTTAAGATTAAGCTCTCCACAATTATGGTCTTTAAGTTTTGTTTTAATCATTTCTTCTTCCTTTTCTATTTTCAGTATAGATTTAATTCAATTTTACCAAAAACATAAAAAAAAGAACAGAAATATGAAGAATATTTTAATTATCTTCTTTTATTTACACGGCTTTTTTGACCTTGTTGATGATTTTGTTGTGGGTCATTTTCTGAGTTTTCAGATTCTTCATCATAATATTCGTCATCATATTCATAATCATCTGGAAGAATTTCGATGATTTGTATTGTCATAATGCAAGAAATATTTACATGTAATTGTGGAGATTTATCTGGTCTGAAAGCCAGATTCTTTCTGTCTTTTACTTCGCAATTTTTAAGTGTAATAAATTGAAATCCTCCATTTAATATGTAAAAAAGCATATTATCCGGAATAGAATTGCTAAATCTCATATTTTCAGGTAAAAGCAGTTCTCCTTCAATATGTTGTTCATTTGTAGTAATTAGTACTTGCATTCTGGGTAAATCATTAATCATCATAGTTTTATTTTCCTTATATTTTGATTAGCTGTAGTTATTTTAAATAACTACAGCTTGTGTATACATTTTATTTATTTCCATTAAACATTTCTTTTATGCCGTCAACAGAAGATAAAATCCCTGTTGCTTCATATGGCATATAAACAATTTTATTGTTTTCTCCATTTGTAATTGCGGTTAAGGTTTCTAAGTATTTCATTGCAATTAAATATTTATCCGGTTGCCCTTTATCTGCCAAAGCGTTAATAATTCTTTGAATAGCCTCTTTTTCGGCATCTGCTTCTATTACACGAGCTTGAGCGATACCTTCAGCTCTTAGGATTTCTGCTTGTTTTGCACCTTCTGCTGATCTTATAGCTGCTTCTTTTTCACCTTCAGCTTTTTTAATAGCTGCTTCTTTCAACCCTTCAGCTTCTGTAATTGTTGCTTTTTTCTCTCTATCTGCTTTCATTAATTTATCCATTGAAGCTTGGATGTCTGCAGGTGGGAATATGTCTTGAATTTCTACACGATTAACTTTTACACCCCATTTATTTGTAGCTTCATCAAGAGTTGTTCTTAATTCATCATTGATTTTACCTCTAGATGTTAAAGTTTCTTGTAAATCCATTTGACCTACTAAATTTCTTAGTGTTGTTTGAGTTAATTTTTCAATAGCTTCCGGTAAATTTTCTATTTCATATACAGCACTTTTAGCATCAACTATTTGGAAATAGATTAGTGCATTAATGGTAATTGAAACGTTATCTCTTGTAATTACGTTTTGACGTGGGAAATCATACATTTGTTCTCTTAAATCAATTCTATCAACTGGTTTAAGGTAATAGTAGTGACTTCCGTCTATGCCTCGTTGAGAAACTTTTTTCAAGATGCCTCTTGGTGCTTCTAAAATTGGGAATATAAAGTTTGGACCTGCTCTAAGAGTTTTTTCATATCTTCCCATTCTTTCAATAATAACTTCTTGTTGTTGTTGTACAATGATTATTCCTTTGAATACATAAATTAATAATGCAACTAATAATATTGCTAATAAAAGACCCATTTTTATCTCCTATATTTTTTCTACTGTTAAAATAAGACTGTCATACTTAATAATTTTCACTTCGCTACCTGTAGGAATAGGCTCATCAACATTTGCACGAGCTTCCCAGCGTTCATCATAAATTGTAATAGCACCTGAAAATTTGTTAATCGGTTCAATTACTTTTACAATTTTCCCGATATATTTACTTTCCATACCTGTTTCTTTTTCTTTATCTTGTTTATTTTTTACAAGTATTGGTCGTAAAAATGCAATTGAGCATATGGATAAAATAGCAAAGAGAATTGTTAAAGTTATCCAGTTTGTAATCCATACAGCAGTGATTGCAGTGATAAATCCGGCTATAGCAAGGTTCAAAAAGAACATTGAAGGTACTAACATTTCTAAAATAAGAAAGACCAGTCCTGCTATTGCAAAAATTTCCCATAAAATCATCGTGTCACTCCTTTTAATATTTCTAATTTTAACATATTTTTGAGGTCTCGTCAATCGTGTTGAAAAATATCAAAATTCTGATATAATTAGTCTAGAAACGAAAGGAGCTAGAAATGAAAAGATTTGAAGTAGAGCAGGCACAAAAAACTCGCAAATTTGCCGATAATTGTGTTGATTTGTCTACGCACGTAGTGCTCGGGGGGGGGGCAGTTTAAAGCTCTCTATACAAGACTTTAGGAGGATATTTAAAAATTTAGTGTTGGGTCAAGCGGCACGTTTGGGATTTACTCTTGCTGAAGTCTTAATAACTTTAGGAATTATTGGTATTATTGCAGCCCTAACTATTCCAGCACTTGTTACAGGGTATCAAAAAAATGTTACTGTAGAAAGTTTAAAAAAAGTATATAGTACTTTATCTCAGGCTGTTAAATTATCTGAGGCTGATAATGGTTTTGTAAATGATTGGGATATTGGTGCTGGACATAATTTATTTATCGATTATTTATTCCCATATTTGAATTCTGTGGAATATTGTGTGTTATCTGAATGCACATCTAAAGGTATTCATTTTGGCTTAGAGGGAAATAAATATGTAGTTCCTGCTGGCTCTAATAGTGTAGAGACTTTATCAGGAGGAGATACACAAACTTGGATTGTCGTTTTGGCTGATGGTACAATGCTGTACGCTTATCAAAGTCTTTATCATAATTATGTAATAGTTCGTATTATGGCTGATCTAAATGGGAATAAAGGTCCTAACAAAATGGGTAGAGATATTTTTTCTTTATTGTTTTTAACTGATTCATTATTCGGAGCTCCTGATACAGCTGATACAATAATAGTTAGACCCGGAATATATTTTGAAGGATTTGGATTGGAAAGAACTCAGTTAATTGATAATAGCAAATATTATAATTGCAATAAAACAAGTCATGCTTTTACTTGTGGCGCACTAACTCAATATGACGGCTGGAAAATTTCAAAAGATTATCCTTGGTAGCAAGCAAGATATTCTATATTTGTTTGTTGTAATATTATATATATGATAAATTTAGATTCTTTAACTCTTAAAATCTGGTTAGATGAAAATAAAGAATTTTTGGAAGGTGCAAGAATTCAAAAAATTCAGCAGCCAACAAGGAGAGATTTTGTCTTTTCTGTAAGAGGTAAAGGTATTACTAAAAAATTATATATAAATATTAATCCTCAGTATTTTCACGTTTGTTTTATGAGTAAAGAAAATGAGGATAAACGTTTAATTGAAATTCCTCAAAAACCTCCTATGTTTTGTATGCTTTTGAGGAAATATCTTGAAAATGCTGTTATTTCAAAAGTTGAGCAACCTTTGTATGAAAGAATTTTAGAATTTTATATTGAAACATATAATGAACTGTCTGAAAAAATTTATCTTTGCTTAGCTGTTGAATTAATGGGAAAATATTCAAATGTAATTTTGTACAATTATGATACGAATATAATTTTAGGTTGTGCTCATAATGTCGGAGCAGAAAAAAGTAAGGAAAGAGAAATGGCTGGAGGATTGCCATATGTTTATCCATCAGGTCGACCATCAGATTGGTATGCAAGTGATGATTCATTAGCTAAGAATTATTCTCAAGATATTAATTCTGTGATTGATAATTATTATTCAGATTGCATTTATTTTGATAAATTTAATAGATTAAAAGAGTCTTGCAGGCAAATTGTAAATTCTAAGTTGAAAAAAGATAAAAATTCTTTGAAGAAAATGCAATATAGATTGGATAAAGAATTTGATTCTGATAAATATCGTTTGTATGGTGATTTGATAATGGCAAATCTTTATAATTCAAAAGATTATTCAAAATTTATTTGTGTATATGATTATGAAAATAATAAAGATATAAAAATAGAACTAGATGAAACGCAGACTTTAAAAGAAAATGCAAACAGATTTTACAAGCTTTATAATAAAGGTAAAAATACAATAATTAAGTTAACTGAATTGACTGCAGAATTAAAAGAAAAAGTATCATATTATGAGCACATTTTGTATTCTTTAGATATTGCGACTTCAATATCAGAGTTGATGCAGATAAAATTTGAAATTGAGCCTGAAAAAGTAAAAAAAGAATATTCAAAATCCGCTATTGAACCGATGGAGTTAAATATAAATGGTTACAGAGTATTTGTTGGCCGAAACAACAGGCAAAATGACTATATAGTATCAAAGCTCTCGAAAGATGAGGATTATTGGTTCCATACAAAAGATTGTGCAGGATCTCATGTCCTTTTAAAATGTGATAATCCCACTGATGAGTTATTATTAGAATGCGCCAAATTAGCAAAACAATATTCAAAAGGTACAGAGTCTTCAAAAGTCGGTGTGATTTATACTAAAAGAAAATATCTCAAAAAGCCTCCTGCTGCGAATTTAGGGTACGTTACATACAAAAATGAACGGGAAATTATTCTTTAATGTTGGAAGAAAATAAAAAAATATCTGATAATGTGGATATGGCTAGAAAACATGTAATAGCTCTCGTTGATTGTGATTCTTTTTTTGTATCTTGTGAGCAGTCTGTAAATCCTGAACTTAAAGGCAAACCTGTCTGTGTGATGTCAGGACGCGGTCAGTGTGTAATTTCTCGTTCTAAAGAGGCTAAAAAGCTTGGTATAAGAATGGGAATGCCTTATTTTCAAATTGAAGGACAAATGAAAAAGGCTGTATATATTAATGCTAATCATGAATTGTATTGTAATATTTCAAAAAGAGTTATGGAGGTTTTAAATTCTTTTAGTCCGAAGGTCGAAATTTATTCAATAGATGAGGCTTTTGTTGAACTCACAGGACTTGAGAGGTTATATAAAAGAAATTACCTGGAAATAGCTCAAATGATAAGACAGGAAGTTTTAGATAAAGTTGATATTCCAGTATCAATTGGAGTCAGTTCATCTAAATCTCTTGCTAAATTGGCTTCGGATAAAGCTAAGAAAGCTGATGAAGGCGTATTTTTAGTCGGGGCAAGAAAGATTATTCCTCTTTTAGAAAAAACAAGTATTGATGAAATATGGGGAATTGGTAAAAATTTATCTGTAATGCTCAGAAAACATGGTATTTTAACAGCTTATGAACTTGTTTCTCAAGATGATATATGGCTAAATAAACAAATTGGAATTCGTGGTCTTGAGATGAAACATGAGTTATTAGGAGAGATGGTATCTCCTGTTTCTAATGAGATAAAATTACCAAAATCTATTCAAAAGACAAGTGCTCTTGCAAAGTTTTCATCAGACAAAAATTATTTAAAAAATTCCCTGAATTATCATATTCACAGAGCTTGTGTGAAGCTAAGAAAAATTAATGCAAAATGTAAGGGTGTTAGTATTTTTCTGAGGACTAAGGACTTTAAAGTTTATTGTGAAAAAAAAGTTTTGAATGTTGCAACAGATTTCGAGCTTGAAATTTCTGATATTGTATTTGAATTATTAGAAAAAATGTATAATCCGAATATTTTATATCGTAGTACTGGTGTGATTTTGGACACTTTTGTTTTTAATAATGAAGCTCAAATGTCTTTATTCGCAGATAATACAGCAGATGAACGCAAGCACAAATTATCAAGGTGCTTTGATAATCTAGAGAAAAGATTTGGGAAAGATATTATTCAAACCGGTTTTATAAAAAGGGATGTATGATACTTGTTTTTTGCAAAATATATTGTTATAATAAAATATAGATATAAGAAAGGAGCTGATTATGGAAAGATTTGAAAATCGGGGGGGGGGCGTAATTTAAGCTCTACTCTTGCGTTTACGTTAGCTGAGGTACTTATAACTTTAGGAATTATAGGAGTTGTTGCAGCGATGACAATGCCTTCTGTTATTGCAAAGTATCAGGATAAAGTGCTAATAACTGCTACTAAAAAAGCTTATTCAACAATTCAAAATGCTTTGGTTTCTGCTCAAGCAGATGGTGGATTAATCGGAGATAATACTTATTTATTTGATGTCACTCAGTCTAGTACTGATCTAGCAAAGAGATTTCAAAAATATTTTAATGGTGCAATCTTATGTGAAAATAAAACTTCAAAAGAATGTGAAAAATATTATGATATTAGATATATGTATGCAACAAAACAGGTTTTAAACGGTAGTACATCCGGACATACTTTGAATTATCCTAAACTTATTTTACCAGATGGAATGATTTTATCTATGTTACAAAATCCATCTTGTTCAAACGTTTGGTATTCATGTGAACGTGATGACAAAGGAAATTGTAAAAAAGATGCAGATGGTAATGATATAATGAAACCAGGTGGGGATGACGCATGCGGTTATATTTATTTTGATGTTAATGGAGTGAAAGGTCCTAATCAATACGGTAGAGATGCTTATTCATTAAAAATAAGACAAAAAGATTTGACAGGAGTTTTTTATAATCCTTATGGTGCTGAAAGTTTGAAAAATATACTTTCTGGTACAGAAAAATTAATTTATGAGAAATATAAAGTAGGTGAATCTGTTGAATAAAAAAAGTCCCGAATATATTTCGGGACTTTTTTATTATTTATTATTCTAAAATCCAACCATTTGTTAAATCAACTTTTATTGGTTTAAGAAGTTTTATATAGACAACATCTTCTGGATTTACATTTAATTTTTCTCCTTTTAATGTTGCTCTTACTATTTTCATAAACCAGTTTCTGTCTTTTTTAATTTCACCTGTACCTGCAAATGCTGTTGTTTGGTCATTATTAGTTGTAATTAATGAGTTATCTAAAACTAAAACGCCGTTTCTAACAAACCATTTACCGCTTCTTACATCCAATAGTTGGCCTTTTAAGTTTGATCCTTTGTATACAAGGATAAATTTATCTTTTGTAATGTAGTTTTCTGGAGCTGAAGCTACGTATATATCTCCTGATTGAGATGATTGAGAACTTATGTAGTTGCTTAATTTTACAGGTACAATTGCGCCTGCAGGAATTGTTCCTACGCTGCCTTGAACAAATGCGTTTTCTACAACATATCCGTCACCGGTTTTCTTTCTCATTGCTTCTGCAAGTTTTGCATTTGGATTTAGTTTTGCTTGTTCCATCATTTCATATAAGATTGCAGATACTTCTGCCCTTGTAGCAGGTCTGTTTGCTTCAATTTTAGCTTTGTCTTTTGATGGAATTGTAACTAACATATTTAAAATTTCTGCTTTCCCTGCAGGAATTAGGAACCATTCAGGAACTTGATTTGTGTCCGCGAATTTTTTAGAAAGAACTTCTTTTGCTTTCATATCACTTATTTGTTCGGTTGTTAAGGCATTTACAGCTACAGAAATTGATTCTGCTCTAGTCACTGTATCATCAGGTCTGAAAGGTTGACCTTGAGGCGGGCATGAAATTAGGTCAAAATACAAAGCTTTTTGAATAGAATCATAAGCCCAAAATCCTGGTTCAATATCAGTAAATTGGACAGGTTGCGCAACTGTTGTGTGTTCTTGGCCTAATGCTTTAATAGCCATTGATGCAAATTCAGCTCTTGATACATTTTCATCAGGTTTGAATGTCCCGTCAGGATAGCCTACAATTACACCTTTTTCTGTTAAAATTTCGATTTGTTTCGCAGCCCAATGATCAGTATTAACATCAGGATAAGCGATAGCAGGTATGGTTATTGCTAATGTAACCAGTGCAGATAACGCCAGTTTAAATAGATTTCTCATACTTTACTCTCCTATATAAATATTCCATTAACATCTTACCTGTAAAAGTATTCTACGGCAACATTTAATAAAGTTATGTTACTTTTAATGTACATGGCAAATTTTCTATATGTTTTGTTTTATAAGTTTATGTTATGATTTTCCCGTCATGAAGGAGTGTTGAAAATGCCAATTGATTTTAATCCGCATATTTTATTTGTTAATAATAATAGACCTGTTTTGCAAAATATTGTAAATACTACTTTTCTTGCAAATCAGCCGATTAAGGATACATTTACAAAAACAGTTAAAAATAGTTCGATGCAAAATAACTCTTTGTATGACGGAATTAAAATAGAGAAAAAATCTTTTGGAAAGATTGAAAAGACAGGTAAGCAAGCTGAATTATATACAATTACAAATAAAAATGGTGCAAGTGTTAGCTTATCTTCTTTTGGTGCAACTATTACATCAATAAAAGTTCCTGATAAAAACGGAAAATTGATAGATGTAACTCAAGGATATGATTCTGTAGCTCCTTATGAAAAGTCCCCAATAGGGCATGCCGGCGGCACAATAGGACCTTGTGCAAACAAAATTAATAAAGGTTCTTTTAAGCTCGGAGAAAAAGAATATAAGTTAGATTGCAACAAAGATAACGGGCTAACTCATTCTCATGGTGGTAAAGAAGGGTTAGATGTTAAAAATTGGAATGCCGAAGTTTTAAAAGACGGTGTAAGATTTACGTATAATAAAAAGGATATGGAAGGCGGTTATCCTGCAAATGTAAAAATGTCTGTGACATATAAGTTTGATAACAATAACAATTTATCTGTAAAATACGAAGCTCAATCAGATAGTGATACAATTTTGAATTTGACAAATCATTCCTATTTTAATCTTGATGGTGCTGAAAATACTTATGAAAATTCTGTTATGGAACATATAATTCATTTGCCTAATTCTTCTAAATATACCCCTGTGAATGAAATTGCTATTCCGACAGGAGAAATAAAATCTGTAGAAGGTACAAATTTTGATTTCAGAACTCCAAAAAAATTGTCAGAAATGAATGAAAGCGGTTACGATCAGAATTTTGTTGTAGATAATTATGACGGAAAGACAATAATTGAAGTTGCTAGAGTAAAGTCGGAAAAATCAGGAATAAATATGAATGTATCAACTGATTTACCGGGATTTCAGTTCTATACGGCAAATAACTTAGGTAAAGATTCGCAGCCTGCAGGAAAAGATGGAAAAAGGTATGAAAAACATTCAGCTTTATGTGTGGAACCCCAATTTTTCCCAGACGCAATAAATACATTTGATGAAAAACCTATTTTAAAAAAAGGTGATAAATATAATCGAACAATAATTTATTCTTTTGCTAATAATTAAAATTAATAATTCATACGTTTAGCTAATTTTATAATTGGAAATTAAATTGTATCATCAAATAATGAGGCAATTTTTCTTATTAATTTTAATAATGAATGTGATTTCAATATCAGTTTGTGCAGCTACTCCTAAAAATTATAAATTTTATGAAAAAGATTATCAAAACTATTGGTGTAGTGCAAATGGCGGTGTGATGGAAGTTGTTTTGCCTGATAAAGCAAGAGTAGATTGTGTAACAAAGACTCATGCTGTAGAATTTGATTTTGCTAAAAAATGGGCAGAAAGTATTGGTCAATCTCTGTATTATGGAGAACAGTTACATAAAAAAGCCGGAATTGTTTTAATTTCTGAAAATGGTCAAAGTGATGAAAAATATATAAAACGTGTAAGAGCAGTCGCAAATTATCATAATATTGATTTATGGATAATTACACCAGAGCAAATGAAATAAAAATTTTTCAGCAAAAATTTTTTTGTTTATGTTTTACATATACCATGTTACATTTATATCTATAATTAAAAAATATTGCTAATATAATTATAATGTAATAAATTTAGGTGTTAAGTATGGCTAAAATTTATGGCTCTAAAGAATAAATGGAAATCTGTTTTCGCAGGAAGAAATTATTTTGTGTAAAATAATTGTGATTTTTTAATATTTGTAGCTACATAATTAATGATAATTTGTCGTAGTGTATAAATACAATAAAAAGACCTCATAAGAGGTCTTTTAAAATGGTGGGCAAGGGTGGATTCGAACCACCGTAGTCTCGCGACGGCAGATTTACAGTCTGCTCCCTTTAGCCACTCGGGCACCTACCCATATTCTGTTTTCAAAATTTGCCTTTGACGGGATTTGAACCCGTGGCCTCTCCCTTACCAAGGGAGTGCGCTACCCCTGCGCCACAAAGGCTAATGCCACAAGGGCTTTTATTTAATAAAAAATGCCGACTATAGGAATCGAACCTACAACCTACGGTTTACAAAACCGTTGCTCTACCATTGAGCCAAGTCGGCTAGTCACATGAATTATTGTATTAAGAAAATACTTAAATGTCAATACTTTCTTTTTATATTTGTTGTATAATTTTTTTATAAAATTTTGTATTAAGAAAGGCTTGGATATATGTTTAGAAGTATTGCCCCTATAATATTATTAACTATTTCAAATGTTTTTATGACTTTTGCTTGGTATGGACACTTAAAGCATAAGTCTGCTGCTTTATGGTTAGTCATTTTAGTTAGTTGGGGCATAGCTTTTTTTGAATACTGTTTTCAAGTCCCTGCAAATAGAATTGGCAGCAGTGTATATTCTGCTGCACAACTAAAAACTATACAGGAAGTCATTACTCTTTTAGTATTTAGCGTATTTTCAGTTTTGTACTTAAAAGAAGAATTTAAGTGGAACTATTTAGTTGGATTTGTATTTATTATTTTTGCTGTAGTTTTTATTTTTAAAAAATGGTAATTTTATTTTTCAAATACAAATACTCTATAATATTTTAATTTAGTTGCTTTTTTTATTTTTAAATATTTTTGACATATCATGAATGCTTCTGCATTCATTCTTGAAAGGCTGCCTGTCATTACTGGGATTTTTTTGTATTCATCCATGCTTTTGATCGGGTATGAGTTATAATTTTCATCCCAAATATAAAAGACTTTATCTTTTTTATTCATTGGGGTAATTACTCTTGTTACAAAGTCTTTTTCAAATTCTGGATTGATTTGTTGTGAATTAATAACAAAACTTTCATATTTGCCGTATTTGCCAGGTATATTTATATTTTGAGCATAAGATTCATGGACGAAATCTTGTAATAAGCTGAATTTTTTCCCGTTAAAATTGATGTATTTATCAAAATCATTTTTTCTTAGGGCTAGGACAATAGTGTCTGAATCTTTTATTCCATAATTGCTTAAAACTTCAGCTGTTGGTTTTTCTCCCAAATCTCTATAACCTCTTACTGCACTTTGTGGAGATGTAATGAGGTAAACAGTGTTTATTAATAATAGATATGTGATTATAACTTTTAATTTTATTGGTTTTATTTCTCTTAAGCCAAGACTAATTAATAATAAAAAAGGAGTTACAGCTAGAATTGTGTATCTTGTTAGCATTCTAAGTCCGCTGTTCATACAAAGTATAGTTTCAAAGAGTAAAAATAATATTGGCAAGGCTAAGATATAAGCGTTATTTTTATTTTCTTTAATTGCTCTGAACATGCCATAAAATGCTATTACAACTGGTATGTATAAAAATATAATTTGTAGCAGTCCAAGTGTTGGAATATAAATTTTAGGATTATTATATACAGCTATAATGCAAGGTGTAAAGTAATTTTGAATAAGTACAAATGTTGTAAATATATTACTTGTAAATATCCAGTTAGCACTTTCATATTTCCCCATATGAGTTATTATATATATTGCAAATGGAAGGATTGATGCTATAAGGATTATATTTGAGATTAAAAACTTCTTTAATATTTTTTTATTTTTTATAAGTATATAAGTAAGTACAATAAGGCCTTGAGCTATAACATATAATACACCTATTGTGAATGTATACACAATTGCAGCATTTACAATGGTATATCCTATGTAATCTTTAATATTGTTATTTTTAAGCATTCTTATTATAAAAAACATCGAAATGGTAACGAAAAGAGCCAGAAAAATATAAAATTTTACTTCTTGTGAATAAAAAATTAATGTAGCATTAATAGCTGTTAAAAACGCAAAAATATTTCCTGTTTTTTCATCTTTAATTTCTTTTCCTGTAAAAAATGCCATTATGACAGTTAATACTCCTGCCAGTACTGAAAATAATCTGATTGTGATATCTCCGTTGCCGAATATTTTCATCCATACAGCAAGCATTAATTGATATAGAGGAAAATGAACATCTGCGTCTACAGCTGCTTTTATAATATCTAACGGGCCTCCTGCGATTGTTTGATTATACATTACCATTTCGTTGTGCCAAAAGCCAGTTGGTTTATCAATAAACAATATACGCAAAATTATTGCAAAAATAACTAATAATAAAAATATAATTTTATCTTTTTTCATAATCTCCTCTTATATCCCAATTTATTAAATAAAAAAGCGGACGACGGGACTCGAACCCGCGACGTCAACCTTGGGAAGGTTGCATTCTACCACTGAATTACATCCGCGTATTATAACTATATAATTTTATCAAATATGCAAAAATCATGCAAGTAAAAATCCTTTAAAATTTCTTTTTCAACTTGACATAATGTGTAAAAATTTCTAATCTTTTGTATATGATAAAGCAAAATAAAACTTTAAATGCAC
>CAJMDF010000002.1 GCA_905212085.1 uncultured Clostridium sp.
GTGATCTTCCGAATAACATGAGAGTTATCCTCCTTAAAAAATATAAAATTTGCAAAAAATATAATTATTTGTTAGCATATTTATTATGAGAAGGGGGATGTATATGAAGTTTATGAAAAAGTGTTTAATAGCCTTTACTTTGGTGTCATTATTCGCTCAAACTGCTTTTAGTGCTGATGTTTGGGTAAATGATTTGCGTAGAATGTTTTTAAAAAATTCTGCTATAATTTATGAAATTAATTTGAGAACATTTGGAGCTCAAGATATAAATAAAAATGGAATAATAGATTTTGATGAAGCTGAAGAAAGTGGTACTTTTTTAAATGCAATACCAAAGCTTGAGGAATTATCTCAAAAAGGTATAAATACTTTACATATTTTACCTGTTACGCCTGTTGGGAAGACAAAAGCATTAGGTACAGCAGGTTCTTTATATGCGGCTTCTAGTTTTAATACTTTAAATCCCCAGTTGGGTAGCAAACAAAGTGCGTTATCAATCAATGATCAAGCAAGAAAATTTATTGCTGAAGCTCACAAAAAGCATATAAGAGTAATAATAGATCTCCCTTCTTGCGGATCTTATGATTTGTATATGCAAAGACCAGAGCTGTTTGTTAAAGACAAATCCGGTCAACCCGTTGTCCCTGCGGATTGGACAGATGTAAGATTGTTAAATGCGGGGACAGAGTCAGCTGTAAATAAAGATGTTTATGATTTATATAAAGGCTTTGTTGATATGGTGATTAATCTTGGTGCAGATGGTATAAGAGCAGATGTTGCTACTTCTAAACCAGCAAAATTTTGGAAAGATTTAATCGAGTATTCAAGAAGTAAAGATCCTCAATTTTTATGGCTTGCAGAAGCTTCCGAAAGTTGGACTGATAAGGTTTCTGAATATGCTGTTTTTACTCCTTATGACAAATTACTTGAAGCCGGTTTTGACGGATATTATGGGAGCTTTTTTAATTTAAAAAATTATAAATCAGGTAGAGAATTAATAAATCAGATAATTACAACAAGAGCCAATTTAACTAAATACCAAGACCCTAAAGCTGTAATCGGAAGTTTTACAACTCATGATGAAATGAGCCCGATTTTAATAAATGGTGAAAAATTTAGTGAAATGATTATATGGTTAAATGCTACATTACCTGTAAATTCTTATTTTGTGGACGGCTTTGATACCGGAGATAATTATATTTATTTGTGGGCTAATAAAGAAGCTTTTAAGACTTATACTGATGATGATTATTATTTTGTTCACAGGGGAAAGATTGATATATTTAATTTTTCTAGACAACCAGGCGGAAAAAATGATAATTTGCTTGCAACATTTATATTTGCAAATGGTGTGAAAAGACAATTTTCAACAATTATCAATAATGGTAAGTTTGTACCATTAAAAACTAGTGCATCTCCTGTTTTTGCTTATGCTATGAGCTATGGAGGAAAAAGTGTTTTAGTAATTGGAAATTTAAATTTTAGAAATAATGTAGATGTTACAGTTTCTGTTCCGAAATTAGAAAATAAAAATACTGTTATTCCGGTAAAAATAAATAATGTACCAATTGCAGAGAAAGGAGCTTTTAAAGTTACATTGACTCCAGGAGAGACTCAGCTATTGTATTTAACAGATTTTGAAGTTAAATAAAAAAAGGCGGATTTATTAAAATCCGCCTTTTTTCTATAAGTTGTAACCTTTTGCAGCAAGAGCTGCGATACGTTTTTGGTTTTTTCTAATAATTTCTTTAGTTCTTTCTGTTAATTTTCCGGCAGGTGCGCTTTTCTTTTTTTGTTGTTGTTGATCTTCTTTGTTTGAAGAAAATAAAGAAGATGCAACATTTGCAACACCTGATATTGCATTAATTGTATTAGATAGATTTTTTTGTCTGTTTTCAGTTTTTTGTTGAGGTGCAATTTCTGCTTTATAGAAGTTTCTTTTTGTACTTTCTAATGCTAGGGCTTTTGCTCTTTGAGTATCTCCTGCATCTGTTGCTGCAAACATTTCTTGTTGTAATTGGTCTGTATCAATGTCTGCAAATTCTTCTGAAGCACCTTCATTCATAATGTTATTTTCTTTACGTTTTTGTTCTTCTTTTGTTGTTTCAGAATTATTTTTATTATTTGTTGTTTTAGCTTGTTTTTTAGCTTCTTGTTCAGCTTTTTTTGCTTCTGTTTCAATTAGTTTTTCATCAGTTTTAGTTTGATTATCTGTTTCTTTTACTTCTGTATTTTGATCTGTTGTTTCTTTTTGAGTTTTTGTTTTGTCTTGATTTTCTTTATTTTTTTCAGATGCGTTATTGAATTTTTTATCAGCTAACATTCCTAATGAAGCTGCTGTGCTAACTGCACCACCTATCATTCCTAATATATTTGCGGCTTGACTTTCTCCGCCGAATTCTGTCATTAATTGGCTTGTAGAAGATAATGCACTGCCTGCTACTCCTGCAATTTGCATAGTTTTTCCAAATGTAGAAGCACCTTTTTGACCTAAATTGCTTAAAGTTGCTGCAGAGCTTGTAATTGAAGAAGCAACACCTGCAATTGTTGAAATTTTGCTGAATACACCATTAGCATCTTTACCTTGAGTAGCTCTTACATTATTTACTAATTCTGCAGATGATGCAACAATATTAAGTCCGTTACTTACGGCTCCTAATACTCCGCCTGCAGCAGCTCCGGTACCTGTCATTGATGTAGCAAGTGTAATTGCACATTGCCCTAATGACATCAGTCCTGCTGTTAAGTTGCCATTTGCAATGTTAATTGTAGATTTTGTAACTCCACAAGTTACAATTCCATAAGTTCCTATTTTTACCATTACAGCTCCAGCTGCAGCAGTAAATGGGTTCATTGAAAGAATTAAACCTGTTGATAATGTTATTTGGAATACGTTTTCAGCTACGCCAACAGCTCCTAATTGTTTATTTAATCTTTTTTGTTTTTCTTGTTCTTTTTTTTCTGCTTCTTTATTTTTTTCTTCAATTAGCTCTGTTTTTTTATTAAATTTTGTTTGGCGAGTTTTGGTTGTTTTTTGAAGTCTAGTAATTTTAGTTCTATTACTTGTAATTATTCTCCCATTGGCATTGAATGTAACTCCTAATTCATTTATTCTTTGATCATTATTTGCAATTTTATCTTCATTTGAGTTTCCTGTATTGTTGCCAATTGTCATTGCTGCAGATCCCAAAAGGGTAGTTTGCCCCTCTTCAGTTTCATTTTGTTGAGGTGCAATTTGATTATTAGCTTGATTTTGTTGGTTATTTTCATCTTCTGCGATTAATTTTTCATTTTCTGCAACTAATGTTTCATATTCTGTTAAAGCTTCTTCTTGTTTTTTTGCAGCTTCAGTTGATTCTTTAGTCATTTTGATGATTTCTTTTTCATCTTTTTTCATCAACTTAGTTAATTGTTTTGTTTCTTTTTCTAATTCTTTAGTTGTTTTATCTGTATCTTTTTTTATTTGTTCAGATTCTTTACTATCATCTTTTGCACTGCTGTTTGCATCTTCAACACTACTTTGAGCATCATCTGTTGTCATTTCATCATCATTTTTTTCTGAAGATGATTTTTTTGAAGATGCAGATGATGTTGTTTCAAGTGCTTTATTAGAATCTTCTTCTGATTTTGTTTCTTGAGTTTTTTTACTGTTGCTGTTACCGATTGCTTCTTTTACATTTTTTGTTGAAGTGCTTGTTGGATTTTCATTAATTTTTTGTAATGATTGTTGGTTTGGAGTTTCATCTTGTGTTTCATTAATATTAGTAGTATTTACTGCAGTTTCAGTAGTGATTGTATTATTAAGTGGTATTTGTTGTGTAGTTACAGGAGTTTGTGTGTTTTCTGTATTACTTGTATCTGTGTCTGTAGCTTGAGTTTCTTGATTTGTTGCATTTTGAGTAGATTCAGTTTGAGTTTCTGAATTATTATTTTGTGTTGCATTATTGCCTGCTTCTTCGTTATTTGTTTCACCGGTAATAGATATAATTTTGTTATTTACATTGTTTATATCTGTCAATGATTTTGTAGTATTTGTACCGGCTTGATTTGTTGTGTTTTCTGCTTTTTCAATTAAAGATTCATCTTTTGAAACTTTGCAGGCAGAAGCACCGACTCCTATGCTTACAGAACCTTTAGCTATTGTAAGTATGCCAAGTGCAATCATAGCAACACCTTGTTGCCAAGTTATAATTGAACTTAGAAGTGCTTGTCCGATTTGGACTTCTTTGCCACCTAATAAAATTTCGGTAGTACCAATTTTTGTAAGGGTAATTCCTGCGTCATTAATAAAATCCATTCTTTCATTATGTTCAGGCAGGTCTTTTCCTTGATATTCAGAATTTATTTTGAATGCTTCATTTTCAGATTTTAAAGAGCTATCAAGTTGTTTCTTTTCTACTGTTGTATTTTCTTTAAAATCTGCTTTTGCTTGTATAGATTCATTTTCTATTGTTTGAATATCTTTATTATTATTTACGATAATTGTTTTATATTTTTCGATATCTTCTTTAGTTTTGTCATCGAAATATTTATTAGTTTCGTTTTCTTCATTATAATTGTTATTATTAATTATTTCCTTATCAATTTCTTTTGAAGATTTGCCTGTAATTTCTTCTAATTTATTTTTAGCATCTTCATTTTCTTGTTCTTTTGCTTCAATTTCTTTTTGTCTTTCTTCTTCTTCTTTTATAAATTCATTGATAAGTGTTGATATTTGTTTATCAATAGCTGCACTTGTTTTAGAGTCTTTTGTAGCTGTTTTAATTTGAGAAAGTGCAATATTAATTTGTTTATATAAGTCAGCATTAATATTTTTGCCTTCATCTATTAATTTTTTTACATATGCATCAGTGATGAAACTTTTTTCATCTTGAGTTTCATTTTTAGCTTCATCTTCATTATTTTCTTTGTTTTCATTTGGAGCTGTAACAGAAGCATTTTCAGCATTATTATCTTCTTGATTTGCAGTATCACCTGATTCAAGAATTTCTTGTTTCCCGGTGATGCTATTTTCAATTCCTAAAGTTGATGCTATATTATTAACAGATTGATTTGTTTCTTGAGTATATTCAAGAGTATTATTTCCTATTTCGTTTGCTTCTTTAGCAAGGTTTTTACCATTAGCTAATGTCATAATGGTTTTTAGAAAACCAATACTTTGTGCTACTGTTTTGTAAGTCGTTTTATAGTTAGCTTGAGAAGTGTAATCAGCAAGGGTATCTCCTATTTCAACTGTTTCTTCTCCTAATTTTTCGCCTAATACTGCAATGATATTAATTTCATTTAAAGATTTAGCTATTTCGTTTTTGTCTATTTCAAAGTCGTAAGAGTCATTGTCTTTTTTTGCACCAAGACTTTCTGAAAGTTCAGAATAACGGTTACTTTCAGTTTCAGTTAATGTTTCTCCATTATTTAATTTATTTTGTAATTTATTCCATTCATTTATAATATTTTCATATTCACTTAAAGAGTTTTGTTGTTGTTTTAATTTTTCAGCAAAATCCTTTTCTTGTTTTTGTTGTTCAGGAATAATTTCATTTATCTTTTCATCAATTTTTTCATTAGTTTCATTACATTCTTCAATTTTCTTTTCAGCTTTCGGTATTAATTCTAAGAAAGGTTCTTTTTCTGTTGTTTCTGTAGAATCAGTATTTTCATCATCTTCGTTGATTTCATAATTGCTTGCGGTAGTTTGTAAAATAGTATTAGCAATATCTACAATTTCTTGAGGAATATTTACACCGTTATTTTTCATTCCTATGATTTCTTCAGCAGAATATTGTGACCATACCGGGTCAAGTACAATTCCTTTTTCTTTTGCATATCCTTCAATTGTATATTTGATATCGATGTATGCTTTTTTTGAATTTGTTGTGTAGACTGTAACTTCTTTTTCTGTAGGTTCTTCTTGACGTCCTCCGAATGAGCCGTCTTCAGTTTGAATTTTCCAATTTTTTTTAACTTTTTTTGTGCCTGCTTCTTTGTATTGAGCGTTTACACCAAAAGAATAACCGTTTGCATCTACAATTTCATAACCTGTTTCATCTTTGTAGTATTGTTCAAATTCTGATCTTTCGTCATAATTCATTTCATAAAAAAGACGTAATGCTTCGGTGTAACTAATTTCTTTGCCATTAGTTTCCAAATAATATTCTTGGTATATTTCATATTTGTTTGGTACACCGTTTATTTGCATAGTAATCCTTTTTTCCTTTATCTTTTAAGTCGGTACTTATACTGAAAATCTTTAATTACTAATGCTATAAATTGGTTTAAAACGCTGAAAAACCCCATAAAACTTAAGTTTTATGGGGTTTACATTCTGTTACAATTTTAATTGAATTATAAATGCTTTTCAATATTTGAAATTATTGTTGATTTTGGCATCAAACCTACAAGTCTTTCAAGTGCTTTTCCGTTTTTGAAAACCAAAATGCTTGGAAGACCACTGATTGAATAATCTTGAGCAGTTTTTAAGTTTTCATCAGTATTAACTTTTACAAATTTAACTTTGTCTGTAAATTCTTGAGCTACTTCATCCAGAATTGGTCCTAATTTTCTGCAAGGTCCGCACCAAGGTGCCCAAAAATCAACAACGACAGGTTGTTCTGATTTTAGAACTTCCTGTTCAAAGCTTGCATCATTAATATCAATAGCATTTGACATTTTATATATCTCCTTACCTTTTTTTATTTAACGGACTTATTCTAACACAGAAATTTTTTTTGTGCTATTATCTTAATAGAACTCTATAGGATAAGAATATGGCTAGAAAAAAGATAATTGAAATTGTTCTCGATACCGAAACTACCGGTTTGGATTATACAAAAGAGAAGATGGTTGAGTTTGCCGCTGTAAGGCTTGAAAATGGAAAGATTAAAGATGAATACCAGACTTTAATCAATCCTGAACAACATATTAGAAAATCAAGTATGGCAATCCATGGAATTACTCCTGAAATGGTTGCAGATGCTCCGACTGAGGCAGAAGCAATGCCTAAGATTTTAGAATTTATTGGAGATTATCCGATTGTTGCTCATAACTGTATTTTTGATTATTCTTTTTTGAATGAAGCAAGTCTTAGAACAACCGGTCAAGAATTGAAAAACGCAAGAATCGATTCTCAGCAGATGTTTAAGGAAGTATATCCTGATTTACCGTCTCATGGTCTTGAGGCATTGACTAACAAATTTAAAGTTGAGTTGAATAATCATCATAGAGCTATGGCAGATACAATGGGGCTTGCATTAGCTTATCCTAAACTTAAAAAATTATATTTGCAAAAATACGATTGGGAAGTGAAACAGTTAGATAATGTTGAATATTTGTTTGAAAGATTTTTGAGAATTCAACAAACTATTACCACTTTGCAATCAGAATTACAGGATTTAAAATCTGTATTCAAATTATATTTTGAACAGGGTGGTGAACCTATTATTTCTCAATCAGGAGAAACTCTTATTTATAACTCAAAACAATCATTTGGGTACGACTTACATCAAATAAAAGATGTTTTGGAAGAAGTCGGAGCTTTTGATAAAGCAGTTAAACTGAATACAGGATTTATTGACAGATTAGTCGGCGGGTGCAGATTAGATGAAGAAAAAAGAGAAATTATTAAAGATGCTCGTCAAGAAATTACGGAAACCAGAAATATTCAAATTATAAAGGCAGGAAAATAGATTATGTTAGCGAAATTAGCTCAATTTTTTAAAGAACCGCCTGTAAAAGAGACAATTCAGGATGGTGAAAAAGTTAAAAGTATGTATGCTCATTGGAGATTAAGAATTTTTTATGCGTGTTTCATTGGGTATACAGTTTTTTATTTATGTAAGAAAAATATAGCGGTTGCTTTGCCTGGTCTAAGTGCAGAGTACGGATATTCAAATACTGAATTAGGACTTTTGGGAAGTTCATTGTATTTGACATACGGTATTGGAAAATTTGTAAACGGAGTATTGGCTGACGGGTCAGATGTTAGAAAATTCTTACCTACAGCATTGATTATGACAGCTATTGCAAACTTATGTTTCGGTTTGTCTGCTGTATTTATTACTCCTGGTCATGTTTCATTCTTTGGATTACCTACAAATACTATTTTATTATGGTTATTTGTATTTTTCTGGGGTGCAAGCGGTTGGTTCCAATCAGCAGGTTTCCCGGCTGTTGCAAAAAGTTTGACATATTGGTATTCAAATTCTGAAAGAGGTACTAAATGGTCATTGTGGTCTTGCTCTCACCAGACAGGTACTTTTTTAAGCGTAATTGTTTCAGGATTTTTGGTAGCACATTACGGATGGAAAATGGCATTTTTCGTACCTGGAACTTTAGCTGTTATTGTTGCAATTTGGTTGTATAACAGATTAAGAGATCGTCCACAGTCTTTAGGTTTGCCGGATATTGAAACTTATAATAACGAACCTGTTGTTCAAAAAGCTGATTGCGGGGAAGATAACAGAACTTATATTGAAATATTTAAAGAAAATATTTTATATAACAAGACAATTTGGCTTTTAGCTATTGCTTATATTTTCGTATATATTATCCGATTTGGTGCAGAAGATTGGATGATTAAGTATTTAAGTGAAGCAAAAAGTAACTCATTAGAATTAGCTGCAATGAAATTAAGCTCTTTACCATTAGTTGGTATTGTTGGTACAATTTGTGCAGGCTTAGTTTCTGATAAGATTTTTAAAGGACAAAGAGCTCCTGTAAATCTTATTTACCTTTTAGGTGTTGTAGTTTGTTTGGTATTATTGAAATTTAATACAATCAGCACTTTAGACTTTGTTCTTATAGGACTTTTAGGAGCATTCACATACGGCCCTCAGATGATGATCGGCGGGTTATGCGCAGTAGAATCAAGTTCTAAAAAAGTTGCATCTGCAGCTACAGGATTTACAGGAACATTTGGTTACATTGGAGCTGTTTTATCATCAACCGGTACAGGGTTTATGGTAGATAAGTTCGGCTGGAACGGTGCGATTGTATTTTGGGTATTCTCAGCATTAGTATGTATTGCAATTTGTACTGTATTAATGTTTGATGAGAGAAAAAAGCAAAATAATAAATAGATAAATCTTAAATAATAAAAAATCCTCTCAAATTATCGAGAGGATTTTTTTTGCGGTATTGTAAACCAAAAAGTGCTGCCTTGGTGGAGTTTTGATTTTACATATAAATCTCCGCCATGAGAACGTGCAATTTTTTTGCATATTGCAAGTCCAACACCTGAACCTTTTTGCCTTTTTAATTCGCTTCTGTTGACTTGGGTAAAGAAATTGAATATTTTTGCAAGATCTCTTTTGCTTATTCCATCTCCTTTGTCTTGAATTTCGAATGTAAATTCTTTTTTGCTATTTAAGAATGTGACTATTGAAATTGAGCTGTTTTCTTTGCTGAATTTAATTGCATTTGATATAAGATTATAAACGAGTTGTTTAAATCTTATCAGGTCCGCTTTTATTGTAATATCAGATAATGTATAATTAAACGTAATATTTTTTTCTTTCCTGATTTCATCAAAACTTAAAATTATATCGTCTATAATTTCTTTTGCTCGGAATTTCTCAGGTTTTAAATCCATTGTTCCATATTCATTTTTAGTGTAATCCAGAATATTTTGTATGAATTGCATAAGGTAAGAAGAACTTTTAGATATATTATTTAGGTATTTTGCATCGTCTGTTTTCTCAAATTTCTCGGCTAAAAGCTCTGAAAATCCCATAATTGAATTAAGCGGAGTTTTGAATTCGTGGGCAATGCTTGCTAAAAATTCAATTCTTTCCCTTCCGTTTCTTTTTCTTTCTTCATATAGTGAAATTATTTCTAATCTTGAGGAAATGTATTCGAGAATAATATTTACTGTTTCAATATTTTTCTTATTAAAGTTTTCGTCATCACTAATCATCCCTATATAGCCTAAAGAGTTGTTTCTGTATATTAAAGGTCTTAGGATAATATTTTTTTTAGAAGTCAAATCAAGATATTCGTTCAAATCTTCCATTTCAAAATTTTTGTAGTAATCAAAAGCTATTTGTCTGATTTTTTTAATTTCCGATACTAAATTTTTATAGTTTTTTAAATTTTCAGTTTCTTTAATTTTTTTGACTTCAATTTGATTAGTGCCCCAATTTATTAGACCGGTCCAGCAGGCAAGAGCTCCTGTAATATCAATAAATCCCTGATTAATAATTTCTGCTAAGGCTTTGTTAGATTTTGCCGTATTAATTTTTTTCAAAAATTTGTAAATTGCTTTCTTGTTCATTGTATAATTATACTATGAATAAAAAATTGTATGTAGTATCAGGCTCATCAGGAGTCGGTAAAGGAACTGTTTTAAAAGGCTTTTTATCAAGAAATCCTAATTTTATGCTGTCAATATCTTGCACAACTCGTGCACCTCGTGAAGGTGAAGTTGACGGTGTAAATTATTTTTTTATGACAAAAGATGATTTTAAAAACTGTATTGAAAATGATAAATTCCTTGAGTGGGCTGAATTTGCAGGAAATTTTTACGGAACTAAGAAAAAATTTATAAACCAGTGTTTAGAAGATGGAAAAGATATAATTTTAGAAATTGATACCCAAGGGGCTTTGCAGGTAAAAAAACAAATGCCTGAATCTGTGTTGATATTTATTTGTCCTCCATCGTTAGAGGATTTGGAGAAACGTTTGAGAGGTCGTCATACAGAAGATGAAGCGACTATTCAAAAACGTCTTAATGCCGTAAAAGAAGAACTCGCACGTGCTGAAAATTTTGATTATAAAATTGTGAATGATGATTTAGATAATGCGATTTCAGAATTGGAGCGTATTATAAAAGGAGAACATGAAAAATGTTAAGCGGGAAAACGGTTCTTTTAGGTATTACCGGAGGAATTGCCGCATATAAAATGTGCGAGTTAATAAGGATGTATAAACGAGCTAATGCAAATGTTTTAGTTGTATGTACTCCTAATGCTTTGAATTTTGTTACAAAACTGACATTACAAAATTTGAGCCAAAATGAGGTAGCTGTAGAGGAATTTGATGTAAAGGATTTTAAACCTGAACATATATCATATGCTGATTCTGCAGATATTATGGTTATAGCACCTGCGACAGCTAATACAATTTCTAAAATTGCAACCGGCGTATGTGATAATTTATTGACATCAATTGCTTGTGCTTTTACAAAACCTGTTATAATCGCTCCTGCGATGAATTGTAATATGTGGGAAAATCCGGTTCTTCAAGAAAATTTGCATAAGCTTCATTATGAAATTTTAGAACCAGAAAGCGGTTTTTTAGCTTGCGGTTATGAAGGCAAGGGACGTTTGTGCAGTCTTGATAAAATTTTTGACAAAACTGTAGAATTACTTAATTACAAACCGCTTAAAGGCAAAAAAATTGTGATTACATCAGGTGGTACAATAGAGGATATTGATCCTGTAAGGTATATTTCAAATTATTCGTCAGGTAAGATGGGACTAGCACTTGCAGATACTGCGAAAAATCTTGGAGCTGATGTGATTTTAATTACAACAAAAGATGTTCAAAGAAGATATAATGTCATAAAAGTAAAATCTGCAATTGATATGAAATCAGCTGTTGAAAATGAGTTTGAATCAGCTGATTGTGTGATTATGGCAGCAGCTGTTGCAGATTACCGAGTCAAAGAAGTTGCTCCTCAAAAGATGAAAAAAACGTCCGAAGATGAGATTACGCTTACCTTAGTAAAAAATCCTGATATTTTAAAAGAAATTTCTGCGATAAAAAAATCTCAAATTGTAGTCGGTTTCTGTGCAGAAAGTGAAAATTTGATTGAAAATGCAAAAGAAAAAATCTCTAAAAAAGGTTGTGATTTCTTAATTGCAAACGATATTTCAAGAAAAGATATAGGATTTTCAAGTGATTATAATGAAGTTACAATTTTAGATAAAAACGGTAATATGACAAAAGTTGAAAGAGCAGATAAAGTTACTGTTGCACGAAAGATTTTTGAGGCAATTTATGGATAAATCCGAAATTGCAAAACAAATTGAAAATTTTGCACCGCTAGAACTTGCAGAAAGTTGGGATTGTTCCGGCTGGGGGGTTGATAGTTCTGTATCTGAAGTAGAGAAAGTCATGCTCTGTTTAACTGTCACTGATGATATTGTAAAACAGGCAAAAGAACAAAACTGCCAGATGATTATATCTCATCATCCTCTGTTTTTTGTCCCGTTATCATGGAAGAATATAAATATTTATAGTGCTCATACAAATATGGATAGAGCGGAAGGCGGCACAACTGATACATTAATTAATTCAATTGGTCTTGAAAAATCTTGTAATATCGGAGATTTTACAAGGTTAGTAATATTAGATAAAGAAATTGATATAAAAGATTTTGTTAATCTTTTAAAAAAGATTTCACCAAATCTTCGCTATGTAAATAATTCTAATAAGCAAAAAATAAAACAAATAGCTTTTTGTGCAGGCAGCGGCTCTGAATTTATTCAAGAAGCTTTTGAATATGGCGCAGATGCTTTAGCTACAGGAGATTTAAAATTCCATACAGCACTTGATAGCCCTATTATTTTATTTGATTTAGGGCACTTTGAAAGTGAGATTATGGTACTTGATGTATTTGAAAAAATTCTCAATTCATCAGTTTCTATTATAAAAGCTAAAGAAAAAAGTCCGTTTATTCAAACATAAATATTGACATTAAACTTTTAGCGGTTAAAATAATAAATGTAACCAATGATATTGGGACGTCGCCAAGCGGTAAGGCACCTGGTTTTGGTCCAGGCATTCGGAGGTTCGAATCCTTCCGTCCCAGCCAATTAAAAAGAAGCTTTTAATAGCTTCTTTTTTTTATATGTTTTTATAATGTACAAATTTATTTATTTTTTCTTGTAACGATTAATAAAACTCCAAAAAGTATTAGCATGACTCCAATGCATATCCTTGTTGTAAGCTGTTCATGGAATAATAAAACTCCAAAGAATATTGCGGTCAATGGTTCTAGAGCCCCTAAAATTGCAGTTGTTGTTGAACCGACAAGTTTTATTGAAATCGTAATTGTCTCAAGTGAAATAATTGTCGGAAATATTGATAGTCCTATTGCTAAAAGCCATAAAAACGGTTTATTTAAGATTTGTAATTGTGTGCAGAATTTTAAATTTATTATATAGACTATGAGTCCAAACAGCATTACATAAAAACTCATTTTAGCTCTGTTAATGTGTTGTACTGCTTTTATATTTTTTACTCCGACAATGTATAATGCATATAATAATGCCGATAAAAAAACTATTCCGACACCATATAGATTTAAGCTTGCACCGCTTTTCCCATTGTATAAAAGAGTAATTCCTACTGAGGTTAATAATATTGAAGAAATAACGGTTTTTGTAATTTTTTCATTAAAAAATATTGCCATTATGATTGCAACTAATACAGGATAAATGAATAAAATTGTACACGCTATCCCTGCATCAATGAAGTTAAAAGCATCATATAAAGTCAAAGATGATAATGAGAAAAATATTCCGAGTATAAAAAGCGGGATAAATTCTTTTTTAGTGATGTGAAAAGACATTTTTTTCTTAAATTTTAACCATAATCCATAAATTAATACAGCCAGTGCATATCTGTAAAAAAGTACAGAATTAACACCAATACCTGCTGCAAATAAAGGCAGGGCAAATAAGGGGTTCGTACCATAACTGGCTGATGCAATAGCACCATTCAGTATGCCTTTTACACGTCTGTTCAATTAATTTAATCTCCTTTTTAAAATAATCTATATTAAAGAGTTAGAAAAATCAATAAATTATTTTATAAATCAACATCAGATTCTTTTATTGGAGCACCTACTACTCTTTCTAATTCTGCTGCATTGATGTTGTAGTTAAGAAGATTTGAATAATAATCTAATTGAGCATTTAAATAGCTGTTTTCAGCATCTTTAAATTCAATAGCATCTCCAAGTCCTACTTGGTATCTTCTGAATGCTTGGTATTGACGTTCTTTAGCTTGTTGAAGTGCTAGTTTTGATACGTCAATACTGTCATGAGAATTTAATAGGCTTATGTATGCGCTTTTAACTTCTAAGTATACGTTTTGTCTTTGTTGTTCGTAATCTGCTACGGCTTTTTTATAAGCAGCTTTAGCCTGATCTACTTGCTTTTTTAGTAACATAAGGTTTAGTGCATTATAGTTTAATTGTACACCGAATTGATAGCCGTAATCGCTGTCAATTTGTCTGCCGCCTTGATTGTATGAACCGAATGCGCTTAAATCAGGAGAAAATGCTCTTTTCGCACTTCTGATATTTAATTCTGCCGCATCCATTAATTTTTTTGATGATAAAAGTGCCGGCCTTGATTTTTCTGCAGTTTTTAAAAGGTCTTGAAAATTCACATCGTATGCTTTTGAATTCAATTTATCTTTTAATACGACATTTTCAAGTTCAGGAATACCTACGGCATTTGCAAGTTCTGCTGCTGCCAATTCCAATGTGTTTTTAGCTTTAATTAAATTAACTTTAGCATTTCCTAAGTTATATTCAGCAGTAGTTACATCGATTTTAGCTTTTCGTCCGATGTCATATTGTGCTTTTGCTTGTTTTAGTTGTAATTCAAAATCTTTTACTGTATCTTCATACACTTCTTTTTGAATTTTAGCAAATACAAGATTGTAGTATGCAACTTTTACATTGTATATTACTAGCTCGATACTTGTTTCTGCATCATATCTTGATGATTCGTAAGTCTTTTGAGCAGAATCAGCCATTGATTTGGTCTTACCAAAGTCAAATAACAATAAGTTTGCAGAAATTGTCGGCATATAATACATATTATATTTTTGCGACATCATTCTTGCATAAGAACTTGACATTGTCATAAACATATCATTTCTTGAGTAGTTTACACCTGCACTAATTGTTGGAAAATAATTTGACCATGCTTGACCTACCATTGTCTTGTAAATTTCCGCGTTACTGATTGCAGACATAATTGTAGGGTGGTGAGTTATTGCAAGTTTTATACAGTCTACAAGTGTTACTTCGCCGTTCATTTGAGAATATTCTATTTTACTGTTTATGGCTGGGAATTTGGTTTCGTACATTCCTTCAGCTTCTTTAGAAGATTCTTTTTGAGATTGTGCGTTATATTTTATTTTTTTGATTTCATGTTTTAGATTTGTTTTTTCTTTTTCAGGTTTTACAATTTCAACTTTTTCTTTTGTTTCTTTTTCTGTTTTATCTTTTTTAAACCAGCCTTTTGCAAAAGTCGGAGTGGTTGAAAGTGTAAATATTGAACATATTAAAATTACATTTAAAATCTTTTTCATTGTATTTTATATCTCCAAATCTTTTTCGCTTATTTCTTTTTTAGGGAACAGGTCTACGAATTCCTGAACGATTACATAGAATGCAGGAGTAAGTACTGCACCTAGTGTGCAGGCTGCAATCATACCGCCAAATACTGTAGAACCTACTGAAATTCTTGAATTAGCACCTGCACCTGTTGCGAATATCATCGGTAATACACCGATAATGAATGCTAATTCTGTCATCATAATCGCTCTGAATCTTAATTTTGCAGCTTTAATCGCAGCGTCTTTAACAGATAGTCCATATTTCTCGTGTTCTTCTTTAGCGAATTCTACAATTAAAATAGATTGTTTTGCTGCAAGACCTATTAATGTAATCATACCAACTTGTGAATATATATCAAATGATTGGTTAATCATCATTTGGAATATCAAAGCTCCAAGTGCTGCAATTGGTGAAATTAATAATACTGCGATAGGAATTGTATAACTTTCGTATAGTGCAACCAAGAATAAGTATACAAATACTAAAGCCATTCCGACAATCATTGCAGTCTGTCCTGATGCTTCTCTTTCTTGAGCTGAAGTACCTGACCAATCAAATGTCATATCAGAAGGTAATACTTGTTTTGCAACTTCTTCCATTGCATTCATAGCATCTCCTGAACTTTTCCCTTCAGCTTGTTGACCTTGAATTTGTACAGACTTGTATTGGTTATATCTTGTAATAGATGCTGTACCTACTGTTTGTTTTAATTTTACAATTGACAGGATTGGTACCATTACACCATTTGTATTTTTGACATAAATGCCAGATAAATCTGTTGCTTTGTTTCTGAATGTGCTTTCAGCTTGCATTTGAACTTTAAATACTCTGTCATATTTGTTGAAATCGTTTACGTAATATGTCCCGAGCATTGATGATAATGTGGAATATAACTCTTGTAAATCAACGCTTTGAGCCAATGCTTTTTCATAATCAATTTCTACAATATATTGAGGAACGTTTGCTTGGAATGATGTGAATACGTTTGATAATGTCGGGTTTTGGTTCGCAGCTGATACTAATTTACTTGCCCAGCTTTCCATATCTTGAGGTGTGTATTCCCCTTGAGATAGCATTTGGAATTCAAAACCGCCCATCATACTCATACCATTGATTGCAGGTGGTGAAAACGCTTGGATTGAAGCTTCTTTTGTATTAGCTGCAACTGTTCTGACTTTGTTTAATATCGTTGTATGAGTTAAATCTGTTTCTTCTCCTTTTATCTTTTTGTATATCCATTTGAAAGGTGTAACTTTTCTATAACTGTAATCTTTTAACTGTATAATTACGTTTGCTTGGTTTGATCCATCGCCACTGAATACTGTTAATTTTTCAGGATTAATTCCTGGAATATCTTTGATTTCATTTACAAATTTTGTTGCAACAGTCTCTGTCCTTGATAAAGAAGCACCATCTGGTAATGTAATACTTGCTATTAATACACCTTGGTCTTCATCAGGAATGAAACCTGTAGAAATTGTCTTGAAAGAAATTAATGTTAAAAGAACTATTCCTGCATAAAATATTGCAACAAGTTTTTTGTTATATACGAATTTTTTTACATATTCCATGTAAAAATCTTCGACTTTTGCAAACATTTCGTTGAATTTAACAACAAGTATAGAAGTTTTTTGACCAATTCTGTCTAGAATATGTTCAATATGTTTTAAATAAGGATATTTATTATAATCATGTTCTTTTTTCTCTTGACCTAAGAAATGAGAACACATTGCAGGTGATAATGTTAAAGCACAAAGAGCTGAAATTGCAATAGATACGGCGATACATACAGCAAATTGTTTATACATAACACCAGTCATTCCACCCATAAATATAATAGGTACAAATACTGCCATTAATACAAGGGCCATAGCGACCAATGCAAAACCTACTTCTTGCATTGTAAGTTGTGTTGCAATAATTGCAGATTTCCCTTCTTCCATATGACGTTTAACGTTTTCGATTACAACGATAGCATCATCTACAACAACACCTACTGCAAGTACTAATGCAAATAAGGATAACAGGTTAATTGTCATTCCAAATGCCTTTAATGCAAAGAATGTACCTATTAATGATACCGGGATAGTTGCACAAGGTACAAGTGTTGCCATTCCGTCACCTAAGAATAAGAAGATTATTATAATAACGATTAAACCTGTTAATAAAATCGTAAATTCAACTTCTTTCATTGATTCGTGGATAAAATCAGCATCATCTTTTACGTAAAGAATTTTTATTCCATTTGTCATTCTTGCATTTATTTCATTTACTTTAGCTTTTACAGCTTTTGATAGGTTAATTATATTAGCATCCGGAAGTTGTGAAATTACAACAACAGCTGACGGTTTGCCGTTTACAAGACCTAAGTTTGAGTAAGATTCTGCTCCGAGTTCTACTCTTGCTACATCTTTGATTTTTACGTTTGAACCGTCCATGTTTGAGCGGATAATTATATTTTCAAATTGTTTTACATCATCAAGTCTGCCTGGAGTCTTTAGAGTTATTTGCAGTGCTTGAGGATCATTTGTTGGTAACTGACCTAATGCACCTGTTGCAACTTGTGTATTTTGACTTGTGATTGCATTTTTAATTTCACTTGTCGAAACATTTAGACCTGCCATTTTTTGAGGATCAAGCCATATTCTCATAGAATAATTCCCGCCGCCGAATACACTTACATCAGCTACACCTTCGACACGTTTTAATTCATCTTTAATATATATAGAGCCGTAGTTAGTTAAATCAAGTTGTGACCAATTCCCTGATTCAGGATATAGTGTAAGAATTATCGCACCGGAACCTGAAGATCTGCTTATTGCTGTAACACCTGTTCTTTGAACTTCTTCAGGAAGTTGTGATTGAACCCTTTGAATTAAGTTTTGAACATTCATTAAGTTAATATTTTTATCAGTGCCTACTTTAAAGTATATAGTCAAACTATAACTCCCATCTGTTGATGTTGATGTCATATAAGTCATATTTTCAACACCGTTTAATTTGTTTTCCAAAACGGTTGCAACAGATGATTCAATTACCTCTGCACTTGCTCCTTGATATGTCGCAGATACTCTTACCTGAGGAGGTGTTACGTCAGGATAACTTTCTTGCTTTAAGCTTAATATTGAAATCAAACCTAAAATTACAATACATATCGATATTACCAAAGCAAAACGAGGTTTTCTTATAAAAAAGAATAACTTTTCTTTATCAAATATTTTTTTCATACACTATAATTCCTGTTATATTATTTATTATTATTGAGCTTCTTCTGTTTTTTGTACGGGTTTTAATTTTTGTCCTTCTACAGCGATGTTTTGTAGACCTGAAAGAACAATAGTATCATTAATGTTTAAACCGCTGTTTACAACCCAGTTGTTATTTATAGAATCTGATACTTTGATATTCTTTTTAACAGCTTTATTATCTTCTACTGCCCATACATAGTAACCGCTCATAGCGTCGCCTTTTGTACTAGCTTGAGGAACTGTCATATATTTAACCAATTTAGGAGCGGTAATTTTAACTTTCATATAAGCTCCCGGAACTAACCAGCCTTTTGAGTTGTCAAATGTGGCTCTTAATGTTACAGAACCTGAATTTTTATCAATTTTATTATCTACAAAATTAACTTTACCTATTTTGTCATACCAAGAGCCTCCGTCAAATTGAACTTCAACTTTTGCATCTTGGAATTTGTTACTTGCTTTTAGAAGTTTTACAAAGTCATCACTTTTTAAGCTGAATGTTACAAATACAGGATTTACGCTTGATATATTTACCAAAGATCCTGATGTAGCTGTGACATAGTTTCCTTCTGTGATATTTACTTTACCAATTCTTCCGTCAATCGGAGATTTAATTTTTGTATAGCTTAAATTTACTCTTGCTAATTCAAGTTGTTGTCTTGCTGCATCATATAGAGCTTTGTTTTGGTTCCTAGATGCAAGACTTTGGTCTACATCAGATCTGCTAATCAAATCTTCTTTTACTAGTGCATTAGCTCTGTTTAATTCTTGTTGAGCATTTTTTAATAATGCACTGTATTGATTTACATTTGCTTGAGAATTATTTACTTCAATTTGATATTCTCTAGGATCTATTTGGTATAGAACTTGGCCTTTTTTTACAAAATCGCCTTCATTAAAATATTTTTTTATTAAAAAACCTGGGACTCTTGCTACAAGATCAACTGAATATTGTGCTTCTACTCTGCCTGTAGATTCTGCTGATACATTAACACTTTCAATGTGAGGGTATCCAACTTCAACTTCTTTAGGGATAGCCATTGCTCGTCTTTGAGCTATAGCAGCTATAATTCCTGATGTTTTATTATAAACTATTGGCACGATAATGACTGCCAGAATTAGTATTCCCCATTTTTTCCTAGTCATTTGATATTTCATACTTCTCTCTCCAATTTTATAAGGTAAGCTGGTAGATTTTTCTACTTTAATCGTAATTTATTATTCTAATCCTGTCAATAAGTACATATTATAATCAATCATTTGTTGTACTTACTTGGTATTACAGGTTATTTTGATTAAGAATATTTTTTAAAGTTTCTGCAGATTTATGAAGATTTTCTATTTCATTTTTATTTAGAGATATCGGAATATGATTTTCCACCCCGTTTATCCCAACAATTGCAGGCATACTTAAGACAACATCATTTATCCCATATTCTCCTTGCATCATAGATGAAATTGGAAGAATTGATTTTTCATCTCTTATAATTGCTTCACAAATTCGTTTTACAGACATTGCAATGCCGTAATTTGTTGCTTTTTTTCTTGAAATAATTTCATAAGCGCTATTTTTTACATCTTCTGCAATTTTCTCGGTAGCTGATTTGTGATCATAGTGTCCTCTCATTTCACAGAATGTATTAAGTGGAACACCTGATATATTTGCGCTGCTCCAAGCTGCGATTTCACTATCTCCGTGCTCTCCTATAATGAAAGCATGAACGCTTCTGCTATCGATATTCAGGTGTTGGCCGATTGCGTATTTTAATCGAGCAGTATCAAGGACTGTGCCTGAACCAATTACTCTATTTTGAGGCAGACCACTCAATTTTATTGCAACATATGTCAAAATGTCTACAGGATTTGATACTATTAGTAAAATACCTTTAAAATCTCTTTTTGAGATTTCAGGGATTATTGATTGAAAAATTTTGATATTTTTTTCTACAAGATCGAGTCTTGTTTCTCCGGGTTGTTGATTTGCGCCTGCAGTTACTATTACTATTGCTGCGTTTTTAATATCATCATAGTCACCCGCATATATTTTCATTGGTCGAGCAAAAGGGATTCCATGGCTTATGTCAAGAGCTTCTCCTTCTGCGCGTTTTTTATCTGCATCAATCATAACGATTTCTGTAAATAATCCGCTTTCCATTAAGCTAAATGCTGAAGCTGAGCCTACAAATCCGCAGCCTATCATTACAACTTTTCCGTAATTTATGCAATTTGAGCATCCTGTAGAATTTTCCATAATATCCCTTTCTATTATTTTATATGATTGTAATTATATTACTACATATATAATCTATTTGTAAATCTACTAATTATTTCCTGTTTACTAATCTTTTTGAATTATTGCTATTTTGTGAAAAAATTATTATAATAATTTTATGAAGTTTGATATTGAAATATTATTGCAGGATTTAACTAAAAAATTATTTGATCAATTTAATTCTCGTATAAAGTTTGTAGGGCTTCAAGGAAGTTACAAACGCGGGGAGGCTAATGAGAACAGTGATGTTGATATTGTGATAATTTTGGATAGATTAACTTTTGATGATTTAGCTGAATATAAAAAAATTGTTCATTCAATGCCTTTTTATGAAAAGCTTTGTGGTTTTATTGCCGGAGAAAAAGAAATTTATAATTGGCCCAAACATGATTTATTCCAATTAGTTAATGATACAATCCCTTTGCATGGTAGTTTATTTCATTTTATTCCAGCATTGGAAAGAGCTGATATTTTAAATTCTATCAAGATAAATTCTGCAAATTTATATCATCAAATGTGTCATGGTTATCTTTTTGAAAATCGGGATATTGAGGTTTTGGCGCAAGGTTATAAATGTGCATTTTTTATTTTGCAGGCTATTTATTATCTTAATCATTCTGAATATATGGGGTCTAAAAAAGAGCTTTTAATGGAATTAGATGGAGAAGATAAAGAAATTCTGCTTGTGAATATTAATTGGGATTCTTTAGATATAATAGGTAATACTGATTTTTATTTTGAAAAAATTATAAATTGGGCTGGCATGCATATTTAATTTTTCAGATTTGCTATTTTGCGTGGGAGAGTTATATCTTTTTTTAGTTCATTTATAAACTCATTTGTGTATAAAAATCCGAGATGTCCTCCATTATTTAAGATTACGGTTTTTTTACCCGTGAAGAGTTTTAATTTTTTTAGTTGGCTGTGATTGACTAAGTAGTCATTTAGAGAATGATAGATTTTATAATTGTTATTATTTTGCAGATAATCAGATAATGATAGAATACTAGAATCAACTCGTAGGGATTCAATATTTTTATATGTATTTCCAAGCAAATATTTTTGGACGTAATCCTCGTAATTCATATTATAAATTTTCTCATAGATGTCAGATTTTTGATTTTTTTTAGTGTGTTCAATTGTAAATATCAAATCAGACAATTTTTGATGCATTAAAAAACTTGTAATCAAAAGACCTTCTTCTTCAGTGAAAGGAAGAGCATTAATATTGAAGTTTTTATTTCCTTCTTTTTGTGCGACTAATTGAACTACTTTCGATGCGGTTTTAGCTGCTGTGTTTTTTAAGTTATCAGTATTTCTATCCCATTTATCAATGCCTTTGTCGACTTGCTCCATTGCATATACAAGTTCAATAGGCGGGCAAATTGAAATATATTTTGTAATATTCAAAGTATTATTTCGGTATTCTTTATCAGCTACAAATAATGTCGTTAAAGCCCCAAATGATGTGCCTATTAAAATTTTTTCTTGAAATTTGCAGTTATATTTTTTTTCAAGCTGGTTAATTATTTTAGCTGTTATAAGCCTTAAATATTCAGCATCTTGAGATGGAATTCCCGGAGCATAATTATCTGGCATGCTTTTTACGAATTCCCATTGAAAGTGACTCCCTTGAATGATAACTGAATATCCTGCATCATAAAATAATTTTGCAAATACTACAGAATGCTCTGATACTATTCCTTCGCCAATTGACGGATAGATTATTGCAAGGGGAGAATTTTTATCTTTTTGCAGTATATATTTAAACTTATAATTTTCTTTTTCAGGTGTAATATTCACGGAAGAAGTTTTTATTTTTTTAGAAAAACATCTATTCCAAATTGACATTTCATTCCAAATGGATTTGTCCTTTTCGGGAATATCAAATAAAGCTGTTCTCATAGAATCAACAACAGGATTTTGAGGATTATAGTCCAATAATAGCATATCTGCCATTAATTGCGAGTTTTCAAGGTTATAACTTTTTAATATAATATTATCGATATTTGTTCCGCCTTTTAAAATATCAGTAATGGTTAGTTTTTCTTCGTTATTTATTTCGTTTTTGTTTTGCTCTTTAAGAGCAAGATTGTTTTCATTATTATTAATTTTGTTATTTGCAATTTCTTCTTGTGCAGTTTCAAATCCTTTTGTTAAAATATCCTTTCTGTCAAAGTTATTTGATTTAATATAATTTTCAATTCCATACATTTTTTTTGTAATATCGTATGGATCTGCATATGTGGATTCTAACATTTTGATAAGAGGCTGCATTCCACTTGTTCTGTTGACGGTTAAACCAGCTTTTACCATCGCTAATACAGGTGTTCCTACATATGTTGTCGGATTTAGTGATGTATCAAGTAGTTTTCCTGCAATTCCTCTTGCTGTTGTGCCGTTCATTACAGGCAGTACAATGTATGAGCCTGAATTGCATTTGCATTTTGAAAGTGCTTGTTCCATATCCTCATTTATAGGTTCAATTTTTAAAATACTTTTAGCAGGGTCAAATAACCCGCCTATCCCAAGGGTTGTGTTTGTGAGAAATCTTACTGTTTCACTTTTTGAAGTTTTAAAATCTTTTTGGATAAGACTGCTGACTAATCTTTTTGGATATTCTATATTTTGGTATGCGCTTTGAATTCTTTCAATTCCATATTCCGGCAAAATTGAACACCAAAGGATATGTACTGGTCTTATTGCATATTTGTTTAGTCCTAGATTGAATGCAAAAACTTTTCTGTTAAATTTTTCATACTTATCAGGCCCTAAATAAATATATGAATAATCAGGAATTTTTCCTTGTTGTTTAATTAGTTCATCACAATAAGATATGTTTATTGCAATTGATAAAAATATTAGAGATATTAAAAATTTTTTTAACATTATTGTCCTAACTTGTTTTTCTGATTGACTTTAATATTATTGTGTTTTGTTGATTAACAAATGGCATTACTCGTCAGGGTATTTTTTGTGATATTATTTTTGCAAATAAGGAGAATCTATTAATGAGTGAAAAAGAAAAAATGCTAAGTGGACAATTATATGATGCAAATTATGATAAAGAGTTAGCTGATGAGAGAATGCATTGTAAATGCCTATGTCATAAGTATAATAATTTATCCCCTGATAATGTAGAAGAAAGAAAATCTTTATTAAGGCAAATATTAGGAAAAACAGGTGAAAATTTTTGGATTGAGCCTGATTTTAGATGTGATTACGGATATAATATTGAACTTGGTGAAAATTTTTATTCCAATCACAATTGTGTAATTTTAGATCCTGCAAAAGTTAAATTTGGGGATAATGTATTTATTGGCCCAAATTGCGGATTTTATACAGCAGGACACCCATTAGATGTAAAAACAAGAAATGCAGGAATTGAATATGCTTATCCGATAACAGTAGGTAATAATGTTTGGATTGGCGGGAATGTATGTGTAATGCCCGGTGTTACAATTGGTGATAATGTTGTAATAGGTGCAGGCAGTGTTGTGACAAAAGATATCCCATCAAATGTCGTTGCAGTCGGTAATCCTTGTAAAGTTTTGAAAAATATTGTATAATCAGTAAAGAATAAATGTGAAAGGAATATTAGATGAAAAAGCTTAAATTACTTTCAAAATTCGGGGGGGGGGCGATTTAGAGCTCACTTACCAAGGATTTCGAGATGGTTGTCATTCTGAAGGAATATACCCGAAAGAATCCAGCCTATTATTAAACAAAAAAGTTGGATTGCTTCGACATAAGATTCGCAGTGATAAATTTGGATTTACATTAGCAGAGGTCTTAATAACATTAGGAATAATTGGTATAGTTGCAGCAATGACTTTACCAAGTTTGATAAATCATTATAGGGATAGGCAAATTCTTTCACAGTTTAATGCAGCTGTATCTATTTTTTCAAATGGTTTTACACAAATGGCAAATGATAATGGTGGTGATTTAAGAAATTTATATGGCCCTTGGAATGACTTTCGTCATTTAGGTCAAGATTTTTATGCCAAATATTTTAAGTTATTAAAAATGTGTATCCCATATGGTTCATATAAAGAATGTGTTCCTTATACATTTTATGCTTTGGATAAAAAAACTGAGATACAAGAAGGGGTATGTGGTACATATTCTCATGTTGGAATTCTTGAAAACGGTATGATATTTTGTTTAAGTATGCCAGGAGTTGGAAATGAATTTGCATTATCTGTAGATTTAAATGGCGCAAAGGGCCCAAATACTATGGGATATGATGTTTTTAAGTTTTTTATTACGGATGCAGGAATCGTTCATCCTAGAAACTTTCCTGATGGAGGAGTTTGTGAACTAAGATTTAAAGATAATCCTTATAATGGATATAAGTGTGCAGAGTGGATACAAAAATTCCAAAATGTAGATTATTTGCATTATGATAAACTTAATTGGGCATCAGGTGCGCATGAGTAAAGAATAATATTTTACAAAAAGGCTTTCATAATTTTATGAAAGCCTTCCAATAATTGTTATTTTTAGAAAATTTTTCTTCTATAATCCTAAAGCATATTTGTTGCTTATAGAAACCATATCCATTGCGTTAAAAATATTTTGTTGTGTGCTTTGAACAGAGTCTACTCTATCAGAAAGACTTGCCAATTGCGACTGGTATCCTTGGGCAGCTGATATTTTAGATTGATCCCCTGAATTCAGCATAACCTGAATTTCAGCAGAAATATTATCTATAATATCATCTAAGCTGTCATTGGATGATACGCTTACTCCAACTGTGGATGCAAGACTTTTTGCTTCTGATAAAAGTTCTTGTTCGGATGAATTACCTCCTCCTTGTTGTTGTCCTGAATTTTGTTGCTGTTTTGTAGCTTCAGCTTGAGCTATTAAACTTTGTGCTTGTGCTTCTGATGTGACTGTTGTCGGATCAATGCCTAATGCTTCCAGTTTTAATTTAGTAGATGAACTAAGTTCCTCTGTTTTGTAAGTTGATACCAACGCAGCTTGTGCACTACTGATTGAACTGATAGATGACATACCCACATCCTTTCAATATTCTTACTTTCTACTTTGTTTAATGACTTTTTTCTTAAAGTCAATATTTTTTCCAAAATTACTGACGGATTTTTCGTTTTAATCTTTATAAAATCGATTGATATTTTTACATTTCTTAAATAAAAATTGCAGTGTATTCGTTAAAAATAGTAAAAATAGTATGTTTATGGTAAACTTTTATTGGAGTTATATTATGAAAAAGTTACTTATATTGGGTTCTATATTGTTAATGATGTCTTCTGGTGCTTATGCCGCAGGAAAATATGTTAAGATTGTTCCTGAATTTTTGCAGCCGATGCAGACAGAAAGTTATGAAAAAGTTAATGAAACTCTTGCTGTAATTTTTAGCAAGATTAGACCGGTTATTAATACTGAAAAATATCCGAAATATTATCATGATTTTACTTTAGTAAAAGATGATGGTACACAAAATAAAGCTTATCATTATGTGAAGAACGGAAATGCAGAATTAATATATAATACTGATACAAATGAATTAAAGTATGTATCTTTTAGACGTCCGGAACTTATGAAATGCAGGATTTTATACGATTATCCGTCAGGAAATTTGCATGCAGTACAAGTTTTTGTATCAGATAAAGAATCTTATGTATTCAGTTCTGACGGTAAATATATTGATTACACACCTTATGTAAAGGAAGTAAAAGAAAAAGTTGTAAAAAATTGGAAAGTACCACCAAGAAAACAAATTGATATTTTGGCTAAAGGGCAAAAAGATTTGTTAGTGCAAATGGCATTAACTCTTAATAAAGACGGCTCTGTTAAAAAATGCAAAATCTTAAAATCATCAAAAATAAAAGCTCTTGATGATAATGCAGGTGCTGCAATTAAAGCTGCAGCTCCATTTAACCCGTTCCCAAAATATTTCTTTAATGATGAAATTGTGATTATTTTGAATTTTAATTTTAGTTTATAGTGATTTCATAATTGCCATTATTAATTTTAAAATTCATTCTAATTGTTTCACCATTGTATTCATCCGGTGGTGGGTTAAATTTTGGTACGCTCATCAACATGAAGTACACGGTATCATTAAGCCCTTTATTAGAAGATTCTTTCGTAAATTTTCGGTTTGTTAGTTTTCCTGTTTTATCTACCGAAAATTGAATAGAACATTCTCCAGAGCCTTGAATACTTCCGACTGCAAATTTAGAAAATAAAGCAGCACGCAAAAGATTTTTATATCTTAACATCTCAGGACTATTAGGGTTATATGTAGGTTTTTGTGTCTTTGGGGCTGTTTCTTTTTGAGGGGTAACTTGTTTTAAATTCTTTGTGTCTGATTTACTTTGAGTTTTTAGGCGCCTGGCATAGTCAACAGGCGTTGACGTTAACGGAATTGAATTTTTACTGTTAACTTCCGACTGTTGCCCTTGTGCTTTGGGTTGATATATTGGTGTATCATCCCATATTCTGTCTATGTTAGGTATTGTTTTATTAATATTAGTCTTAGTTTTTGTTTGTGTTGTTTTTTGTTTTTTTGCAGGAGTGTTCCCTATAGGTATTGACCAAATTATAATTGATAAAATTATACACAATGCAAAAAATATTCTTGATACAAGTTCAGACTTTTGATCAAGTGTTAGTGGTGTTTTTTCTTTTCCTTTTTTTACGGGTATTTTATCTTCTATATAATCGAATGTATTATTCCCGCAATCGCAGTATTCAACTTTTTCTTTGTATTCAGCTTTGCATTCTCTACATCTATACATAACAAAATTATCCTATCATAAATAAACTCAATTTATAAATTCCAAAAAATATTATTGCAATAATCAACATTATAATTATAATTGCAGTTTGTTTTATTATCTCAAACTCTTTTTTTGCTTGAATATATTTAAAGATAAATGGAATTTCTATTAATACCCAAAGTGTTATTAAAATAATTTTAAGCATTTATTTACTCCTTTTGAATATAATTTTCTCAAGCATAATTGTTTTGTGCATTTGAGGTTTCATACTTGCAGTAATTGTTGTTACTATTGCAAGAAGTATTAAAATTATGATTGTAATTATTGCAATTTTAATCGCATTCATTAATATGTTACCCTTTCATAATCTGAAAAATTATTAGGTGTAGAATATCTTTCTTCCAGTCCAATGAAGAAATATCCTTGCACAACTGTTGATTTTCTTTGCGTTCCTTTTGGAAAGTTTAAAATTGGTTGATTTTGTAATTTTGTGATTGCAGCTTTTACATTGTTTCTTGCAACGTCCATATAATTCGGATTTGAACAGTCTACTTTTATATTGGAAACATTCCCGAATTTATCGACAACAAAATTAAAAGTAAACATTGTGCCCAAAGGTGCATATTCAATATTTGAATTCATCATTATTTGGTTTTGTACATTACTTCTCCATTTGTTCCAAGCAATAATTTCTTCCTGTTCTGTCATGTAAGGATTTTTGAAATTGCTGTTTTGAGAAGAAGAATTTGTCTGTTGAGGTTGATTTGTTTGTGTATTTTTTTCTACTTCTTTTAAAAGTTGTTGAAGAAGTTCAATTTGTGATTGGTCTATTTGAGAATTTGTATTATATGTTATATCTTTTTCATTTTGCACAGGTTTTATATTATCTGTTGCAATATATTTGGTTTGATTTGGTAGTGTTTGTTGTATTTGATTATTTACTTCTGTTTGTTTTGGTACTGTTTGTATTGTTTTAGTACTTATTTGGGTATTTTGATCCGGTAAGTTGTCGCTAATTCTTGTCAGCTTAAAATTTTCATCTTCAATAATCAGCGGATGATGCATTTCTGGATGAAATTTAAGTGTTAATATTGTCGTGATAATAAATGAAATTATTACAAATACTTTTAAAAAATCCATAATTAATCTTTATCAACTTTAGCTAACAATTCATCACAAGCGTAGATATCGAATTTCGTTTGACTAAGCATAAGGGTTTCAGCAATTAACAGAGCTGTCGGTACAAGTGCTGCAACTAAACTTAAGAATAACCCCTGCATATCCCCGCCTATTTCTGTCATAAAATATGATACGTTCATTGAAAATTCAATGAATATAATTGCACAAGCGATTGCAAGAGATCTGTTTTTTTCTGAATTCAATCTTCTTACGCCTTCTAAGCCGTATATTGTGACTCCGTGGTGCTGGTAATCCGAAAATCCGTCTTGTTTAATTACTTGTGAGCCTTGAATTTTTTTAGTACAGAAAAATGCATTTACAAAAGAGAAAAATGCAAAAATAATTAAAAATGTTGCGAGAGTTAAAAATACAGGGCTTATTCTCAAACCTGATATTCTAACCCATCCAGCAGCTTCAGGAAAGCACATCGCAAGAGTATTTGATACACCATAAGCCAAAAACGGTGCTGTCAAAATACCTACAACGGTTTCACCTACTGATTTTAATTGAAGATTAAACATTTTATCTCTGATATATTGAAGCTTAGAATTACTTAAACTGTTAATATATCTTTCAATCCATTGTCTATAAGATTTTATGACACTTTCAAAATCTTCTCTGTATTCATATTTATCAAGAGTCATAGTCCATTCAACGCCATTACATTTGAAATATCCGCAGCTTATTGCAAGAACTGCCATTATGCCTGAGAAAAAGAATGAAATAAAAATTGCAAATGTCATAAAGTCATTCAAATTCATATAATAAATAAGGTTTACGACATAAATTCCAAGCACAAATATTAATGAGAAAATCAACATAAAACTTTGTCCGAGTTTTGCTGATTTAGACATTTCTTTTTGGATATTACTTTGCAGGTATAGATATATTCCTTGTTTTAAAAGTAAGCATATACCATAAATTAAAATTGTATATACGCCCCAAACTTTTATGTTAGTAGGCATATGCAAAAAGTTAGCACTTTCTTTAATTTCAAGTCCCATAAGGTAATTTGATACCCCAAATGCACAGACCATAGAACTTAAAAACATTGCTATATGTAAGAATATACTTGTTTTAGAATTTGTAGATAATTTTTGTTTTAAATCATTAATATGGAAAGCTACTTGTTTGATGATTGCAACTCTAGCATCTTCCAAATCTTCTTTTTGTTTCTCAAGTTTGACTTTAGTTACTGCGTTGACATCTTTGCCATACAAGCCTTTTATGTCTTCTTCAGTTAGGTCTTCTTTACCGATTGAAGTAACAGTTTTTGTATGATTTACAGGTGCCTCTGCTATAATTTTTACACCTAAAAATTCATTTGAATCTGCAAACATAATTTTGCATACGTTTCCTGTTTCAACTTTTTTTATCGGTTGCCCTTTGAATAGGACTTTGTCACTTTTGAAAGTGTTTATGATAATACATTTATTTTCTGATGATTTGTATTCTAATGTTAGTAAAATGTCATATCCTGTATGTAAAATGACATCGCAATTTGGATTTGTACCGACATTTATTACATCTTTATTAAATACTTTTTCACCTTTTGAAGTTGATATTACTAAAGCCATTAATTATCCTCTTTATTATCTTCCTAATGCATGAAGAAATCTTCTTATTGATTTATCAATATTTTGCTTTGGAGCTACTATCAAATGATTTTCACCTAAAACAGGTGTAAGTTTTTCTTTTACTAAATCAAGTTTAGCAGGGTGTGCATCTAAAAACATCATTGAAATATCTGGTGCATATTTTTTTACGTTTTGAACATTTTTAGGCAAAGTATCCCAATTAATTTGTTTTTCAATTGCTCCTTCATTTTCAAGATCGCCAATTACAACTACTGCAGGAACATAGCCATTCTTTTTCATTGTAAGAGCGTGAGAAAAAGCTTTTTTTAATCCAATACCATATGCTGTGCCATAATCTTTTTCATCATATTTTGTGAAAGCATCCATTGATTTTGTAATAGTGCTTCCATTCATAGGACTTCCTTCATAAATCAGGTATGCATCTTCAGAAACTCGTAAAATTTTAATTTGGTCTTCAGGATCTAAAAGGTTACAAATTTGTCTTAAAGTTTTTTTCTGATCGGGTAAATATTTTTGGTTTGATGCAGATGAATCTACAACAAAAATAACTGCTGCAGGGTGAAAATCATCAACTTTAATCTGTTTTAATCCTGCCAAGATAAATTTTAATGCAACTGACAGTACGAGTATTAATAATCCTAATGTAACCAATCTTTTATTTAATTTCATATTATTATCCGATAATAAAAAATATTTGCTAAGAATAATATACCATATTTTTATGATTACTGCAATGATTTATTATAAGGAATTGTATTTAGCGGTTGGCTTAGTTTTAATTCAATAGTAGTTCCGTCAGGGATATCAACATCTTTTCCCCGTTGTAATGCGCCTCTGATGCCGCCGCCTGCAGCTCCAAGCCCGCCGTATATTAACATGTTTCTACCCCAATCATCGCCACCGCCTATTGCTGTGAATATCGTTCCGATAACCATAGTGCCTAGTGCTCCGATTAGGATATTTTTTGACATTTTTTTAGCTCGTTCATTTTTTTCTTCTATATAAATTTTTTCTGTAGAAATTTCAAGGATATTCCCATCAGGGGTGATAATTTGATTGAATTTAATTTCTAAAGCTCCGCTTCCATATGCGTATCCTGCATTTTTTGCATAAGTTGCATTGCCATATACAAGACTGCCTGCTGGGGCAATAAGTGAGCCGTTATATATAAAATCTTTTGTTAGTGATGCAATAAGTTTGTCATTTTTCTCAAGGCTTCCTGAGTTAATTCCTGAATCAAATGTTATGTAAAAAGTTGTTCCTTCTGGAATTTCGATTACAGAACCTGTGAGAGTTTTATTTGGTTTTGTTATGGTTTCAAGATTAATTGGAGTTTCTTGTTTTAATTTTATGGGGGTGTAATTAGTTCTTTCTAAATTGTTGTTTTTAATTTCTTTTTTATTTCTTTTTTTCGAAAAATCAGTGTTATTAAAATTAGTTTGTTGAAATCTTTGTTTGTCAAATTCTGCTTGAGCCTCGTCTGAAAAATCATACTCAGCAAATGCAGGAAGAAAGATAAATTGAAAGCATAAAAATATAATTAAAAACTTTTTCATTATTCATATATTATAATAGATTGTTGAATTATTACAACATCTTTGTTATAATTTGTCATACAAGAGAGGGGAATTATGGAAAAAATATTGGAATTATTAGCTGTTGTAATCAGTGCATATATAATCGGTTCTATACCTACAGGGTATATTATTGTAAAAGCTTTTACAGGTGAAGATATTAGAACTATAGGCTCAGGTTCTACCGGTGCTACTAATGTAAAAAGAGTTATGGGTAAAAAATGGTTTTTTATAACTCTTTTATTAGATGCCTTTAAAGGTGCTTTGCCTGTTGTATTGGCAGCAATGTTTGCAAAATCTTTCACAGGGATAGGGCTGTTGCCTGTCTTGGCTGCTATTGCCGTAATTCTAGGACACAGTAAATCAATATTTTTAAAATTTACAGGCGGTAAATCTGTAGCATCAGGAGTTGGAACTATTTTGGCTCTAAATTGGCAGGTTGGATTAATTATTGCAGCGATATGGGCAGTAATTACATTTTTCTCAAGATATGTATCTGTCGGATCTATTATAGCTTTAGCTCTTTCTCCATTTATAATGTGGGCATTTAAAGCTCCAATTGCTTATGTAGGCTATTGCACATTAGGAGCTTTGTATATAATATGGCTTCATCGTTCAAATATTCAAAGACTTATCAAAGGTGAAGAAAATAAGGTTAGATAAATGGATTTTACTTTTTTATTAATAGGTTTAGGAATAATAATTGTTCTTTTTATAATCGGAAAGATTTTTGCAATTTTAACAAAAATCTTTTTGATTATAATTCTTGTAGCAGCTGTTGCTGTCGGTTTTTTCTTTTGGCAGAATAACAATAAAGAGATTAATCCTCAAAAAACAAGTTATATTACTTCTTCTTTGTTTTATCTTTAATGTAATTGATTAAAAGGCTTATTCCTAATCCTATAGTTGCACCACCTAGCGTTTTTAGGGTGATTTTTAAAGGTGCTTGATTTGTTATTGTGCTAATTTCTTGTTTAAATTCTTACTTAGTATCTTTTATTAATGTTTTTACATTTTTATAGAAATTATCAATGCTTTGTTGTTCTAAATTATTGAAGTATTCTCCAAAATTTTTAGATTTTTCTAGTTGTTGATTAAAATAATTTTTTTCTTTTTCTAAGTAATCGTTATCATAAAAAACAGTTTTCATGAACTTTTTAAAAAATTGTTTTTTATTTGATAGCTCTTGTCTGGTATCGTATGCTTCTTTTGCCCCCAAAGCTATTCCGCCTGCAGATGCAAGGATTATATTTTGTTTAAGATTGTATTTATTGTCTGAAGAACTAATTTTTTGAATCATTATATTAGCCTTTTATTATTTTTGTAAGTTTTGAATTATTTGTAAAATTAATATCTTGTTTTTTAGTTTCTTGTTTATTATCTATTGCTGTTTCAGTATTTTTATGTGTGACTTCGTAAGATTTTATTGATCGTTTACCTGTTAGACGTTTCATAAAGTCATAGTATTTTCTTGTGAAACCTGTTGCTTTGTCTTGTTTTTCTTCTAGAGCGATTAATTGATCTCTTGAGTGAGTTCCCACTGCAACACCTACTGATTTTCTTGTCAGCCATTCACCTATTGTTGTGTTAGTGAATGTAATCCAGCTCATTCCGAATAATGATTGGTGATATTGTTTGCTGAATGTGCTGTTGAATAAGTCAATTAATAATGTTTGATAGAATAATCTTGAACCTTCTTGTACAAATCTTTCTTTGAATTTAGTTTTTGCTCCTTCTACATCATTACCGTTTGATTTCAACATTACCATGTTGTAGTTATCTGTCATAAGGAACCAGATAGTAGCTGCTAGGGCTGCTGTTTTTGCAAGGTTTGATAATTCACTGTTAGATACGTTAGACATTGTATCAACGTTAAATGATTTTAGGATATTGTCTTTTACATAATCTTGGAATTCTTTTGGTGATAAGTTCTTTTTAGCTGCTTGATGTCCAATGTTTTCAATACTTTTTGCAAGAGATGATACATTTGAAATTCTTCTTAGTAATTCTTCTTGATCGGCTGATAATTTTGTATTTTTTGCAATTTTGCCGCTTGAAACATTTTGTATAAATTCTTCAAGAGCTTTTGAGTCTGTAACATTTTTTTCTTTTGCATAATTTTTTACAATTGTGCTAAGAGTATTTTTATCTTTTATATCTAATTTTAAGAAACTTGATTTTTTGCTTAGTGATTTGATGGCGTCATCAATTACAGTGTATGGTAATGTACCGTATTTCCATACAAATTTGAATGGAGCTAAGAAGAAGTTTACGAATGGTTTAATTTTTTTATCTTTTGCTCCAAGACTTATTGTTCCATCAGGGTTTGTTGAAGTTTTTGCAATTTTTCTATATTCTTCTGCTAAATTATTGAAGCCGTTTTTATCAAGGACTTTAGTAATTTCGCTGAATTTTTCTTTTGAAATTCTGTAATCCTTAATTTGAGTTAAGTCATTATAATGTTTTTTAAAGTATCCTGAGAATGATTTCCAAGCATTATCTATTGATGAAACTTTTCTAAGTCCTTTTACTGCAAATCCTCCTCCGATAATTACGCCTACTGCTTTAAGTACTGTATTTAATGAAAGTAGAGGTTTTTGTTGTTTTTCTTTATCTTCTTTATTATTTGATGCTTTGAATGACAGATCAGGTTTAATATTAGCTTCAGGAGCGTGATTTTTCTCATTTTCAGCTCTTGCTTCTTCAGGTGTTAATCTTGTGATATGTTTTCCGTTGATTACACGAGAGAATGCTTCGGTTGTAAGAGTTGTTAGTGCTGTCATCAACATAATACCCATTTTTGAATTGTTGATGTATTTATTTAGAGCTCCTAATGTTACAAGTGTGATGTATGCATTGAAACCTATTCTTGCCATTTCTTGTTTAAATCTTACTTTTTGTTCATGAGATGCTTCTTTTTTATCGTCATCCATCATTCTTGATAAGTTATAAGCATCGTTAGCTAGGAATATTGCAGGTGGAAGTCCTGATACTATACGATTTAATGATCTTTCATGTTTCGTATCATAGTTTCCTGTTTTGGGGTCAAACATTTTTACTGATTGTCTAAATACTTTTGATGAAATTTCTGCATCAGGTTTTTCTTTCAAATCTTTCATTGTTTCAAACAATCCGCGTAAAGAATTTACTTTCGCATCTACTTTTGATCTTTGTCTTATTGATTTGAAAAATGGTTGTTTTAGAGTTTTTTCTGACCAACCCTTAAGAGGTTTTATTTTTCCTGCTAATGTCACAATCCCGTTTAGAATGTCTGCAGGTAGTATTTTTACAGGATAAATTAAGCCGTCCCAAATAAGTTGAGGAATAGTTTTTTTATTGAAAGTGATTTTATCTCCTTTAATTTCAACCATTTTCTTTGTAAGCTCAGAATCTCTGACACTTTCAAATAATTCTTGTCCGATTGAAGATTGAAGCTTTTCACCGTTTTTACCAGTTTTTTCTATTCCTGTATATTTTTTCGCAAATTGCAAGAATTCGTTAATACTATATTCTCCAGCTTTTTTATAACTTGGAGCAAATCTTAAAGCTAATCCTGTAGCCAGTAATGCTCCTACCGTATAAAGAAGAGGTTTCATTTTGTCATCTTTTTGAGGTTGTTTTTTGTCCCCATTAAAAGAAAGACCTTTAAAAGATAAATCGTTTGAAATACTTTTTAAAGGTCTCTCGTTTATTAAATTTTTTGAAGACATGAACTCGGAAGAAAGAGGAACATGTTTGGGAGATAATTCTCCTGCTGACTTTTGTCGTTGTTTCACTGTGTCGTAGTTCGTTAATCTTCCTATAATCATTTGTCTTTTTCCTTCCCGTCATGTATTTTTAACTGAACATGTTTTTTTGACAAGTGGCAGTATATACAAAATTTACAGTATTTAACATATATTTTTATAAATGCTGTAATACTGATAAAATCAGACTTTTAAACTTTATTTTAGCAGAGTTTGCAGATTCAATAACTTCTTCATGAGATAGTTTCCCGCTTGTTTCAGAACTTGCTGTATTTGTGATACAACTTATACCTAAGATGTTAAGTCCGCAATAGTTCCCAACTATAGCTTCTGGGACAGTCGACATTCCAACAGCATCTCCGCCAAGTTTTCTAATCATTTTTATTTCTGCGGGTGTCTCATATGAAGGACCGGAATTTGCCCAATATACACCTTTTTTTATATCTATACCTAAATCATCAGCACATTTTTCTGCTATTTTGATTAATGATTTTTTATAAACTTCTGTCATATCAGGGAAACGTTCTCCTAATTTTTCATCATTCGGACCTATAAGAGGATTTGAACCCATATGATTTATATGATCAGTTATTAACATTAGATCTGCAGGTCTGTATTCTTCGTTTACGGCTCCTGCTGCGTTTGTAAGGATTAGAGTTTTTATCCCAAGAGCTTTCATAACTTTGATAGGATAAGTTATTTCTTGCATTGTATGACCTTCATAAAAATGGTTGCGTCCTTGCATCATTAAAACTTTTTTGCCTTTGATTTCTGCAAAAACCAATCTGCCTTTGTGTCCTTGTACTGTTGATTTGATAAAATCGGGAATTTCATTATATGGAATAGCATAATCACAGTATTCATCTGCTAATTCTCCAAGTCCGGAGCCTAGAATAATAGCAATTTCCGGTTTAAAATCATTCGTTTTTTCCCTTATAAATTCAATAGTATTTTGCATATATAAACTCCTTTTCCCCATTAAAAAAGTTAGAGGTTACTCTAACTTTTTTATAAAACTTTATCCATTTATCAGATGAAATTAGCCTACTAAACGGTCATCATCTGCTTCTGCAGCTTTAACCATAATGGCATGTTCCACAGGATTTTCTTTTTTATAAGTTGTGTCAAAATTTTCTTCAAAATTGAAATCGTCATGAGCTTTTTTTGCTTGATTTTCATCTACAAGTTTTTTTGCAAGCTCTGCAATTTCATATACTAATTGATATCTGTTGTCGGTATTTTCGTTTAAATCCCATGCAACTCTTATTATTTGATCCATCATAAGTTAAAACCTCACTTTTTGTTTAATATATATATTTAATACTATAATACAAAAAAAAATTTGGCAAGTGGCAAAAATTTCTGAATTGTTGTATAATTGACTTATGAAAATTTTTGACGGAATTCACAAATATATTTTAATAGAATTCGTTATTTGGTTTTTCATTTTGTGTGTCGCTGTTGCAGGTATCAAAATTCACCATTATCACAAGGAAAAAGAACTTGTAACTTATCAGATTTTTATGCCCGATGTAGATGGATTGATTGTAGGCTCCCCTGTAAAATTTATGGGGGTACAAGTTGGGTATGTCGAAAAAGTAAAAATTGTATCTAATGAGGTATATTTGAAAATTGTTATAACAGACAAAGATGTTGAATTACCTAAGGGATCTATAGCTACTGTTGAATTTAACGGGATGGGAGGGTCTAAATCTTTAGAAATCTATCCACCTACAGATGAGAGTATTACTGCTAATAAATTAATTGTTGTACAATCTCCTAAAAGACTTCATGATTCTTTAGGTTTATTAAATGATATGTTTGATAAAATTGGTTCTATATCAACAAGGCTTTCATTTTTTGCCAAAGAAACCGGTGCTGTTGAAATGGGAAAGGGTGTTAATATAGGAGAAATCCAAAGTAATATGGGTATTTTAGATAAATGGATAAAAGAGTTTTCAAGCTTTAAAAAAGAAGGGGTAAAAGATGAACAAAGAAAAAGTCAGAATAATTAATAATCCTGTTGTTTTGTTGAATTTATGTACTATGCGTGATAAAAACACAGATAGTCAGGGGGTAAGAATTGCAACAAGAAAAATTACAAGATGTCTTTTATATGAGGCTGCAAAAAATTTACCATTAGTTGATACTCAGGTGACTACTCCATTAACGACTTTTACAACAAAGACTGTTGACCCTAATATCAATTTAATTATTTCTCCAATTTTGCGTGCGGGGCTTATTTTTACGGATGAAGCTATTGATATTTTGCCACAGGCTTGTATAAGGCATATAGGGATGTACAGAGATGAAAAGACTTTAAAACCTATATGGTATTATAACAAAGTTCCAATGGAAGCTCCTAATCCTGAAAAATTTTATATTTATATAACAGACCCTATGTTAGCTACGGGAAATTCTTTGCTTGAAGCTATAAAGTTGTATGCAGATAAAGGAATTCCGATTGATAATATAAAAGTTATTTGTATTATTGCTGCTCCTCAGGGTATTGAAAATATCCAAAAACATTATCCGAATATTGAAATTATAACAGCTGCAGTTGATGAATGTTTGAACGAAAAAGGTTATATAGTTCCAGGTATGGGTGATGCCGGAGATAGAATTTTTAATACTTAATTTTAATTGTAAATAAATATAAACGGAAATAACGGTATTTTTAAAGAATATTTTTTAATATACCGTTATTTTTTTTGTGTGTAAGAAATAGGAATATAATTATATGGATTTTCAAATTACGAGTTTGAGTTCAAATTCAGGTTCTGCAGAGCCTAAAAATGATATTGAAAAATTAAAAAAGGAAGCAAGAGCTAAAGGTGAATATATTGTTACGGTAAGTGGCAATGAAAAAGGGCTTACTGCTATCGCTCGTAAATTTAATATGTCTTTATCTGATTTTAAAAAGCTTACAGGACTTACAAAAGATTTTCTTTCTAAAGAGCAGGTGATAAAAAATGTTCCGCATGAAAAAATTCCTGATGGTAAAGATTTGAAATATTTGGCAGAAAAAAACGGAATGACATTGGATGAATTGTTAGCATTAAATAGTTTACCTAAAAATTATAAGCCTTCAAAAGGAGAGGTTTTCTATATTTTTCCAAAAGATACAGTGAGAAAAATTTCTCCTAAAAAAACACCAGTAGATAAGAGCTCAAAACAAGTAAAAAACACTCAGGTGCAAAAGGTTATAAAAAAAACAGTTCCTTCTGCAAAGCCAAATGAGATTGCAAAACAAATTCTGGATGCTGTATCCTCAAATTTTGGAGCTGTAGGTAAAGAAGATTTTACAAAGGCGTTTTTAAAAATTAATGATAAAAATGTAAAACAAGTAATTCAGGCTTATAATGAATTACCGGATAATGACGAATCACTGATAAATGCAATATCTTCAGAGGTATGGAGCTCAAAAGATTTAAGAAAAGATGCAATAATGAATATCTACGACAATTTAGCCAGACAGACTAAAACAGTAAATGCAGTAAGAAGACAAGAGTTTAAAGCGGAATTAGATAGTCAGTTTGGAAAAATTATCGGTATGGTAAATACTGAAAAGTTAGATTCTATGATTAATGATATGATTAATCCCAAAAGAGAAAATAATTATTCAAACAATAAATCAAAGTCTTATCCTTCTGAATTGTTAAAAAGTTCAAATGGTGGCAACAGTAATGATATTACAAGTTCTACTCTGACAAATATTAAAGATAGCAGTGGGAATTATGTTACTGCCGGAACATTAAAAAAATGGGCTATAAGCAGCGGTAAAAATGATAAAGGTTTTAGCAAAGTTGAAAATCCTTATATAGTAAGACCTTTGCCAAATTATAATACTGAAACTAAAAAAATTGAGGCTTTGACGGAACTAAGAGAGCCTACTAATAATGGTGATTTAAATGGTAAGGTTATCATTCTAAATTCAGGACATGGCGGATATCAGCAAAATAACGGATATTTTGATCCTGGGACTGTGCTTTCTGTAAAAAATGCAGAAGGTAAAGAAATGCCTATTGAGGAATGGCGTGTAGCTCAAAATTTTGTAGATAGCTTATCAGATGAATTAAGAAGCAGAGGAGCAAATGTTATTTTTGTGTCAGGTGCTGTTAAAAATGGCGGAATGGCAAAACAACATTATCTGGAAAATTTGATTGCAGGTAATAAAGGTTCAGATGAGATGAGAGAATTAATTAGTGATACTGATAAATCAGATATGCTGTTCCTTTCTGTACATGTCGAATCAGCAAAGGAAAGACCGAATGCCAGAATGTGTACGGTAAGATATACAAAAGATATTGATAAAAAGTTGTCAGAAAATATAAGCAAGCACTTGAAAAAAGGTTTTATGGCTCTGACGCCTGATGTCACACATGATAATTTGTATGTAAATAATGCAACAAAAGGAGTTAGAGCATCATTATTAGAAATTGGTAATATCGCAAACAGTCATATTACAAATTCTCTGTTATCAAGTTACGATCAGAAAAAATATATGAAATGCGTAGCCGATGCAATTGAAGATACTATTAATAATTAAGGTAATTAAAAATGTTTGGATTTAGTTTATTAAATTTTATTGCTGATTTTTTCGGATTTTCATCCGATAAGAAAATTGAACAGAAAAGTTATAATAATAAGCAACCTAAAGTTGTTTATCATAAAGTAAATTCTGGTGAAACACTGTATTCTATTGCCAGAGCTAACGGTATATCCGTTGAAGAGTTAAAGTCTGCTAATGGTTTAAAAGGAGATGCATTAGCTGTCGGGCAGAATTTAAAAATTCCTGCAAAATATTCTGGAACAATATTCCCAAAAACTAAAAAATCTGATAATTCAGGATTTCAGATGTATAGAGAAATTTCTGATGAAGAAATCGCAAAAGCAAATGCTCAAAATAAATTTGTAAAAATAACTAAAAACCCTCCTTATACTATAAAAAAAGGTGATACCGCAGAATTAATTGCTAAAAAATTTAATGTATCTCCTGATGCAATTATTGCTCTTAATTCTTTGGATGAAAAAATTTTAAAAATTGGTACGGTAATAAAAATTCCGGAAACAAGAACTGTAAGAAATGTAAGAAATATAAGCGATGTCGCTAAAGCTACAGGATTAAGTTTAGAATATATAAAAAAACTTGAACAAATGGAAGAAAAGCATAATAAAATATATTCTGACAGAAATAGAGTAAAAACTATAGGTATTGGGCATGCATTGTCAAATTCCGAAGCTAAAAAGTTTTCCGGCAAAACTTTATCAGATGCTCAAGTGTATACAATGCTGGCTCAGGATTTGATAGACAGAGAGCAAAATATAAAATTGCTTATAGGTGATGCTGCTTATAAAAAAATGCCTCAACCTGTAAAAGATTCTATAATGGATTTTGTATTTAATAGGGGAGAAACAGTATTTGAAAATAAAAAAGATTTGATTAGTAGTTTGCAAAAAGGAGATTATAAATCGGCTATTGCAAAACTTGATACAGATTATTCTATTATGAAATTTGATTCTCAATCAGAATTAAAAGCTTATATGAATAAATTTAAGGATAAAAGAATTTTTTTGGTTGAAAAAGATGGTAAAACATTGCGAAAATATTTAAGCGGGCTTGATAAACGAAGATTATTTGAAATTTCACATGCAAGCAAAATTTATAAAAATAATATTCCCAAAGAAATTATAGCTTCCGCTCAAAGATTATATAACAGAGGGTTGTATTTTATGAATTTGGAAGCTCAAAACAGTGTTTACCCCCAAAGTACATATCAAAATGTTAAAGCAGACTTTAACATTCTTGTGAATGGTTGGTTTAATCAAAAAATTAAATTAAAATAATAAATAAAAATTATTGCTGACCATTTCTTTTAACTAACTCTAAAAGTTGGAGCATTTTTCTTTTTAATTTTAAATTTTCATCTTTTAGATTAGAAATTTCTTCTTCATATTTTTGGTTATCATTAGTGAAAGTTGTTTCCGGTTTAGGTACAGTATTATAATCGAGAATAAACCGTTTTTTTGCTTCTTCTTTTAATATGACAAGAGCTTTTATGTCATCTTCTGTAATATAACCAAGTTCAATAAGGATTTGTCCAAATTTTTTAGGTGTTCCTGCTTCTTGAGCATCTCTGTTTGCTAAGATTGCTTTTTGAAGTTGATCAACCGAAATAGCTCCTTTTTGTTTAAAATATTCTCCAGTTCTAAATTTCCCTGCAATAAATCCAGCCATGGCATGAATTTCTTTAGAATCTGGTACTTTGATAAAATTTTGTTCAAGACATAATTCATAATACTTTGCAACTTCTTCCATTGACAAGAATGTGTTTACGGAAATTTCAAGCATTGAATATTCATTTGCGCAGCCTTGTAAAAAATTGTATATGTTGTTATCAAGTCCGCATTTGTGCTCGGTTAATTCTGTTTTCCCCTTGAATGTAAGAGTAGGAATAAATGTTGAGAATATGTCCCCACTATGTTCTCTTAAAAAATTATCACATGCCATTTCTTTCATTTCTTGTTCTAATTTTAAATAAATAACTTGTTTAATCCATAGGGGTACATTTAAAATTTTGTCTAAAAATAAATTAAAAATATTCTGTTTCAAATTAACCTCGCATAAAAACTATATTTCTTATTGTACCATATATTCCAATTTTATTCAAGTTCATGTCTTGAAATGAATTGTTAGCTAAAATGGCCATAAAGTAGAATTTATTTATTCTTCTTTATGCTATTGATTTATAGAGATTAAAATTGTATTATAAATTTATAATAGGAGAAGTATACATGGAAAAAGAAACTAAGAAGAAGATTGCTATTGGTACAATTGCTATAATAGGTATTGTTACGACAATAAAACTTGCTATAATTTATTTTAATGCAAATTTTAATCCTTATGCATTATCAAGTTTTTGTTCAATAAATGATTTTATAGATTGCGATGGAATTGCAAAAACGACAGAAGCTCAATTTTTAGGTATTCCTCTTGCATATTGGGGATTATTTTTCTACTCTTTTGTCTTTTTAATGTTATTTGCTCCAAAGTTAAAAAATTTCAAATTGTTGAGATTTTTGGAAGTTTTTAAAAATCCTTTAGATTATATAGCATCTTTAGGTCTATTTTCGTTCATGATTTCAATGATTTTATTATGTCTAAGTTTATTTGAAATTAAAAAATTGTGTATACTTTGTGCTTTTACTTATATGTTAAACCTTTTAATAGGTTGTGTAGCTACTGATTTTAAAAAAGGTGGCTTTGTAAATTCTATTAAACAAAGTTTTTTAGATTTCCTTGATGCGATAAAAGTTAGAAACTATCTAATTGCTTTTATTGTTGTAATGTCTATAGCAGTAGGATTTTTAGCATATACAAGAATTTCTTTTGTCTTTGCTCCGCAGGTAAAAAGACAGTATGAATTTAAAGAATTTTCACACAAGAAAAATAAATATGCGATAAAAGGTAATATTTTAGGAGATAAAGATGCTAAAATTTTAATTTATACATATTCAGATTATCAATGTCCGATATGTCCTGTTCATAATTCTATGATGCATAAATTAGCAAAAGAAATGAAGGGAATTAAAATTGTACACAAAAATTTACCTTTAGATACAGAGTGTAATAAATATTTGCAGTCTCCATTCCATGAAGGTTCTTGTGTGGATGCTCGTTATTCAATAGCTGCAGAAAAACAAGGCAAACTTTGGGATATGAATAATATGTTATTTGAGAAAAAACCTAAAACTGAAGATGAAATCTTAAAATATGCTGCAAATATGGGCTTTGATTTAGAAAAATTGCAGGAAGACGCAAATAGCCCAGAAACTCAAAAGGAAATAAAAGATCAAATTGATGAAGCTTATAAAAAAGGTATTCAAGGCACACCATCTACAATAATTAATAATGAAGTGAGCGTTGGTATAAATACTTATAAAGAGTATAAGGAATGGGTGAAAAAACTTGGAGCAGAAAAAAGATAAAATAGTTATTCACACTTGTTGTGCAATATGTTCAGGATATCCTATATCTTTGTTACAAGATATGGGATATCAAGTAGTTGCATATTTTTATAATCCTAATATCTATCCGATTGAAGAATACCAAAAAAGATTAGATGCTGAAATCAGTTTGTGTAAACATTTGAATTGTGAATTGATTATAGGGGATTATGAAACGGATTTGTACTATGCAGCAGTCGCAGGATTAGAACAAGAACCAGAAAAAGGTAAAAGATGTGATAAATGCTTTGAATTACGACTGTTAAAAACAGCTCAATTTGCAAAAGAACGGAATATTTCAAATATTACTACATCAATGGTGATAAGTCCTCATAAAAATTTTCAAAAATTAACATTAATAGGTGAAAATATTGCGCAACAATATGGATTAAATTATTTAGCAATAGATTTCAAGAAAAAAGACGGATTTTTGAAAACAAATAAAATATCTAGAGAATTGGGGCTTTATCGTCAAAATTATTGTGGTTGTAAATTTGCAAAAATATAAATCATATATTTACATTATGATTATTAAAAAAAATGTTATATAATAAGATAAAAGCTTGATTTTGATGAAAAAATAATTAAAATAAAAAAAAAGGATGTATATATGAAGAAAAAATTTATTTGGTCATTAGCTGTATTATGTACAATAAGTTCAGTAGTAGTATACTCATCAGGAATAGAAAAATTAGAACCAATAAACGGTTCATCTAAACCTGCTTCGAGTTCATATTCCTCTGGCACCGGTAGCTCAATAAAACTAGATAAAAATACTGTATATTATCCAAATGCAACAATAAAAAGTGCTGTGACAAAGTATAAAAATGGAAATTATTCCGGTTGTTTGCAAGAATTATTTTCGTTAACAAAGAAAGATCCTTCAAATGCATTAGCATATTATTATATGGCTATGGCATATTCTCATGTAAATATGAAGGATGAAGCTGTTGCAGCTTATGAAAAAGTAATTTCATTGAGTCCAAATGAATATTTGGTAGAATATGCAACCAAAGGTCGTGATTGTTTGACAGATGGTCCGGCTTGTCATCCAGAGGAAAAACCGGCAGAAGAAATGGATGAATTGGATAAGTTTATTAATGCTCCATATGGCAACGGTTTATCTCCTGAATTGAATCAAGAAATCAAACAAAAACAATTGATAAATATTAAAGAAACAATAAATCAAAAAGAAGAATTAGAACATAAAGATATTCAAAAAATAAAAGATTTTGATAATAAGAATAAGTCATTTAATGATGTAGATAATGAAAAAATTGCACAAGTAAGTGATGAAGATGTCTTAAATGCGATTAAAACTTTAAAAGATGCAGGGTTAACAATTTCTGTACAATCAGACAATCCCTACGCTCAAATGATGCAGTATCAAAATCCTCAAATGGCTGAAATGAGTATGTTGTTAGGTAATAATAACAATAATAACGGTAACAGTATGATGAATATGTTGCCGATGTTAATGACTCAGGCTAAAAAAGGGGAAAATATTGACCCTAGAGTTATGCAAGCTATGATGATGAATTCTATGATGGCTGATTTTTCATTTAATAACGATAATAACAAATAATTAATATGATTACAGATTATAAAAAAGCTAAAGAAAAATTGTTGACAGAATTAGACTCTGACTGTCAGCAATTTTTCGTTAAAAAGGGGTATATTCTTGAAAATGCATATTATGAACTTTTGGCAGATAATTTAGAAAAAGCAAAAAATTTATTTAATGCTATTAAAGGGAATGATATCAGAGCTCATTGGGCATCTTTTATGATTTCAATGATTGAGGCAAATATAAAAGAGTATCCGTCATATTTTGAATTAAGAAACTTTTTGGAAATTGATTTGAATATTTTACTGCATTATTTTAAAGGCGATTACGTTGAAAAAATCGTGAGGTATGCAGATTTTATGTTTACTATAAATCCTGAGGTACATAAATATATTGGTCGTGTTTTTTATAATAACGGATATTTAGATCAGGGAATGTTTTTTTTAGATAGAGCAAAGAATTATTTTTACCATGATCCTGAACTGCATTATTTGTTAGCTTACATTTATAATAATAATCATCAAACTGCTCAAGCACAAAAATCTCTAGAAGATTGTATAAGGATTTTACCTGAATATTTTCCTGCTGTAGATTTGCTAAAAAAGATTAAGAGCGAAATAAAATAATTTGTTCTGATAAATTGTTCGTGATACACTTGTTTTTGCTGATTATAAATAACGGGAGAAAACTATGATTATAATTATGGAGCGTAATGCTACCAAAGTTCAAATTCAACGTGTAATTGATTTTTTGAAAGATAACGGATTTGATATAAGATTCAACCAAGGTCAAATCCATTCAGTAATAGATGCAATCGGAGACAAGACAACAGTTACCCCGGGCCGAGTAGCAGCTTTTGACGGTGTAAAAGAGGTAAAAGTAATTCGAGAACCATTTAGATTAGCATCAAGAGATAGAAAGCCTGACGATACTGTAATAGAATTTGCAAATGGTGTAAAAATCGGTGGGGGTAACAAACCTGTATCAATGGTCGGTCCTTGCTCTGTTGAAGAAGATTATGACGGACTTATAAAAGTTGCACTTGCTGCAAAGGAAATGGGTTGTGAATTCTTGCGAGGCGGAGCTTTCAAACCAAGAACTTCACCATATGATTTCCAAGGTTATGGGGAAAAAGCATTAAAATATTTAAAAAGAGCCAGTGAAGAAACGGGCCTTTTGACCGTATCTGAGGTAATGGATGCTTCTGATTTGGATATGATGTGTGAATATGTTGACGTATTGCAAATTGGAGCAAGAAATGTTCAAAACTTTAAATTATTGCATGCTGTTGGCAGATGCAGAAAACCTGTTATCTTAAAACGCGGGCTTGCAAGTACAATTAGAGAATTTTTACTAGCAGCTGAACATATCATGTACAACGGTAATCCGAATGTAATATTATGTGAACGCGGTATTAGAAGCTTTGATAGTGCATTTACACGTAATGTAATGGATATAGCATCTATTCCGGTTATCAAAAAATATTCACATTTGCCGATAATTGTAGATCCAAGTCACGGTACTGGACAAAGATATTTAATTGAACCTATGGCTAAAGCAGGGCTTGTAGTTGGAGCTGACGGTATTATGATTGAAGTACATCATGATCCAGAAAATGCTTTATCTGACGGTAAACAAAGCTTGCCTATTCCAATGTTTAAGGAAGTTATGGGCCGTATTAATAAGTTCAATAACAGATTACATTATGAAAAGACCTGCTTGTCAGTAAATGTGGAATAATGAAATATTGAAAATATTGGGGCAATCTGCTATAATTTATATAGCAGATTGTTTTTTATTAGAAAGGAGCTAGTTATGAAAAGGTTTGATAATTTCGGGGGGGGGGCAGATTAACCGCTCCTAGTAAGGGATTTACATTAGCAGAGGTTTTAATAACATTGGGAATTGTCGGTGTTGTCGCAGCAATGACGATGCCTAGTATAGTTGGAAAATATCGAGCAAAAGTTTTAAGAACCAAGTTTTTACAAGCTAATGTTATTGTACAGGATAGTGTATCTCAAATGCGAAATGATGAAGTTGATTTAAATGAAGTAATTAATAAAAGGGATTCATCTACCATAAATAAATATTTTAAGAATGGAAATTGTGTTTTGCCAGAAAATGCAAGTAAAGTTGGTTATAAAAATCTTAGTGGATCTCAGTTTGCTGATACAGCCGTTGCTACTGTGTTAGAGCAGCCGTATTGCCTAGCTAATGGAATGACTTTATGGTTTGTAAGATTAAAGGAAACTAATATTGTTGGTGATTGGAGTTCTGGTTTTGTAGATATTAATTATTCTCTTCTTGCAGTAGACATTAATGGATGGATGCAACGTCCTAATGCATATGGTAAAGATGTATTTTTTTGGTTTTATAATGGAAATACCGGAGCGCTTAGTCCAACTGGTTCTACTTTTAATATTGATTCAAATGTTTCTAATTTGTATACAAAATGTAATAAATCAAGTATTAATGCTGAAAGTGGAGCTGGATGTACTGCTGAGGCTTTGAATGATCCGTATTATTTTGATAAATTGTCTTTGTAATTAATTAAAATTATTAATGAAATTATGCATTTCTTTGGAAGAAACCTGCGATTTCTTTATGCGGGAAGAATTTTACAATCGGACGTCCATGAGGACAGGTATATGGCATTTTGGTCGTACGCCATTTTTTGATTATTTCCTGCATTTGCCAAGTTGAAAGTTTTTGACCTGCTTTTACTGATGCTTTGCAGGAGGTTGTGATTAGAATTTTTTCTTCCAATCTATCAATATTTCCGTCTATATTTTCTAAAATATCGGCTAAAATTTCTTTAGGATTGACTTTTGCTATCATTTGAGGAACTTTACGGAAAATGAGTTCATTATCTTTTAAAAATTCAATTCCGTAGCCGAATTTTTCAAATTTATCAATATTTTCTTTTATAAGTTCAGCTTCCGAACTTGATACAGGTACAACGTCTGATACAAAAAGCATTTGGGATACAATATTTTTTTCAGACATCAATTTTTCATAAATGTATCTTTCTTCTGCGATGTGTTGGTCAACAATTTCCAATCCGTCTTCTTTTTCAACAAGAATATATGTGTTTTTGTATTGACCTACAATATTTTCATCTGGTTCTGCTTCTTTTTCAACAGGGACAAAAAATTGTTTTTGTTCTGTTTTTTCTACTTGGGTTTGTTCTAAATTCTTTTCTTCTTGCTCCATGAGCTTTTCAGATACATAGATTGTATCGTCTTGTTTATCAAAGAAAATATTTCCTGATTGTTCCATTTTTGGCTGAACGAAATCAATAATATTGTTTTGTTGAAAATTTTCATTTGGAGTATATTGTTGCGGATTAATTGTATTTTTTTCAACATAATTTGCAAGTCCAGCTTGAATTGAAGTGTAGATAAAATTGAATATTTGGTTTGTATTTTTGTATCTTACTTCTTTTTTTGTCGGGTGGACATTCACATCAACATCAGATGGAGGAATTTCTAAATTCAATACGACAAAAGGATATTTGCCGTTTGCTATTAGACTTTTATAAGCTGTATCTATTGCTTTTTGGAAAATCGGACATTTAACTGTTCTTGAATTTATGTAGATATGATAACTTTTTTTGCTTGAACGAGTATAATCAGGGGTGCTGACATAGCCTGATATTTTTAAGCCTGCAAGATTGTCAGTTTTTAAGACTTCTTTTAAATTAGCGATTACATCTGCAGAATATACTTCTTTTATTGTTTGTAAAAGGTTATTTTGACCTGATGTTTTAAGCATTGTTTTCCCGTTCTTTTTTAGTTCTAAAGAACATTCAGGATGCGCAAGAGCTATTGCTTGAACGAGTTCTTGAATATATGAAAATTCAGTATTTGGACTTTTCAAGAATTTTAAACGTGCAGGGAGATTATAAAATAGATCTTTTATATCCATAATAGTTCCGACTGCACAGCCTGTTTCAACTTGTTTTACTTCCGAATTTTCGCATTTAACTTTTGTCCCAGTATCAAAATCAGCAGTTCTTGTAGTGCAAGTTAATTTTGAAATAGAAATAATACTTGATAATGCTTCTCCTCTAAATCCGAGAGTATGAATATTGAATAAATCTTCATCAGATGCAATTTTGCTTGTTGCATGTTTAGAAAATGCAAGCATAATATCATCAGGGTGAATTCCGCAGCCGTTATCAGCGACTCTTATATCACGGCAATCATTATTAATTTCAATACTAATTTTTGAAGATCCTGCATCTACAGAATTCTCTACGAGTTCTTTAACTACGGATGCCGGTCTTTCAATTACTTCTCCCGCTGCAATTTGGTTTATTAAATGCTTTGATAACTGTTGAATTCTGGCCATGTTAACCTCCTATGAAGTGAGAGAAAAAGAAATGTTTTACGGAATCAAATTGAGTTAACAGTACTACAACTACAATTGATACAATTAATCCTAATGTTACTTTGTACAAGTCTTTGATAATGTGTTTATACATTTTTTTAGGTGATTCAAATCTTAATCTCTGGTAAAGAGCAATTTCTCTACCAGCTAAAAGTCCTATGAATACCCAAGTTGTAGACATTGGAACATTATTTAAGTTTATGAAATACATTAATAAAAATGCGTAAATAATATCAATAATAGTTGCAGAACGAGGGTCTTGTACATTTGTTTTCATTTTAACTATTTTTTGAATATCCCCGCCTCGTTTGTATGTAAGTACTCCTAAGAATATTGTAAAACATATAAGTACAAATAATAATTCCCATATGGAAGCTTTTCTAGGTAAGTAAATGAATAGTTTTGCAGAATCCTGCATTAACCATTGTGACCAGATAAATGCTGTGGAACACCATTTCGCAGCCATCCACCATTTGGAAATTTTTGCGTCGCCTGATCGTTTTTGTGTATAGTAAAAATATCTTTCAACAGGACGTCCAATGATATTATAAATAATAATTGCGACAATAAATGCTATGACATAGCCAAGTACTGATTTTGTAAGCATCATCCAAATAACAGATACATCGCTTACCGAAAAGACACTTAATACTAAAAACGTTGTTGCGACAGGGATTCCCCATCTTGTCAACAAAATTAAAATAATGGGCGGTAATAAATATAAAAAAGTATAATGTTCTGTCACAGGTATTCTTGTCAAAAGCCCGAATGACATATCACCGTCATTGACTACCCAGCCTATTCCGATTGTCAAAACTAAGACAATAACTGAAAAAGCCCATAAATAATAAAATGGGGTTTTCTTATTGGCACTTAAAAACGTACCTAAAGTTTGAATAATATCGTTTGATACGCAGGCGTACATTGAAAGTAAAAAACCTGCTATTCTATAAAAATCGCTTAGTGTAAATGCTCCCTCGAACATCATACCTCCATCTATTTTTCAATCTACAACAAACACAAATTCATCTAAATGTTTGATTACAAATTTGAAACATTTCTATAAGATGCTATAAAGAGAAAATTTTTTATAGGGAGATATAGACTTGGTAAGAGCGAGAATTAATACGAAATTAAAACCTTCAAAAAAAGCTGATTTGCAGGTAGTAAAACCTGTCAAAACAACTAAATACAGTGATATTGACTTGAATAACTGGAAAGCTTATGACCATATTAAAACCGATACGTTATGGGAATTTCCTTCCCGTTTAAAAGAAGGCGGACATTCAAATGAATATCACGGAAATTATATTCCCCAAATCGCTCAACAATTATATGAAAGATTTACAAAGAAAAATGATGTTGTATTAGATTTATTTTTCGGATCTGGAACATCTGGTATTGAAGCTGTTAATATGGGCAGAAGATGCATTGGTGTTGAATTAAAAGATGAATTAGCAGAGAGTGTATCTCAAAAATTTACACCAAAACAATTAGTAACAGATGTTCGTATTATTTGTGCGGATTCCGCATCTGAAGAGGCAAAAGAAAAAGTACAAGCAAGTCTTGATATTATGAGAGAAGAAAAAGCTCAATTTTTAATTCTCCACCCGCCTTATGATGATATTATCAAGTTTTCTGATAAAAAAGAAGATTTATCTAATTGTGCATCGACTGATGAATTTTATGATTTGTTTGCAAAAGTTGCAAAAAACGGTTATGATATGCTTGAAAAAGGTCGTTTCGCTGCATTAATTATCGGTGACAGTTATAAAAATTCAGAAGTTCAGCCTCTAGGTTTTGAATGTATGGCTAGAATGATGAATTTAGGCTTCAGACTAAAGGGTATCATTGTAAAAGATATTCAAGGTAATGAAAGAGCTAAAGGTAAAACTGCTAATTTATGGCGTTATAGAGCGCTTGCAGGTGGATTTTTTATTTTTAAACATGAATATGTAATGATATTCCAAAAAGTTTAATAATTATTTTTTATTTGGAATAGTTAATGATTTTACAATCCTCAGCATTAATTCATTCCAAGTTTCTTTTTTGCCTAAGCGGAATAATTTTACACTGTCATACCAGTTACAGTGGTCTAAATTCATATGCCATCTCCAATTGTAATTATATGGTAATAGGACAATACAAGGTTTGCCCATCGCACCTGCCAGGTGTGCTAAAGATGTATCGCTGCAAATTACAAGATCAACATTTTCTAAAGCTCCCGCTGTATCTGAAAAATTCTTAAAACTGCTTGCTAAATCTGTTATGTCGTATTTAGATGATAATTTCTCAAATTCTTCTGAACCTTCAAATGTCTGAGCAGAGTATATTTTTACATTTGGGAGATCGAATAGTGGGGCAAAAGCTTCAACGTTTATTACTCTGTCGGTTTCGTAATAAGTGTTTCCCTGCCATTTAATTGCAATTTTGAATTTATCATTGTTAAAAAATTTTTCTTTATAATATGTAATTTTTTCAGGTACAGCTTTTAAATATTTATCATGATGCATAAATATTTCTTCGTTTTTTAGCCCTAAAACATATGGCAGACTGAGAAAAGGAAGATGAACATCAAAATGTATTTTATCTTCTTCATAGAATAAATTCATAATTTCTACGTCAGGGAAATTATCTTTAAATAGTTGAACCAGTGGTTTTTGAGGTTTTAGGATTATTTTTTTACATCTTTTTTGCAGTTCAGGCAAATATCTGGCAAACATAATCATATCACCAAAACCTGCTTCATAGTATGTGTATAATGTTTTATCGGAAATATCTTCTCCATGCCATATTGGAGCTTTTTTAAGGATATTAGGATAAGTTACTTGCTGTGATAGAATTGCTGTATTTCTGCAGAGTCTGTTCTCAAAATATTTTAATCCGGTTTGGTAATCTTTTATTCTTAAGTATCCCAAAGATAAGAAATATAAGACTTCTTTGTCGTTAGGGTTTATTTCATGGCATTTTTGAAAATACTCTATTGCTTTTTGCGGATTATTTAAAAATAGGTACAAACTCGCTAAGTTGTAACAGGCTTTTTCTGATTTTGGATTAATTTTTATTGCTTGAAGGTAAGCTTTTTCTGCTTTTTCATATTCAATATTATTTTTATATGCAAGTCCAAGTAAAAAATAAATTTCAAAGCTGAAGTGATTTGCATTGCAAGCTTCTTCAAGGATTTCAATTTCTTTTGGGAAGTCTTTTTCTGTTTCATAAACTTTTGCTAGATTTTCGTAAAAATAAGCATCTTTTTTTATTGATAATGCTTTTTTTATAAATTTTTCAGCTTCCTTTAATTTATTTTGTGATAATTTTAAAATTCCTGATAAATTAAGTACTTCTGCGTTTTCTGGGTTTTCTTGAAGAATTTCATTGTATATAGCATCTGCTTTGTCTAATTCGCCTTCAGAGTGTAGTTTAAACGCTTTATTAAATTTTTCTTTTTCCAAAATGTCCATAAATGATTATATACAGATTTCTTTAAAAAAATCAAAAAAATTCATGCATTTAAAGGATAAAATATCTAAAAATGTAGTTTATTCTAATAATGTACATCAGGTATGCGGCAAAAATATTAAAAGGCATGCCATAAAAGAGACAATATTACAAAATATTAACCAAACTTGAAGAAATGTAAATTCCCTGAAAACATGTCATTATCATGGTTTTAGGGGAAATCAAAAAGCGGAGGAAGGGTTTTATATAAAAAAGTTGTCCACCTAAGATGTATAGAGTACAATTAATAATATATTCAACTTCTTGTAGAGGTAGGATGATTAATTTATGGAAAATACAGTTCAACAAAATCTTTTACGGATACAGGAAGATATCGCACCTTATACACCAAATATCATAGCGGTTACAAAGTATTTTGACGAAAGTGCAATAATTGATGCATATAATGCAGGATTAAGAAATTTCGCAGAATCACGAGTAATTGAGGCAATCGAGAAGATAAATAATCTTCCTGCAGATGTGAAAAATAATTCAAAATTTCATTTTATCGGACATCTTCAAACTAATAAAGTGAAAAAAGTTGTAGGACATTTTGATTATATTCATTCTGTAGATTCATATAAGCTTGCAAAAGTTATATCAGATGAAGCTTGTAATCTAAGTAAAATCCAAAAAATTCTTCTACAAGTAAATAATGCAAATGAAGAACAAAAATTTGGGTTTTCAAAAAACGAAATTTTTGATGTTTTTATCTCTATAGCAGAGCTTCCTAATCTAGAAATTTGCGGTTTGATGAATATGGCGCCATTAGGGGCAACAGATGAAGAACTAGATTATTTATTTGAAGATATTTTGCAAATTAAATTGAAACTAGAAAAAGAATTTAATTACAAATTGAAAGAATTGTCTATGGGAATGAGTCAGGATTATAAAATCGCTGTAAAACACGGTGCGACAATGCTTAGAATTGGTAGAAAATTATTTATAAAGTAAGATAAACGGAGGAAAAACGGTGGCAGTAGTAACAGACAAAATTAAATCAGTAGTAGATTTTTTAGTAAAAGGATTTGAACCAAGAGAAACCATTTTTGATGAAATGGCTCAAGAGGCTGATGTAGATTATCCTGTAGAAGATAATGTAGCTCTTCAACCTGAATATTCTTATCAACAACCTTCAGTTGACAGATCAAATGAAATTAAAGTAGTAAGTCATCCAAACTTTAAAGGATATGAAGTAAAAGTTATGGAACCTCGCTCTTTTGAAGATGCTGCTACTATTGTACAACATCTAAGAAACAGAAAAACTATCGTTTTAAACCTTCACCTTTTAGATAAAGAACAATCTCAAAGAACAATTGATTTCGTATGTGGTGCAGCTCACGCTCTTGACGGTAAACCTCAAAAAGTTGGAGATTTAGTATTTGTATTTACTCCAAGCAATGTTACTTTGTCTGTTGACGTAAATGCTAATCAAAATAAATTTAATGACTCATTGTGGAGAGCTCCTTTACAATAAGTTAAAATAATATGAGAAAGAGAGAGATAGTTGAATATGAGGCATTTTATGCCTCTTTTTTTTATATATTGAAAAACTTTTAAAATTTTGTTATAATATAAAAACAATTTAGAAAGGAGCTTTTATGAAAAAAAACTTATCCTATATATTTGGAGATGGTTATTCTTTAAAATCTAATAAGGGGTTTACTCTTGCTGAAGTTTTAATTACTTTAGGTATTATAGGTGTGGTTTCGGCAATGACAATTCCGACATTAATGACTAATTATCAGGATAAAGCATATACTACGCAGTTACACAAAGTATATAATGAACTTCAACAAGCTATGTTACAAGTTATGACTGAAAAGAACGCTGTTAATTTGAAAGAGGCAGGAATTAATTCAAGTACTGCTGCACAAAATTTAATTAAAAAATCTTTTAAAGTTGTAACTTCATGCGAAACAAGTCTTACTCCTTGCTTAGGAACATCATACAGATATTCAGGCTCTGATACAGGCAGTACTGCATTAACAGGCTATTCAGGTGCTGTATATGTATTAGCAAGTGGATCTGCAATTAGTCCTGTTTATGACAATAGTGGTTCTGCTCAAAAGGTTTTGAATGTACTAGTTGATGTAAACGGTCCAAAAGCTCCAAATATAATTGGAAAAGATGCATATTTTATGGCAGTCTATAATGATGGCTCTATAGATACATATAATGAAAGTGCTTCATCTATTCCTTTATCTCAATCTGAAAGAAGTAGTGCTGGTAAAGATTGGAAACCTTTTGGTGAAATCTTGAACAATAATTGGAAATAAAATAAGTAAAAAATAAATAAGTATTGCAAAAAAGAGCATTTATGCTCTTTTTTTGTTTTAGTTTGCTAAAATAAGAAAATCGTGTTATATTTTCATAGTTATGGAAATGAAAAAGTTCGCAATATGTTATAATCAAGAAATAACTCATTCAATTGAAATAAAGGATAAGTTATATTCAATTCTTTTAAAAAAAAATATTAAAGCTAATGTTTTAAATATTGATAATCTTAAAGATGGTTTTGATTTTGTTTTTGTTATAGGCGGCGATGGGACTATTTTAAAAACTGCTAGATTTTATGCAAAGTATAAAACTCCGATTTTTGGTATAAATCTTGGACGATTGGGATTTCTTTCTCAGTCTTCGAAAGAAGATATTGAAAAATCCGTTGATGAAATATTGAAAGGTGATTTTATTGTAGAAGATCGTATAATGTTGCAAAGTGGAGATTTTACTGCTTTAAATGATTTTGTGATAAAAGGTTGTGATTTAGGAAGAACTTCTCGTTTTTCATTGAAAATTAATGATAAATTTGTATGTGATTATCTTGCAGACGGTGTTATTATCTCTACGCCTACTGGTTCTACAGCTTATGGACTTTCTGCCGGTGGTCCTGTTTTATCACCAAGTTTGAATGTGTTTGTAATCGTTCCTATTTGTCCGCATACTTTGAATGCAAGACCGATTGTTGTTCCTGATTGTGAAAAGATTGTAGTTTCGACTGATTCTAAATCAAAATCTGTTTTATCAACGGACGGACAAGAATTATATGAAATTAGTTCCGAAATTGTAATTGAAAAATCAGTTTATACGGCAAAACTTGCATTGTTAAAAAATTCAGAATTTTATTCAATATTAAGGAATAAATTGCATTGGGCAATGCCTCCTGCTTATGAAAATTAATTGAGATCTTTTATTTAAATAATCAAGGTTATTACAATTTATATTAATTTTTGTTCATAATTATATGCAAATTCTTGTACTTTTTTTCTATTTAAAATAGTATGTTATTATACTATTGTAGATAGACAACTATATAATTATATAAAAGAGGTAAAAAAGTGGAAAATTTCGTATCAGATATCTTTGCTAAAAAAGATGAAACAACAAGCAATGATCAAACTCAAAGGTCTCCAATAAATCCTACTAATATTAAAGTAATCGGTGTAGGCGGTGGCGGTGGAAATGCTGTAAACCGAATGATTAAAGCAGGACTTTCAGGTGTTGAGTTCTGGTTAATGAATACAGATTTACAAGTTTTAGAATATGGACAAACTAAAAATAGAATTCAATTGGGTTCTAAATCTACAGCAGGCCTTGGTGCAGGCGGAGATCCTTCAGTAGGAGAAAAAGCAGCAGAAGAAGCTCAACAAGAAATTACAGAAGCTTTAGACGGCGCTGATATGGTATTTATCACTGCAGGTATGGGTGGAGGTACCGGTACAGGTGCTGCTCCTGTAGTTGCAAAAATAGCTAAAGAATTAGGAATATTAACTATTGCAGTAGTTACAAAACCGTTTACTTGGGAAGGTCGTAAAAGACAAAACCAAGCTAATCAAGGTTTGGAAAAATTAAGAGAAGCAGTTGATGCTGTAATTGTTATTCCAAATGATAAATTGCTTCAAGTAGTTGATAGACAAGTAACATTAACAGAATCATTCATAATTGTTGATGAAGTATTACTAAGAGGTGTTCAAGGTATTTCTGACATAATTACAGTACCTGGCTTAATTAACGTAGACTTCGCAGATGTTAAATGCGTAATGCAAGCATCAGGATCAGCTCTTATGGGTATTGGCCGTGGACAAGGCGAAGGCAGAGCTGTTAAAGCTGCTGAAATTGCTATCAATTCTCAACTTCTTGAATCTTCAATTAACGGAGCAACCGGTGTAATTGTTAATATTACTGGCGGACCAGATATGACATTACATGAAATTTCAGATGCTGCAAATATTATACATGACGCTGTAAATGATGATGCAACTGTTATTATCGGTACTGCTGTAAATGAAAATATTCAAGGTGAAATTCAAATTACTGTAATCGCTACAGGTTTTGAAATGAAAAACCAACAACCTGAAGCTAAGACTGATGTAAAACAATTAAGTGCTTCTGATTTCTTTGCAGGAACATTTAACTCAAACACTAATTCAAATGCAAATTCAAGTGTAAATCCTCAGTCTCAACAGACAGTAAGAAGAACTTCAATGCCTGAAGTTTCTCCAAGTTTCACAAATATAGAAATCCCAGATTTCTTAAAAAAATAAATCACACTAACAAAGTTGGAATATGAAAAAGTAAAAGGAAATGGTATTGTAATCATTTCCTTTTTATTATGTTTTCTTTTTATAAATTGATTAAAAAATATATAAAAACACCTTCTGAATTTTCAGAAGGCGTTTTTGCCAGTTATGATTAATTATAAAGTAACTATAATTAGTCTTTAGCGTGACCAGCTGTACCAAGAACGTCGCGCATTTTGTGCATAACCATTTCTTTAACAGCAGTTCTGCCTGGTCCCATATATTCACGTGGGTCGAATTTTTCTGGGTGTTCAACAAAGAATTCTCTGATTGTTGAAGTCATAGCTAATCTTAAATCTGTATCGATGTTAATTTTAGCTACACCATGTTTAGAAGCGTAATTTAGCATATCTTCTGGAACACCTTGTGCGTTTGGTAATTGACCGCCGAATTGATTACATTTAGCAACAAATTCAGCAGGTACTGAAGATGAACCGTGTAATACTAATGGATAATCATATCCAACAGCTTCGTTAACTGCTTTTTTAATTTCAGCAAGTCTTTCAAAGTCTAATTTAGCTTCGCCGGAGAATTTATATGCACCGTGTGAAGTACCGATTGCAACAGCTAATGAATCACAACCTGTTTCTTTTACAAATCTAGCTGCTTCTTCTGGATCTGTGTATGTTGAATCTTTAGCATGAACTTTAACATCATCTTCAACGCCAGCAAGTTTACCAAGTTCAGCTTCAACTGATACTCCGCGAGGGTGAGCGTAATCTACAACTTGTTTTGTTAATTTGATATTTTCTTCTAATGGGAATCTTGAACCATCGATCATTACAGATGAAAATCCGCCATCGATACAAGCTTTACAAATTTCAAAATCAGCACCGTGATCTAAGTGTAAAGCGATAGGTACTGTAGTTGTAGCTAAAGCTGCTTCTACTAATTTGATTAAGTAAGTTTGGTTTGCATATTTTCTAGCACCTGCAGAAACTTGTAAAATAATAGGTGATTGAGTTTCTTCAGCTGCTTCAGCAATCCCTTGCAAAATTTCCATGTTGTTAACGTTGTAAGCACCGATAGCGTATCCGCCAGCTAATGCTTTTTTGAACATTTCGCCTGTTCCAACTAATTTTCTTTCACTCATTTGAGTTCTCCTTCTTTTTATTCTTCTTACTGACACTTGTCAGATTATTTTTAATTCTAGGAAAAACCCCTGTTTGGGTACATTTATTATACACATGTAAGGTACAACAAAAAAAGAAACGGTGCAAGTGTAAAGAAATATTAATATCGTATATACTATTTTACAAAACCTGATATGAGTGGATATAATAGGCTTATTAGGGAATTAATGAATAAATTAGGTAGCAAAAAAAAATATTTACTTGCTTTAGATGAGCAAATAAATAAGTGTGTAAAACAAATGGAGTATCGACTATGACAATTAGACCTGTAACATCTGCAACTTTAGTAAGTAATTTAAACCAGTTAAATTTTGAAGGAAAAAAGAAAAAGAATTCAAATGTATCTCATCCAATAAATAATGTTTCTCATAAATTGGCTGTGCCTCTTGCCGCTACAGTTTTAGCTATGAGTCCTATGGCTTCATCGGGTAAAGGTATTCAGGTTCCTTTAGATGATACTAACTCAATTGAAATGGTTGATAGTAATAATAAAGGTAGAAAAATAGATGAGAAAGTTTTTATTGATTCTGAATCAAGCACTTTGAATATGACTACAAACATAGGTCTTGTAAACACAAAAGATAATAGTCGTAATTTTGATAAAATTGTGTATGGAGTATCGTCAACTGTTAATTTAGGTGGATTTCTAGAATCTTCTTATGAAGAAAAAGCTGTGACAGATTATAGTGATATAGTATACGATTTAATTTCTGATGATGGAACAAAAGGTTTGTCATTTAATGTAAAAAGTATAAGCGTTGAAGGAAATTCTATACCATTGTTTGACAAAGAAAAAGTTGCTTATGTTGAATCTGCTTTAAAATCTCCAAATAACAAATCCGATGTTGAGGTACATAAATATAGAAGAACTTTGCGCCATGATTTATTGGGGATGCAAAATATTGCAAATAATAATATAATGAAGGATGCAATTCCTCAGAAATCATATGGAAGTTTAGAAGGTCAACAAGAAGTAGAGATAGGTAATGACAAATATGTTTTAGGTTATTATTCAACAGATGATAATCCTTATGATGCAGAATTGATAACTGTAAGAAAAAATGATAATCCTGAATTATGTTTACGTGGGATTATATTTTATAATGCGACAATAAACCCAAAATCTTCAAATCCTCAAAAGTTTAAGTATTCATTGATTAGACTTGAAGGTGAAGAAAGGAAAGGATATTCATTAATTGATGATAATTTAGCTAATGTTTTAGTTCAAGTATTATGTGATAGTCAGTTCAAGAATGCTACTAAAAATACATATGTTATGGAATTAGATTCTGAGTATATGACTACTAAGAAAGGTGCTTTGTTGCCTATAAAGGACGTTAAATAATATTTATATGTTAACATATGTAACATTTTACAAACATGTTGAAATAGCCCATTAGGGTATGTTTTTACATGTATAGTAAATAAAAATCAGAGAGTAGCAATGAAAATTAATTCAATAAATGTTAATAACAAAGTTTCAAGTGCTGGAAGTCAAACTTCTAGTACCAATACATCTTCATTGAATTCTATAATGGTGAAGAATCATGATTACGATAATATATTAAAGAAATTAAACATTTCACAAGATGAATTAACGCGTTTAATTAATAACTATCCTGATTTCCTAAACTTACAAGTTGACAAACAAACTGAATTAGTTAATAAATTTAAAGCTGAAGTTAAACAAACTTCTGAACAAAAAATAGAAACAGAATCTGAAGCACCTACATCTGATGTAGCATCAAATTCACAAGAGGCTTTTGGAGTTTTTGATAAAGCAGAATTTAATAAATTATCAACCAAGGGTAAGATAGATGCTTGTATTATGGAGTTTGTAAAAAGCCAATATATTTATGGAACTAAAAATCATGAAGGTGGATATATTTCTCAGCCACATTCTGAAGAACAATGGAATGATTTAACTATAGATCAAAAGCAGCAATTAATAGAGAAATTTAAAACAAGAGTAAATAATAGTGATAATTTTGAAAGTTTAAAATCGATAATTAATTTTTCTACAACTGAAAATGTGGCGAATGCTTCTGCAATGGAGAGTGCTGCAGATGTTGTAATGAATGGAATTCAAGCTGCAAATAGAAACGGTATTTCTTATATAGAGTTTATGCATCAAGATGATGCTGAGCGTTATTCTGCAATAGATGAATATTTGCTAGAAGCAGAAATGCTTGACCCTGAATCTTTAAATGAGAATGATAAAAAGTATATTGCTCATTGGCAATTAGTTACGTCTCAGGTCGCAGATATGGTTGCAAAGGATAAAGGTCTTGCTAATGTTGACTTGTGTCCATCAGATGCAAGGCTCTATATTAAATATTACAACTTAAATGAAGAAGAATTATTGTATAATGCCTTAAAAGCTAAAAAGGATAAAGGTGTACAATTAACAGAAGATGAAGAAAATAATTTGGCAGATTTAAGTCTGTATATAAATACTCCGGCTGGACAAAGAGAAATTAAAAAATCAAGAGCTGCAAATATCGAAAAATTACAGGCTGAATATGATTCTTTAAGAGCAAGAAAAGAAAATGGCGAAATTTTATCATCAGAAGAGTTGGGTAATCTAGAAGCATTAGAAAAAACATTGCATCCGACTGATGAAAAAGCTAAAAAAGAATTAGAGGAATTAAAAGAATTTGCAAAGGCAATGCCTAAACCTGAAACAGATTTTGAAAAATCTGTAGTGAATGATTTAGAGACATTCAGTTCCGAAATAAAGGAACATATCAAAGGTTCCGATTTGGAAGCTGTTGCTGCAAAAGCTTTCCTTGATAAAAAATGTAAAAATATGAGCCCTGAGCAACGGGCTGAATACATTAAAACTGCGATTAATTTTTATAATGGAACTGCATCATCAAAATTATTTGCAATTTATGCAAAACAATATCCTGAACTATTAGATGATGTATCTTTAGTTGGCAAAGGTGTACTTGTTACAGAAGATTTAGAGGTTGAACAATATAACAAGTTAGCTCAAACAATACAAGAAGCATCCAGATCAAATAACGAGTTTGAACGAGAAGAAGCTATGGCTGCTGTAGAAACAAGTGGTATTATTTTATCATCTGACAGTTGTTCAGGAAAAGAACACGATGATAAAAAAGTTATTTATTCTACAGATATTGCTGCTGGACATGAAAACGTTAAATATCAAAAATTAGGTTTTGATGTCGCAGCTACAATTAAAGATGCAGACAAACAAGGAACTGCTGTTATTGAATTGCAAACTCATAAAAATGCAAAAGAAGAATTCCAAGTATATGCAGCCAATAATGCAAATAAATTAAAAGGTAAAAACCAAATTATTTCTTTAGATATTGCAACTGAAAAATCTGAAAAAGCAACAGCAGCAGCTGCTGAAAATGGTATTGTTGCAAAATTAGATAAAGATAATCAAACAGAAGCTTTTTCAATTGTTCATAATAGAATTGAACAACAATTTGCAAAAGAGGATGCTATTAAATATTCAAATGCATTAGCTGACCAAATTAAAAATTGTCATAAAGATAATCAATTAGATATGCACAAAAATATTATGCAATCTAAGTATTCAGAAGTTCAAGAACATGCAGCAGGAAACATTAAAGACTATGATCCGACAGTTCAATCTCAAGCTTTAGATGTCGTATACACATCAGGTAATGAAAAAGCTATTGAAAAAGCGGTTACAAGTCTTGAGAATGCTCCAAGTTATATTCAAGAAGCAGAACTTCCAAGAATTATTGGAGAAACAGCAGTAAGAAACAGTCAAAGTTCTTTAAATATTCTAACAACTGACTCTGATTCAAACGTAAGCTTAAAATCAAAAATTGCTAGTGGTGTTTCTCTGACACCTAGTGAATATAAAAATCTTTCTTCTGATGAAAAAAGAGAATATTTTACAAATTATTTCAAAAAACTACCGTTAGAACAAAAGATTAAATTGTTATCATCTATTCCAAATGGAGCGCAAAAGAAAACTATTTATGTCATGATTGCAAGAACTGATTCTAATTTGTTTAGTGCAATCGTAAAAGATAAAGATAGAGCAGATGCACTACTTTCTATGGGCTTACCAAATGATGTAAATAATAAAATTGCTAATGTAGTTAGATTCCTTGCAGTTTCTGATATTGGCTATCAAAATATTGCGAAGAAACATGATATTGATTACAAAAATCAAGATAAATCAAATAATGTGTCTTATAATACAAATCCTTATGGTTTTGATTCAAAAGAATTATATCGTAAAGATAAAAATGGTAACTTAATAGTTTAAGGTACGAAATTTGTAGTGGTAAAATAAAGTCCCTTTTGTAAAAAAGGGACTTTACATTTGTTGATTTTTGATATTGTTTATATTTTAATAATTATACAGCGATTGAAAAATCGTGAGTTCTATAGAAAGAAGACAATTATACATTGCCTGAAAATAAAAAAGATATTAAATTAGCCAAATATGCAGGTTTTTGTTACGGTGTAAAAAGAGCCGTTGAAACTGTTAAAAAATTAAAAAGTGAAAATCCTGACAAAAAAGTATTTGTATTAGGGGAATTAATTCATAATACCCAAGTAATTCACGAACTTGAAAGTCTTGGTATTAAGACTCTAACGGAAATTCCTGAAAAAGGAGAGGGAATTTGTGTAATAAGAAGTCATGGTGAAAGTCCTCAAGTTATTGAAAAAATTAAACAAGCAGGTTTTGAACCAGTTGATTTGACTTGCCCTGATGTTAAAAAGGTTCAACAAAAGGCAATAGAACTTGCTAAAGATGGTTATTTTGTTGTAATAGTCGGCAAATCAGAACATCCTGAAGTAATTGCAATCAGAGCTAATGCTGAATTATGGAGTGATAATGTTGTAGTTGCAGCATCAGTTGAGCAATTAAAAGAATTTGAAACTAGAATTAAAAGCCATAAAAGAGTAGGTGTGGTTGTTCAGACAACTCAGAGGCTTGTTACTTTAAATTCTATTGTTGAATATTTGACATCTATTGCGAAAGAAATTCACATTGCAAATACTATTTGCCAAAGTACTTCAATGCGTCAAAAAGAAGCTAGAGAATTGGCTGATGAAAGTGATTTAGTTATAGTTGTCGGCTCTAAAAAAAGTGCGAATACAACTCATTTGGCAGAAATTTTGAAAGATATTACTAAAACTATTCATATTGAAAAAGATGATGAACTTGAGAATTATAAAGATTTGATTTTAAATGCAAAACATATATCAGTAACTGCAGGAGCATCTACTCCTCAGAATATAATTGAAAATGTAATAAAAAAACTTAGAAAGGAAATATAAAAAACATGACAACAACATTAGAAAAAACAAATTTAGATGAATTTGAAAGATTATTAGAAGAATCTTTCGCTAAATCTTATTCTGTAGCTGATATCGTAGAAGGTACAGTTGTAAAAAAAGAAAGCGACGGATATTTAATCAGTGTTAAAGGTGCTAAAACAGAAGCATTTTTACCAAACAAAGAAATTCCTGCTTCTGAAGGACTTGATAATTTAGAAATAGGTGAAGAAAAAGAATTTTATGTATTAAAAGAAGAAAATGATGAAGAAGGAATGCTTTTATCATTGAAACGTCTAGCATTTGCTCAAGCTTGGGCTCAATTAAATGATGCAAAAGTTCAAGGTGATACAATTTTAGCTAAGGTTGTATCAATTGTTAAAGGCGGTGTATTAGTTGACGTTGCTGATTTAAAAGGATTTATCCCATCTTCTCAATTAAGAACAGGTACTCCATTTGACGGTTTAATCGATACAAAAATTGAAGTAAAAGTATTAGAAGCTGATCCTAAGAAAAATAAACTTATTTTGTCTCAAAGACAAGCTGTTGCAGAACAACGTGATCAAGTTGTAGATAATATTTTGTCAGAACTTGAAGAAGGTCAAGTTGTAAAAGGTGAAGTTGTAAGAATTGCTGATTTCGGTGCTTTCGTTGATATTAACGGTATCGATGGACTTCTTCCAATTTCTGAAATTTCTTGGTCAAGAATTAAACACCCTTCAGATGTAATTTCTTTAGGTGAAACTATTGAAGTTAAAATTATCAAAATTGATAATGAACTAAAAAGAATTTCATTGTCTTTAAAAAGAATGGGTGAAGATCCATGGCAACAAATTGAAGGTCAATTTGAAGAAGGACAAGTAATTACAGGTACTGTTAATAAAGTTACTGGTTTCGGTGCATTTATTAATATTTTCCCTGGAGTAGAAGCATTATTACCAGTTTCTGAAATGGCTGAAGAAAATGTAAATCCATTCAATACATTCAAAGTTGGTGACAGTGTAGAAGTTCTTATTAAAAAATTCACTCCGCAAGAACACAGAATTGCATTGAGTATTAAAGATATTAATAAAGATGCTGAATAGGTAATTATTAATAATAATTAAAAGGTTCTACTTATTAAGTAGAACCTTTTTTATTTGTTATTTATCTATTGTTATGATTGAATTTTTATTCTCCAAAGTAATTCTTTAAGCCAACTGCTAATTTTTTGTTTTTACAAAGTTTTTTTAATTTTGCAATTGCTCTGTTCTCAATCTGTCTTATACGTTCTCTTGAAACTCCGTATTGAGAACCTATTTCATCAAGAGTTTTTTTGTTTCCGTTGTTATCAAGGCCATAGCGTAGAATTAATACATCTCTTTCTTTTGGACTAAGCTGATTCAACATTTTTCTGATATCTTCAAATAAATTTTCTTGAGATACTCGACTATCAGGAGTTACTGAAGCTTCATCAACAATAAAATCTGCAATTTTTGAAGAATCTTCTGATGAATTGGCAGGAGTTTCCATGCTTATTGTTGATTGTGCTGATTTTATTATTTGATTTAATTTATTTACAGGTACTCCCAAACGGTATGCTATTTCTTGTTTAGTTGGAGAATGTCCTAGTTCTGTTGTTAAATCAATTGTTGCACGTCTTATTTTCCCTAATGATTCTATCATATGTATTGGAAGACGGATAATTCTTGCTTTATCAGCTATTGCTCGAGTTATGGATTGTTGAATCCACCAAGTAGCATATGTTGAAAATTTATAACCTTTTGTGTAGTCAAATCTTCCTGCTGCTTTCATTAAGCCCATGTTTCCTTCTTGAATTAAATCAAGAAAAGAAAGACCTCTGCCTATGTATTTTTTAGCAATACTTACAACTAATCTTAAGTTTGCATTTACTAATAAATTTTTTGAGAAATCGTCATGGTCTTCATATATTTTTTTTGCCAAATCTAATTCCTGTTCACTTGATAATAGTGGAATTTTACCTATTTGTTGTAAATAAATTCTTACGCTGTCATCGGAGTTTACGGATGACAAATTTTCTTGAACTTTTGGGTCCTCAACAGATTCTAGAACATCTTCTTCTTCCGGTATTTCAAGATCATGAAAATTTACATCTTCATCGGATATTTCTTCTGTTAGCAGACCATATTTTTCAAGTTCTTTTTTCATTTCTCTCTCCTGTGTAACGCCAATATGATAAATTATGTAATTATTATAATTAATTTTTTAATTTTTGTCTAACGGTTTCAAAAATTATTGCACTTAGTGCATTTGAAACATTAAGGGAGTTAAATTCTTTTAGCATCGGGATTTTAACAATAAAATCAGATGCTTTCAATAAGGATTTTGATACTCCTGCATGCTCAGCTCCCATTATAAGAGCAAAATTCATGTCATTATATTTAATATCATAATAATTATCTTTTGCGCTAGCGTCAGTTGCAACTACCCACCAGTCGGAATTTTTTAATTTTTGGACAGCATTAACAAGGCTGTTCACTTTTATTATAGGAATATGATTAATAGCTCCTGCACTTGTCTTTTCAACAGTTGCATTAACTTGCACGTTACGTCTTGAAGGTATTATAATTCCTGATACACCAGCGCATACGCAAGTCCTTATTATAGCGCCAAAGTTATGAGAATCTTCTATTCCATCTAAAATTACAACAGAATCGTTTTCATGCTTTTCTTCTAAAAATTCATCTAAATCTTTATATTTTATAGGTGAAATTTGAGCAATAATTCCTTGGTGATTGAATTCAGCATACGGTTGGAATTTTTCTTTTGCAACAAATTGAAAAACAATATCACGTTCTTTTGCAAGTTCTTTTATTTTATTCAATTTTGCATCAGAGTGAATATTTTTAGAAATTAAAATTTTATTAATTTCTCTTTCTCCGCTGATTAGTGCTTCTGTTATTGCATTTTTACCAAAAATTATATTATCCATTTTTATACCTATTTTGATACTTCAAGCATTCTGTTAATACATTTTAGAGCTTTTTCAGAAATTTCTTTATCTACCTCGATCTCAGGAGTTTCATTTTTCAAGGCATAATAAATATCCAAAACGGTATTTAATTTCATGCTTTGACAAATTGAAGGTACATCATGAATGTAATAGAATTGTTTGTTCGGATTATCGCGTTTTAATCTGTCAATCACACCTTTTTCTGTTGCAACAATAAATTGTTTTTCATTGCTGTGTTTAACAAAATTCATAATTCCTGAGGTGCTACCGACATAATCTGCTCGAGATGAAAAGTCTTCAGGACATTCAGGGTGTGCGAGTACAAGTGCATGCGGATATACATATCCAGTTTCTTGTATGCTGAAGGGATCAAATTTAGCATGAATCGGGCAATAACCGTTGTATGTAATAACTTCAACATTCCCAAGTTGTTTTTCTACCCACCTGCCGAGATTTCTATCGGGTAAAAATAACACTTTTGGAGCGTTTAAGCTTTTTACAATTTGTACAGCATTTGAACTTGTGCAACAAATGTCGCATTCTGATTTGACTTCTGCTGTTGAATTTATATAGCATACTGTTGGAATATTAGGGTATTTGCTTTTAAATTCTCTTAATTGTTGTAAGTTTATCATATCAGCCATTGCACAGCCTGCTTTAAGATTTGGCAGAATAACTTTTTTATTTGGATTAAGAATTTTTGCAGTTTGAGCCATGAAATAAACTCCTGCAAAAATAATTATATCTGCATCAGTTTTTTTAGCCATTTGGCTTAAATAAAGAGAGTCTCCAACATAATCAGCGACTTGGTCTATCTCTATATTTTGGTAACAATGTGCCAGTACTACAGCATTCTTTTCTTTTTTTAGTTTATTAACTTCGGTTATATAATTCATTGAGTTGCTCTTCCTCCATTTAGTGTAAATTTATGTTAAATTTGGGAACTTTATAAAATATATTGTATAATAAAAATGTGAGAGAGTAAATAATTAAGTAAGAAAAAGATTGGTATGGATTTAAATAGTATTTTATCGCAATTAGGTGTTGGTAGCAAAGATACAGTATATTTATCAGTGACTCCAGGTGTAGGTTTGGAACTGATTCAACTTGATGTATCTAGTCGTTCTGTTAAAAATTATGCATACAGACCTTTAGAGTATAACGAGGCTTTAAGGCAAATATCAGATATGGAAGCATTTAAAAATGCTGTAGAAGAACTTTTTGCAGAGTTGAGGCTGCCAATTAAAAGTAGTGTAGTATTAAATTTGCCTATGGTATTTTTAGGCAGCAAAGAGTTACCTCTGCTATTGGCAGATGATGCTGTAACTGAAGCGTTGACTTCTGAAGTTGAGCAGTCTTATATCTTTAAAAGATATGAGCCTATAATTAGTTGGGCAGATGCAAATAATTCTCAATCAGGTGATTTAAGAAAATTGTTTTATTCTGCTATCCAAAAAAATACTTTAGAAGATATTAAAGCTGCATTAAATGAACTAGGTATTACTCTTGCAGGAGTTGAAATATCTTTGATTTCATTGTTAAAAGCTTTAGCATTTACCGGGCTGGCAAATGAGCAAATGAGAGACAATGTATCATGGAATTTGATGCTTATCTCTCAAAACGGTTATTCTATATGCTCAATGATTGGTAAGAATATTGTTGATTATTATGAAGAACCTTTAGCAATTAAATCTTTTGAAGGTGATGAGATTTACAATGCAATTAATGCTTCTGCTCAGATTACATTAATGAGTTATCCTGCAAATTATTTATATGTAATTTCAGAAACTGACATGGTAAGTGCTGAACTTATATCAAAAAGGTTACAAACTGATGGTATAGTTAATTACTGGGAAAACAATACATTTAAAAAACAGGATGCTTTACCTGTTAGTTTGGAAGTATTAGAAGAAACAGCTCATAAAATCTCATTAGAAGCTATAGGTGTAGCAGTTGGTAATAACGTATCTTTACCAATCAAATTCAATTTCTTAGGTGCTGGCTCTGATGGTTTGATTGATGATCCTAATGAGCCGATCCATGTTGTATTGGGCTCTTATGAATTTGATATTTCACCGAATGCAGCTAGAAATTTAGCATTTGTTTTTGCATTGCTTATATTAATTCCTGCATTATTAGCATTTATATTAGTGCCAATGATTGCAAATCAAAAACAATCTCTATTGGATGATGTAAATTCTAGGTTACAAAAAACAGATGCTGATATTAAACGTATTGAGGAAGAACAAAACAAGCAAAATAACTTTGATGTTAATGCAGAAATAAAAAAAGTAATGACTGACAACAGATCAAAGCTTATGGCATATACTGCTTTAGGAGAGGCTGTCCCTAAAAATTTATGGATGACTTACTTCGTAGCAAAAGATGATGGAAAGTTTGATATTAAGGGCGAATCTTCAAATGTAGAGGATATATATTTATTTTTCCGTAATATGAAAGATTCTTTAATTAGTACAAAACTCAGACTGCATAAATTAGAGATGAAAACAGACTCTGTAGATGAGGCTGTAACTATTGATCCAAATCAACCTGCTGATTATGAGTTTGAGATAACTAATATGACAGCATCAGAGTTAAATCCTCCACCGCCAGCTGATCCAAATGCCCAACAAAATCAACAAAATCAGCAAAATAGTAATAATGATGACAAAAGTAAAAATGGCGGTGTGTTGGCTAAACCGTTGTTGAATTTTGGGAAATAAAGTAAATAGGGAGAGAAATCGTGGACAAATATAGCGTATATATAAAAAAATTTCAAGTAGCTGTAGGAATTTTTATTTTATCTCTTATCGTATTTATTTTTCTTGTATCAAAAATTGTTCCTGAAGTGCAAAAAATTTCTCAAATCCAGAGTGATTATAAAACACAGTCTTCTTTATTAGCTGATTCTGAAAGAAAGTTGCAAGACTTACAGGCTGAAGCTAAAAAGAAAGAGGCTGAAAATGAAAGTATTGAAAAAATATTTTTCAAACCTATAAGTGAGGGATTAGACACTGAAGCTGCTATTTCAGATGAATTTGGTGAAATATTACAGCTTATCAGAGCAAATAAAATAAAGACAAGATCTGTAAAATATGATTATGATCCTCAAGATGATAACTTTGTAAAAAATGCAGGTAATAGATATCAAGTATGTAGAGTTACTGCAGAAATGATTGCAAGTTATTCTAATTTTGCAAATTTCTTAAGAGACTTATATAAACATGAGCATTTTTTAGAAATTTCAAAAATAGAAATTGCTCCATATCAAAAAAATAAAAGAATATTATTAATAAGTTTACAAATTAAATTATATGCTCAGAGAGATCCTTCTACTGTTGTAGATACTCCTGCTCCTGCTCAAGCAGCAGATGGTTCAGGAGCTACAACTCCTCCATCACCAACTCCAACTTCTGCAGATGGTGGTGTATCTCCTGAAGCTGCTCAATAATTTTATTGAAATAATTTGAAATTTATTCCGAATAATTTTTCATTATTTTTGATACAAGTAGAACAGAATGATGTTTCAATAGTATTGTGTCTTGCAAAATCTTTAAAATCAGATCCGCATCTGCCTCTGTGATCATTTGCAAGAAATGGACAGCTATATATACCTTTAGCGGTAAGAATTCTTCCATATTCACAATCAAGACTTTGCCAAGTACAATCAGTAGAAATATCATCTGTTTTTTTATTTTTGTCATAGTATAGGTTGATTGTAAAATTGTTTTCATTTGCATTATAGCCATTTTTGATGCAGATTTTTTTGAATTCTTCTATAAGAGTTTTTTTATCTTCATTATAAAAATTTGTAATGCATAATATCGGATTAAATCCGTATTTTGCAAGACTTTTTATAGTATATAAAGTTTGTCTGTATGAGCCTCTTCCTCTTAAGTCATCGTTTTTTACTTCATCATAATGGTCAATACTTAATTTGAAAATTATTTCATAAGAGCTCTCATCTTCGACTCTTTTTAAAAATCGAACTTTTTTTTCGTTGATAAATGTTCCGTTTGTAAATATGCAAACATTTGAACGTTTAAGGCACATTCTTAAAATTGAGTTAAAATCAGGATGAGTCATTGGTTCTGCACCTGTTAAATATATGCATTCAATACTTTCTTTTTTAGTGTCATTTAAGGCTTCTCGAATTACATCTGTCGATATAAAATCTTTAATATTTTTACTTAGAGGGAAATCAATATAGCAGTGTTTGCAATGTTGATTACAATTTTTTTCGGTAAGTTCAATAAAAAGATTGTTTAGTGCTTTAAGTTGACAGGTAGGTGTTTGTAAAATAGTATTTTTCATATAGTTTTAACTCCTTTTTAATTTATAATTATTTTATAAATCAAAAAATTAAAAAGAAATTCACCTGTAGGGTAATATGTTGTATATTTTATTTAATCTGAATTTTTATTATTAAAGTTTTCAGGGGTTTTATTTTCAAGCCATTTACTCATTACATAATGTTCATAACTTAGAGCATAATTATAAAGAGCTTTTACTAAAATTCTACCGCTTTCCGATTTTCCCACTATAAGAAAATCTCCTGATTTATTTTCAGCAAGCATTATTTCTTTATGTACAATTTTGTCAACATTATTTTTGGGATTTTTGTATATTACAAGATGAATCCAGTCACATAATATTTTTGTGCCGGTTGCTTGGCCTGAGATTATGTCGTTATTTCTGGCTTGTATATATTTTGAAAATTCATTTAGTATCATAATAAAATATTACTCAAATGGGGTTGTTGCTGCAAGGCATATGATATCATTTATATCATTTTTTTTCAATTCTTTTATCATTTCTTCAAAAGTTGAACCTGTTGTGCAAATATCGTCAATTATCAATAATGTTTTCCCATTATATTTACTTTTATCAACTTTAAAAGCATTAGATAGATTTTTTATACGTTCTTCCCTTTTTAACTTATATTGAGGTTTTGTATCTTTTATTCTGGTAATTAGTTCTGTATTTAGGGTATTTGATGTAATTCTGCAAAATTCTTTTCCTACTAAATTCATATGATTATATTTGCGTTTTTTTTCTTTTTTGTAAAAGATTGGTACAGGTATAACTTCTAAGTCATTTCTGTCACTAATTTGTTTAAAATATTCAGCCATAAATTTTGCCAGATAGAAAGCTAAATCCTTTTGATTATGATATTTAAGTCCTCTTATTAATTTTTGAAGATTTTTAGAATAAATCCCTGCACAGTAAATATTTTTTCCTTCAATTATTCTGTGGATTTTAGCCGGAATATGATCCATTTGCTCGTAGCATTTTGTGCACATTTTTACTGCTTCTTTTGAACTTTTGCAAAAGTAGCACTTTTTTTTATATATCCAATCGAGTAAACTTTCTAATTTTTTTAACATATTTATAATGGTAATTTTATACAAAATTCAGTGCGAACATTTTCTTCACTTTGGACAGTTATTTCTCCTCCGTGAGATTTTATAATTTGTTGTGATAGGTAAAGGCCAAGTCCTGTTCCGATTTTTCTGAATTTTTTAGCTGCCGAATAGTATTTGTTAAAAATTAATTGTAATTCTTTTTCTGGAATTCCTTGTCCGTAATCGATTATTGAAATTGTTATGTATCCTGGGATTTCTCCTGTTGTAATATCAATTCTGTCTTTTGTATTACTATGGGATATTGCATTTGAAATTAGGTTTTTAATTACTCTTTCTAGCTGCATAGAATCCGCTGTTACTTTAATATCTCTTGACGGTGTAAAATATATTGTAATTCCTGAATTGTTTGCAATTGGTTGTGTACTGTCAACTATATTGGAAATAAATTTGTTAAGCATAATATTTTCTTTTAATAATTTAATTCCTGTTTCTTTAATTTTGTATGTTTCAAGGATAATTTGTACAAGATCAACAAGTTCTTCATTTGATTTTTTCATATTTAGCAAAGCTACTTGTTGTTTTTCCGAGATTTCTCCAAATGTCCCGTTGAGTAAAAAGTTTATAATATTTGATTCTGCAACAATTGGAACTTTCAAATCATGTGTTAAAGTCGCAACGAAGTCCTCTTTTAATGTTTCAATTTCTCTTTCTTTTGTAACGTCTTTTATTAGGATAACGTATCTTTTTTTATCATCATCTAAAGATAATTTAATTGAGTGCATAACAAAATTATTTGTTGGAGTATGTTTAATAAATACGTCTTTATTTTTTAATCTTTCAATTGGAGTATCATCGCTAATTTGAATGTAATCAAATATATTTGTACCTATAATTTCTTGTCCTTTAGCTCCAAACCATTCACTGATTTGAGGAGTTGCCCGCAAGATTGCATGTTTGTCATTTATGATTAAAATCCCGTCAGACAGAGAGTTAATAACTGATTCTAATAATTTATTTTGTCTCATTAATTCTGTTTGGTATTCAACAATCATTTTTTCTCTATCGTTAAGAGTTTCTACCATTCGATTAATACTGTCTGTTACATTTTGATAGGTCGGATGATTTATTTCTTCAATTTTAGTTGATAAATTCCCATATCTTACAGAATTTACTGTGTTTGTAACCATTCCTAAATAATCATTAATTTTAGACCATCTTTTGTTTGTTTGTCTTGTAATAAGAAACAATATAACAAAAACCAAAATGATGCTTAAATTTAATAAATACCAAAGCATTTGTATTTCCCTCTCTTTATGTTAAAATTATACCAGATAAGGGGTATTTTGTATATGGGCAAATTAAAATTACCTAAAACAATAAAAATGGTGATCACAGATTTTGATGGTGTAGTGACAGATAATTGTGTATATATCGCAAATGATTTTACAATGTCCAGAAAACTTAATTTTAAAGATATTATGGCATTTTCTATTTTAAGAAAAAACGGTTATAAAATGGGTATTATTTCAGGTGAGCAAAATGCTGCGATAGAGACCCTTGCCAAAAAGTTTCAAATAGAAGAAATTCACCAGAATATAAGAATAAAAATTGATGTATTAAAAGGTATAGTTGAAAAATATAATTTATCAAAAGAAGAATTCTTATATATTGGAGATGATATAAACGATATTGAATGTTTAAAATTTGCTAAATATAAAATAGCAGTCCCTCATTCAGTTCAAAAAGTTAAAGATATCGAAGATATTCAAATCACTGAAAGTCAAGCAGGTAGCGGTGCATTTAGAGAGGTAGTAGATTGTCTGATTGGTTAAAAAATATAATAGATAAAGTTAAAAGTTTAAATAGTTCTGTAGATAAGTTCAAGCAGGAAACGGTAATTCAGTCTTTGCCTTCTTATACCTATGTCAATAGAGCGAAATTGCTAATAGAACAAAATAAATATGATGAAGCTTTGGAAATTTTATTGAAAGCATTGGAATTACCTCAAAAAGATGCACTTGTATATAAATATTTAGGTACTGTATATGAAAGGTTAGGAAATTTTGAAAAATCTGTTGAGAATTACCAAATGTCAGCTGATTTGAACCCTCAGGACAGACATATTTGGCAACGGTTAGGTTTTTCTTTAATATCTGTCGGGAAATTTGAAAATGCCGTAAAATCTTTTGAAAATGCAAATAAAATTCAACCAAATAATTCTGATACATATACAGGTTGGGGCATGGCATTAATGAAACAGAAAAAATATGCACAGGCCCATGATAAATTTATTGAGGCAGCAAAACATAATAAATATAATTTTTCAGCTGTATTTTTATGTGCAGTAATGGAAATTAAGCTCGAGATGTATGACAAGGCTGAAATGAAGCTGACATTTTTAGCTAATGTATGCCCGAATGCTAATAATACTTATGAATTTGCAAGATTAAAATATCTAAAAAATGATTATGAAAGCGCAATTCATTATGCCCAAAAATCATTGGATTATAATTCCAAAATGCTTCCTTCTTATATTTTGTTAGGACAGTTGTATGCGATTAAATTAGATAAAGATGCTTCTTTGAGATGTTTTGAGCAGGCACAGGAAAAAGAACTTACAAATGCTGCATTATATCTCGAATGGGGAAAAGTTTTAGAAAAATTCGAAGATTTCGAGGGTGCAAAATTTAAACTTTTAAAAGCATTGGAATATGAACCTGAGAATTTGGAAATTCTGTCTTATTTAGGCTTATGTTGTGCTTCAAGACACGAAATAGAAGAAGCTCAACCGATTTTGGAAAAGGTTTTGGAAAAAGAGCCTGAAAATAAAATTGTAAAACAAGCTCTTGGTATAATTGCATATGAAAAAGATGATATTCAAAAATCAATAGAACTTTTGCGAGCAGATGATGAAGATTCCGTAAATTCATATTATCTTGCGAAATGTTATGAAAAGTTAAAAAACGATACTAAAGTTAAAGATTATTACGAAAATGCAATATTACATAACCCTAGGTATATTGCAGCTTTTACAGATTATACAAAATATCTTATATCCCAAAATGATTATGCAGAAGCTCAAAGGAAACTTCGTAAAGCTATAAAAGCAGATGAGAATAATGTAACATTATTAAATTTAATGTTTTATGTAAGTTACATACTTGTCAAAGAAAACCTTTGTGAATATAATGTAAAAGAAACAGTTTCAATAGCTGAAAAGATTGAAAATATAAATAAAGACTTGTTTGAATACCCTGAGCAAAAAGCTGAATTAACAGCAATTTTGCAAAATAATTCAGAAAGAGATTTAAATTGAGAAAAATTATTGTACAAAAATTCGGCGGAACCTCAGTAGCTGATACGGAAAAAATTAAAAATGTTGCTAAGATTGTGATTAGGGAAAAAGAAAACGGAAACGATGTTGTTGTAGTTGTTTCAGCTATGGGACATACGACTGATTATCTTGTTAAAATGGCAAAAGATTTAAGTCCTAATCCCTCAGGTCGTGAAATGGATATGTTGTTATCCACAGGAGAGGGAGTATCAATTGCACTTTTAGCAATGGCAATTCAAGCTCAAGGTTATGATGCAGTAAGTTTTAATGCTATGCAAATTGGTATTATGACTGAAAATATCCATTCAAAAGCGAGAATTATTGATATAAAAACAGATAAGTTAAAAGAAAATTTAAAACAAGGAAAAATTATTGTTGTTGCAGGTTTCCAAGGTGTAACAGAAGATGGTGAAATTACAACACTTGGCAGAGGTGGCTCTGATACTTCTGCTGTAGCTCTTGCTGCAGCATTGAATGCAGAAAGATGTGATATCTATACAGATGTAGAGGGTGTCTATACAACTGACCCTCGAGTTGTTCCTAATGCTTCAAGATTAGATGAAATTTCTTATGAAGAAATGCTTGAACTTGCACATGCAGGAGCAAATGTATTGCATCCTCGAAGTGTAGAAACTGCAAAACAATTCAATGTTCCAATGCGTGTTAGGAGCAGTTTTAAGTTAGATAATTTAGGTACCTTAATTTTAGGAGTCGATAAAATGGAAATTTATAAACCTGTAGCAGGAGTTGCAGCAGATTTATCTCAAGCGAGAATTGTAGTTTGTGATGTTCCGGACAAACCTGGTGTTGCAGCTAAGTTATTCAGCAAATTAGCAAAAGAAAATATTTCAGTTGATATGATTATTCAATCTTATGCAAGAAAAGTTTCAAATACCAATGATATTGCATTTACCGTAGATGCATCAGATTTAGCTAAAACTGTTGAAGCTTTAGACGCATTGAAATCAGAAATAGGTGCGACAGGCGATATTCAAGTAGATGAAAATATTGCTAAAGTTTCAATAGTTGGTGCAGGAATGATTGATAGACCTGGTGTTGCTTCTACAATGTTTGAAACTTTGGCAGAACAAGGAATTAATATTAGAATGATTTCTACAAGTGAAATAAAAATCAGTTGTCTTGTCGATAAAGATCAAGCTCAAAAAGCAGTAAAAGCATTACATGAAGTTTTTGAACTTGAAAGCTCAGAAATTGCCGACGTAAAAGGTGATTTGCCAAATATTTAAATTCTCGGTAATAAGAGTCGGATTTAGATAAAAGAACTGCCCTTGTGCAGTTCTTTTATTTTTTCTAAATAAAAAAAAGGAGCTTGAATCTCCACATAATGCAGAGGGTAAGCCCCGTTGGAATTAAGAATAGCTGGAAGTATGAAAAAGATTTAATGATTATATTTAACAGAATAAGTGTTATTTTTACAATTACCTAATAGTCTAATATAAAAAATCCAGTTGTCTAATATATTTTTTTTACTTATTACCCATGCTTCTATATTTAATGTACAGAGGAAGAATATTTATAAAATGATTAAGTGTAAACATTGCACTTAATCTGAAAAGTATTGATAATGCTGGGTTTTAGTAAAGCTTAATAAAACTTTATAGTAGGGGTTGACAAAATATTTTTTATAGTTTATAGTAAAAGTGTTAAATGAAGTGTTAAAAAAACACTTAATAAGAAAAACCTCACGAGAGGAGGAAGAAAATGATAACAATAAATCCAGTAAAATTTAATACAGTAAAGCCTATCTCTTTTGGAGAAGGTAATCTTAATAACCTAACCCCAAATGTAGCGATTTTATCACTACAAAATCCAAATGCGAAAATTAATTTCGAAAATGATTTGAATCGTACTCAAAAAGCAGATATGGTTCAAAATCCGAATATGCTAAACGCTTTAGGCGCAAAGCTTCGCAAGACTTATAATATACTATTTTCACCGGATTATGATAGAGCAAGCAAAAGTCCAAAACATATTTCATTCTTAGGTTAGTGAAATAAGGCTTATTGCCTGTTCTACAATTACCCCACCCCAAAACTTACTACATTGATATAAACATGTTGCTAAGTATTTATTTAATAAACTGATATATCCTTTCTGTATAACAACAGAAAGGATATATTAATTATGAACGAAAAAATTAAAGAATTACGTAATGATCCCCAAAAAGCTCAGTGCTTTTTTCAAAAGCTTTTAGCTTTTACTCTTGGTCCTATAGAATTAAAGGATTTGTTAGAAGAAGGAAATGTAAAACTTTTAGATGTTCGACGCCCTGAAGATTTTGAAGTAGCACATATTCCAGGCGCAATATCAATCCCTAAAGAAGAATTAGCTGATAATATTAATAAGTTGTCAAAAGAAGAGGTAACTGTTGTATATTGTTATAATCAGCAATGTCATTTGGGAGTGGAAGCATGTTTGATTTTAGCTGAATATGGCTATCCTGTCATGCTTTTAGAAGGTGGTTTTAAAACTTGGACGGAAGATTTTAGATTTGCAACTTCTAATTAGGGTAGCTTTGGCTATCCTAATTTTTTTAAATATTTGCACCACCGTCATTTTTGATTTTGTTTATTACGTTTTTACTTCCTTCTTTTGATTTCGCAAGGTCAAGGGCAAACGATGTTGCTTCTTTATCTCTTGCTATTGCCTCTTTAAGTCCTGTCATTTCATCTAAATTTAGGTTTGCAAAAACTGTTCCATCAGAATTTAGGGATATTTTAAATAGTTTTTGTGACATGAAATCAAAACCTGGAAGTCCCATATTTAGTGAATACCATTTATAAAATTGGTGAGCCATGTAATACGGGTCAATTTGTCCGTTTCTCATTATAAACATAGGCTTTGATTTAAATGAAAACCCTGAATTTGTAATGATGTTGATATATAAAGCTTCAATTCCTTTAAGTTCTGTTATTAGTCCTTCTTCTTCTTTAATTACGGATAAGATTTTATCTGCATTGTCTATTTTAAATATTTTAGTTCCTTTGCTTTCGATATATGCTAAAAGTTTTGCAGGATCATTATTGCAGGATTGAATAATATCTGTAACATTTTTTTTTACTAGCTCTTTATTTTTTTCTGTTTCCGCATTAAAAGTTACTGTAACATCTTTAGATACAATAGTTTTAGATGTTTTATTAGAACTAGAATTTTTTAAATGTTTGCTTAATTTTTTAGAAAGAGTCTTTTCTTGTCTTTCTAAAAAGAAATAAATAATTTGCTGAAAAATATTCATATTACTAATATAGACTATTTAAACAATAAATATTTCATCTAAATAAATGAAATATTAAATTTGTATAAAGATTGTAAATTTTACACTTGCTTTTAGGATAACTTTATTTTATAATATAATTGTGAAATAAATCACGAATAAAATAGGAGATATAAATTTATGACAACAAAAAGCAAAAAGACAGTTGAAAACCTTGAAAAAGCTTTAAAAGGTGATTCTACAAAGGTTGAAACTGCTGAACAATTGGAATTGTTAATCGAAAGAGTTAAAAAAGCTCAAAAGATTTATGCAACTTTCTCTCAAGAAAAAGTTGACGCAATCTTCAAAGCTGCAGCTACAGCAGCAGACAAAGCACGTATTCCTTTAGCTAGAATGGCTGTTGAAGAAACAGGAATGGGTGTTTTAGAAGATAAAATTATTAAAAACCACTTTGCAGCAGAATATATTTATAACAAACATAAAAATGCAAAGACTTGCGGTATAATAAAAGAAGATAAAATGAACGGAATCAAAATTGTAGCAGAACCTCTAGGTGTAATTGCAGGTATTGTTCCTACAACTAACCCTACATCTACTGCAATATTCAAATCATTAATCGCTTTAAAAACAAGAAATGCAATTATCTTTTCACCACACCCACGTGCTAAAGAATCTACAATTGCAGCTGCAAAAGTAGTTTTAGAGGCAGCAGTAAAAGCAGGTGCTCCTGAAGATATTATCGGTTGGATTGATGTTCCATCAATTGAATTATCAAGCCAGTTAATGAAACACAAATCAATTTCTTGTATTTTAGCAACAGGTGGTCCTGGAATGGTTACAGCTGCTTATTCTTCAGGTAATCCGGCATTAGGTGTAGGTCCTGGTAATGCTTCTGCAGTAATCGATGAAACTGCTGATATTCAAATGGCTGTATCATCAATTTTAATGTCAAAAACTTTTGACAACGGTATGATTTGTGCATCTGAACAATCAGTTGTTGTAGTTGATGAAGTATACGAAGCTGTTAAGAAAGAATTTATCTACAGAGGAGCTCATTTATTAACTCCATCTGATGAAAAGAAATTGATTGACCTTCCATTCATCGATCCAAAACGTGGAACAGCTCATCCGGCAATCGTTGGTCAAAGTGCTTCAAAAATTGCAGAATTAGCTGGATTTAAAGTTCCTTCAACTGCAAAAATATTGTTAGCAGAAAGACCATCAGTTGATTGGGAAGATCCTTTCTCAAGAGAAAAATTGTCACCAATCTTAACTATGTACAGAGCTAAAGATTTTGAAGAAGCTGCAGAAATGGCTTACGAGCTAGTTTCAAAAGGCGGAGCAGGTCACACAGCTGATTTATATACAGATGCTCGTCATCAAGAAAGAATTGATAAATATGCAGAAAAAATGCCTGCATGTCGTGTATTAATCAATTCACCTTCAGCATTAGGCGGTATCGGTGATTTGTTTAACTTCAAATTAGAACCATCATTATCATTAGGTTGTGGTTCTTGGGGTAAAAACGCTATCTCAGGTAACATCGGTGTTGAAAATTTATTGAACTACAAAACAGTTGCTGAAAGGAGAGAAAATATGCTCTGGTTCAAAGTTCCGCCAAAAGTTTACTTCAAAAGAGGTGCAGTTGATTTAGCTCTTCGTGAACTTCAAGGTAAAAAACGTGCATTTATCGTTACAGACAGATTCTTATTTAATTCAGGCGCTGTTGACAGTATTGTAAATGTTTTGGATGAAGTAGGTATTGATCACGAAATCTTCTTTGATGTAAAACCTGATCCAACATTATCAACAATTAATCAAGCAATGGAAATTATCAGACCATATGAACCTGATGTAATTATTGCATTAGGTGGCGGATCTCCAATGGATGCTGCTAAGATTATGTGGTTATTATATGAACAACCTGATACAGTATTTGAAGATATTGCAATGAGATTCTTAGATATTAGAAAGAGAATTTGCAGAATTCCTGAACTTGGTAAGAAAGCAACTATGGTTGCAATCCCAACAACATCAGGTACAGGATCTGAAGTAACTCCATTTGCAATTATTACAGATGATGAAACTCATGTAAAATATGCTATTGCAGATTATGCATTGACTCCAAATATGTCAATCATTGATCCAAACTTTGTAGATGGTATGCCAAAAGGTTTGACAGCTGCTTCTGGTATTGATGCTTTAGTTCACGCAACAGAAGCTTATGTATCATCAATGGCTACAAACTTTACAAATTCAAATGCTTTAGAAGCTGCAAAATTGATCTTCAGATATTTAGAAAGATCATATAATGAAGGAGCAAATGATCCTATAGCAAGAGAAAAAATGCACTATGCTGCAACAATCGCAGGTATGGCATTTGCTAACTCATTCTTAGGCTTGTGCCACTCTATGGCTCACAAGTTAGGTGCTATGTTCCATGTTCCACACGGTGTAGCTAACGCATTGTTATTTAGACAAGTAATTAAATATAACGCAGTTGATTGTCCTAAAAAACAATGTATCTTCCCTCAATACAAGTTCCCTAATGCAAAAGCAAAATATGCTCAAATCGCTGATGAATTAGGACTTGGTGGTAAGACAGATGATGAAAAAGTTGAATTATACATCAAAGCTATTGAAGGCTTGATGAAAGCTACAAATTTACCATTCTCTATTAAAGATTTTGGTATCTCTGAAGCTGACTTCAATGCTAAGTTAGATGAAATGGTAGAACTTGCATTCGATGATCAATGTACAGGTGCTAACCCTGCATACCCATTGATGGAAGATATTAAAGCAATCTACAAAGACGCTTATGAAGGTATTGTAAGAGATTATTACGAAACTAAATAAGTAAAAAATAAATAAAAAATGACCGCTAGAAATAGCGGTTATTTTTTTTTTCATATCTTGACTTTTTTTTATGTATTTCGTATTATAAAATAACGAAGACGGCGACATGGCCAAGTGGTAAGGCAGGAGCCTGCAAAGCTCTTATCCCCCAGTTCGAATCTGGGTGTCGCCTTTTTTTTATGAGGTGTTGATATGTGGAATAAAATTATTGCCGGGGGACATAATAATTATTTTGCAAGAATGTTTAATTTTTCCACTATGAAGAAAGTTCCAACAAAACCGATGCAAAAGATTTCAAATTTTAAGTTTGATACAATTAAAGCTGCTGAACCTTTATATAATATGAAAAAAAAGCCTATAAAAGGAAATCTTAATCCATATTTTTTTTGTAATTTAGAAACTGTTTTAAAAAATTATAAAATATTTTAAATCTATTATAATTGACAAAATATTCAATCAATGATAGTATCAAATTATGTTAAAAAGGTGCTGGTTATTAATTTTAGGTTTATTAGTCTTAAACTGCTTATCTGTTAATGCAATAACTTTGAAATTTACTGGTTTTATAGCAGATGAAGCAAATATTTTATCGCCACAAGTTGAAAATGATTTAAACATGACGCTTTGGGATTTACAAAAAAAGTCTGGCGCTGATTTAGTTGTGGTTACTTTACCATCATTAAATGGCAGGACTGTTGAAGAAGTTGCTCTTGATATTGGTCGTTCTTATAAATTGGGAGCTGTTGGCAAAAATAACGGGATGGTATTTTTGACTGTGCCTAATGAACGTAGAATGAGAATTGAACTAGGGACAGGGCTTGAAAATAAAATAAGTATTCAAACATTAGAAAATATTCGTGACAATGATATTTTTCCTTATTATAAGCGCGATGAGTATGAAAAAGGGATTACTCGCGGCGCTTATGTCTTGGCAGACACAGTAGCTAATGCTGAGGGAGTAAATATTAAATCGCAAGGTTATTGTCCGCCTAAGATAGCTAACAGCTCAACAGGAAGCTCAAGGTCCGAAAGAACACCTTGGTGGGTATTTCCATTAGCTGTAATAATGGCAATTATATCACCAAGACGAAGATTTAATTCAGGCAGTTTTGGTGGCTTCGGTGGTGGTGGAGGCTTTGGCGGATCAGGTTGTTCCGGTAGTTGGTAGTTTTATAAATAAAAAATTATAAAAAGGATACAAAATGAAAAACTTAGATAAATTTGTAGAAGAATTAAAAAATACTTTAGGAGATAATCTATTATCGATTATAGCTTTTGGTTCTCAAGCTAATGTTGAGGATACTAAATCAAATTTGAATTTGATGATTGTAACAGATCAATTGACAGCTGAAAATTTATATGACATATCAAAACCAGTAAAAAAATGGGTAAAAGGGAAAAATCCTATTCCCGTAATTATGAATAAAGATGAATGGTATTCATCTTTTGATGTATATGCAATTGAATATGCAGATATTAAAGAAAATTATAGAATTATTTACGGAGAGGATTTAGTTCCTTCTATTTGTATAAATAAATACTTTTTACGTTTACAGTGTGAATCAGAGTTAAAAAGTTTATTATTAAAATATAAAAATAATTTCTTGATGAATATAAAATCAGACAGAGAAATGAAAAAAGTTTTAAATAATGTAATAAAAACTATGCTTGTGATTTTTAGATCTGTATTAAGACTTCATGATAGTGCAGTTCCATACAGAGCTGTTGATATTATAGAATTTGCTTCAAATTATTTGTCATTTAATAAAATTGTAATGTCAAAAATTGCAAAAGTAAAATATGAAAATGAAGATTATACAAAACAAGAGTTGTTATTTATTGAAGCTGAACTTGTAAAAGATATTCAAAATATTTTGCGACAAGTTGATGCAATGCATTTTTAAAAAAATTGTGATATAATTGACTTATTGAAAATATATTTCGGGTAATTAGCACTCTACCGAGAAAAAGATTGATAATCTTTTTTTGAGAGGGGTAGCGCACCCAATCAAAAACGGAGTTTTTGACTGACAATTGAATATATTTTGGGCGATTAGCACTCTGCCGAGAAAAAAGATTGATAATCTTTTTTCGAGAGGGGTAGCGCACCTAATCAAAAACGGAGTTTTTGACTGACAATTGAATATATTTTTGGGCGATTAGCGCAGTTGGTAGCGCACCACATTGACGTTGTGGGGGTCACGTGTTCGAGTCACGTATCGCCCAGTTATATAATATGAAAATATTGTAATTAAAAATAAATAGAGGTCGTGAATATGAAAGAAGTTATTGTTACAGAATTAGATACGAATTTATCTTTTAAGGCATCAATAGACAATACTCCAGAAGTTAAACAAAGTTTTTCATCAGTTTATGTGGATGAAAAAGAAGTTAGAAGACCTACTGTAGCCCAAGTTAATGGGGTGCTTACTGTTAATATAACAGAATTAAATGATACTATCTCAAATTTTGTAACAAAATGGTATAAAATGAGAAAAAGAATCAATTTAATGCTTGAAACTGATGAACACATGTATTTAATAAAAGGGTGTTCAATAAAACATTTTGAAGCACCCGATAAGACTTTTACTATTTTTTATAATACTTTTAAAGAAGCTTAGATATATTTTATATAATTTTCAATATCTTCTTTTGTAATCATTTCTGTAGTAGATACCAGAATTTTATTATTGTTGAGTTTTAGGCCTCCGATAATATTATGTTCTTTAAGATTTTTTAATATTCTATCTGCATCATTTACTTGAATTACAAACTCGTTGTAAAATTCTTTATTAAGTGTTTTAATCCCTTTTTCTGCAAGTTTTTTAGATAAAAGATGCGCATTTTTAGTTGATAAGTATGATGCTTGTCTTAGACCTTTTTCACCCATTACAGTAAGATATAAAGTTGCGCAAAGCCCTATTAAGGCTTGGTTAGAACAAATATTACTTGTAGCTTTTTCTCTTTTAATATGTTGTTCTCTTGTTTGAATAGTAAGACAATATGCAGGATTCCCATCAGCATCAACGGTTCTGCCGGCAAGACGTCCTGGAATTTGGCGCATAAATTTTTCTTTGCAAGCAATAAAACCTGCGTGAGGTCCTCCAAAGCTCATAGGAACTCCTAGAGGTTGAATATCTCCGACTACAATGTCAGCTTGTGATGGCGGTTCTAAAATTGCTAATGATGAAATATCTGTGCAAACAATTAATAAAGTATCATTAGTTTTTTCAATCTTTTTGATTTCTCCATAAAAATCTGGGTTTTGAACTAATATACAAGCATAGTCATTTGTATTTGAAGGTATTTCATCAAATATTTCCAATTCAATTTTATTAGCCCAGCAGTATGTTTTAACTGTATCAATGTATTCTGGATTTAAGTTTTTTGATACGAGAACTTTGTCTTTTTTCGAAATTCTAACAGCCATTAATATTGCTTCTGCACATGCGCTTGCTGCATCATACATTGTAGCGTTAGAAATATCCATACCTGTAAGTCTGCAAATCATTGTTTGGAATTCGTACATAACTTGAAGTGTTCCTTGAGAAATTTCAGGTTGATATGGAGTGTATGCTGTTAAAAATTCAAATCTGTTTGCAACTTGAGAAATGCAAGCCGGTATAAATTTATTATACGTACCTGCGCCTAAAAATGTTACAAAATCAGTGTTATTTTTTTTAGCAAAAGACTTAATCCTTTTTTGGACTTCCATTTCACTTAGAGAATTTTCAAATCCTAATTCTCCCATACGGGCTTTTTGAGGGATTTGTTTAAATAAGTCCTCAATAGTTTCTACATCAATGCTATTTAGCATTTCTTTTTTTACTTCATCGTTATGTACTAAAAAATTTTTCATAAATTATTCCAATTCTTCTTTGTAGTCTTCATATTCTAAAAGGTCATTTTGTTCATTAGCAGCATCACCGGTTGCTTCAATTTTAACAAGCCAACCTTTTTCGTAGCTGTCTTCATTTAAAATCTCCGGAGAGTCAACTGCTTCTTCATTAATTTCAATAATTTTACCGCTTATTGGCATATAAATTTCAGAAGCAGCTTTAACAGATTCAATAGTCGCAAAAGTTTCACCTTTTTTATATTCAGTACCAACTTCCGGTAATTCTAGAAATACAATATCCCCAAGTTGTTCAACTGCGTAATCTGTAAGTCCGATTGTAAAAGTGTTATCTCCATTATCTAATAAGAATTCGTGAGATTTAGAACATAAGATTTTTTCTGTAATACTCATTAATTTCTCCTTTTTGTATATTATAATTTGATTTTATTTCTTTTTTCAACAAATGGTCTTTTTACGATTTCTGCATCATGTAATTTCTCTCTTATCATAACCTGAACAGTAGAGCCTGTGCAAATTTCTTTATCATTTTTTACATAAGCTAGTGCAATATTTGCTCCTAAAATTGGAGATGGACCGCCACTAGTAATTATTCCTATTTTTTTTCCATTTTTATAAACTTCATATTCATGTCTTGCAATTGATTTATCAAGCATTTTCAATCCTACAAGTTTTTTTGTTGTCCCATTTTTAATTTGATTCATTATAACATCTTTGCCGTTGTAATCAGCAATTTTATCTTTTGGAATAGACCAGCTTAGTCCTGCTTCAATCGGTGTTGTATTTTCATCTAAATCATTACCGTATAAATGCAGTGCTGCTTCTAATCTTAAAGTATCTCTTGCGCCTAATCCGATAGGTTTTATGCCGAACTCCTGACCTTCTTCAAGAATTTTATCCCATAGATATTCTGAATGATTGTTTTCTACAAGAATTTCGTATCCGTCTTCTCCTGTATAGCCTGTTCTAGATGCAAGAACTTTAATTCCTGCGATTTTAGCAGGTTTTATAGTAAATGAATCTTGTTGTGTATCAAGTCCCATTTTTCTCATTAATTTATCTGCAAGAGGACCTTGTATTGCAAGTAAAGAAAATTCATGCGATCTGTTGTCGATTTTTACATCAAAATCTTTACTGTTTCTAACCATCCAGTTAAGATCTTCATCAATTCGAGAAGCATTGCAAATTACTAAATATTCCAAAATTCCTAATTTATAAATAATTAAATCATCAATTAAGCCCCCGTTTTTATTAGGTAATTGACAATACACAGCTTTCTCATATTTAAGTTTTGAAATATCCTGGGGAACTATTTTGTTAAGAAATTCCATAGCATCTTTTCCAGATACAAAGACTTCTCCCATGTGAGAAACATCAAATAAGCCGACTTTTTCTCTTACATTCTTGTGTTCTTCGATAATTGATGTGTATTGAACAGGCATATGCCAGCCAGCAAAATCTACCATTTTTGCATTTAGATTAATGTGTTTTTCGTGTAAAAAAGTTTCTTTAGTCATAAATAAATATCCCCCATAGATTATATTGTCTTTGTAATGAGGGATATTGTCAATGGTTTATTTAGTTTTATAACTCTGCAATTTTTTTGTATAGTTCAATTTGTTTTTCTGATAAATTCTTAGGAATTATTATTTTAATTTTAGCATTAAGATTTCCATATCCTCCGCCTTTTTTAGGTAATCCTAGATCTTTTAATCTTAGGGCTTGTCCTGATGATGTTTTTGGTGGAATTTTAATTCCGATTTTTCCATGGAGTGTTTCAATGTCTTTTTTACAGCCTAAAACAGCTTCTGTTGGAGTAATTTCAACTTCTTTAGTTAAATCAGCACCATTTACTTTGTAATCTTTATCTTTGACATTAATTATAAGATACAAATCGCCTTTTCTTCCGTAGGAATCAGATTTCCCTTCTCCTTTAATCCTAATTTTTTGACCTTCTGTTATATTAGGAGGGAGTTTTACTTTTATTGATTTTGGTTCTGATTTAAACCCAGTACCGCCGCATTCGCTGCAATAACCACCATTCCCAGAGCATTTTGTACATCGTTCTATATTATTAAATTTTACATTAACAGGTTTTTGGTCAAATATATCTTTTACAGTTACATTTAAGTTCATTGTAACGTCAAGATTTTCAGTTTTAGGCTGTTGTTGCTGTCTTCTTCTTGATGATGAGGTTGTTTGTTGTGTTCCGCCAAAATCAAAACCGCCAAAATTCATACCCTGAGTTCTTGCTCCTCCGCCCATCATATCACCAAATAATGAGCTAAAAAAGTCAGAGAAGCCACCCAAATCTTGACCATTAAAACTATAGCTTTGGTAACCGCCTTGTCCGCCGCCAAACCCAAATTGTTCAAATCCCGGAGGTGGAGTGTAGCTTTGACCGCCTTGCCAATTAGATCCTAAACTGTCATATCTTTGTCTTTTTTGTTTATCACCAAGTACTTCGTAAGCTTCATTTATATCTTTAAACTTACTTTCTGCTTCTTTCGTTTTATTTACGTCGGGGTGATATTTTCTGGCTAATTTCCTGTAAGCTGATTTGATCTCAGCTTCAGTGGCATCACGTTTGACACCTAATATATCATAATAATCTTTGTATTCCATATTTTACCATCTCCTAAATAATATAATAATA
>CAJMDF010000003.1 GCA_905212085.1 uncultured Clostridium sp.
TGCATATTTTCAAATTCTCTTATTAGTGAGTCACTAAACTCCAATTTAAAATAACAACTGTTATCAATATATATTAAAAGCGTAATCATCAATGAATAACTAATTAATATTAGGTAAAGCTACTAAGAGCTAATGGAGAATGCCTTGGTACTGACAGCCGATGAAGGACGTGTAAAGCTGCGATAAGCTTCGGGGAGTTGCTAAAAGACCTTGATCCGAAGAATTCCGAATGGGGAAACCCTACAGGGTTAAAACCTTGTAATCCATAGATGAATCAATAGTCTATGCGAAGGAAAGCCTGTGAACTGAAACATCTTAGTAACAGGACGAAAAGAAAATAACCAAATGATTCCGAAAGTAGCGGCGAGCGAAATTGGAAGAGCCTAAACAATATGTACGTGATAGACTGCAATCGTTGTGCATATTGGGTTGTGGGACTTGCGGTATAATTTGCAGATTATACAAAGAGTTACAAAATTATTTATTAGCTAAATACAACTGGGAAGTTGAGCCATAGCGGGTGATAGCCCCTTAAGCGACAATAAATAATCTCTAGTAAGTATCCCGAGTAAGGCGGGGCACGTGAAACCCTGTCTGAATCCACCGGGACCATCCGGTAAGGCTAAATACTAGTCAGTGACCGATAGTGAACGAGTACAGTGATGGAAAGGCGAAAAGAACAGTGAGAAGCTGAGTGAAATAGACCCTGAAACCGTTAGCTTACAATCAGTCAGAGCACTATAAATAGTGTGATGGCGTGCCTGTTGAAGAATGAGCCGGCGAGTTATCTTATGTTGCGAGGTTAAGGAGTTAACATCCGGAGCCATAGCGAAAGCGAGTTTGAAAAGAGCGTTAAGTAACCTGAGATAGACCCGAACCTTGGTGATCTAACCTTGACCAGGATGAAGCGTGGGTAACACTACGTGGAGGTCCGAACCGACTGATGTTGAAAAATCAGCGGATGAGTTGAGGTTAGGGGTGAAATGCCAATCGAACCAAGAGCTAGCTGGTTCTCCCCGAAATGCGTTTAGGCACAGCGTCAGAATTATCTTACAGGAGGTAGAGCACTGGTTTTGTGCGGGCGACGAAATGTTGTACCAAACAATGTCAAACTCCGAATGCCTGTAATGTTACTATCTGGCAGTGAGGCTATGAGTGATAAGATCCATGGCCAAGAGGGAAACAGCCCAGAACGCCAGTTAAGGTCCCTAATATATGCTAAGTGGTTAAGGAGGTAGAGTTGCTGAGACAACCAGGAGGTTGGCTTAGAAGCAGCCATCCCTTGAAAGAGTGCGTAATAGCTCACTGGTCAAGCGACTCCGCGCCGAAAATACACCGGGACTCAAGCATATAACCGAAACTGCGTCATATAGTTTACTATATGGGTAGGGGAGCGTTCTGTAGTAGGATGAAGTAAGATCGAAAGGACTTATGGACGAAGCAGAAGTGAGAATGTCGGCATAAGTAGCGAAAACATTGGTGAGAATCCAATGCACCGTAAACCTAAGGTTTCCCCTGGCAGGCTCGTCCGCGGGGGGTTAGTCGGAACCTAAGCTGAGGCCGAAAGGCGTAGGCGATGGACATCAGGTTGATATTCCTGAACTATCAGGTAATCGTTATCCAGATGCGGAGGGACGCAGGAGGATAGGCACGCAGCCGACTGGAAGAGGCTGTTTAAGCGTGTAGCTAGTTTGAGTAGGAAAATCCGCTCAGGCGTTATGACGTGAGGCGTAATGAGGAGGATCTACGGATCCGAAGGTGTTGACTCCACACTGCCAAGAAAAACTTCGCACTCGAGATTATCGGGTATCCGTACCGTAAACCGCCACAGGTAGGTTAGTAGAAAATACTAAGGTGCGCGAGACAACTCTCGCTAAGGAACTCGGCAAAATCACCTCGTAACTTCGGGAGAAGAGGTACCCTGGTAGAGTGAAGCGATTTACTCGTGGAGCTTGATAGGGTCGCAGTGAATAGGCCCATGCGACTGTTTACCAAAAACACAGGTCTCTGCTAAGTCGATCAAGACGATGTATAGGGGCTGACGCCTGCCCGGTGTCGGAAGGTTACGTGGAAGGGTTAGACAATAGTCGAAGCTCTGAAACTAAGCCCCGATGAACGGCGGCCGTAACTATAACGGTCCTAAGGTAGCGAAATTCCTTGTCAGGTAAGTTCTGACCCGCACGAATGGCGTAACGATATGGGCGCTGTCTCGGCGAGAGGCTCGGCGAAATTGGATTATCCGTGAAGATACGGATTACGTGTACCAGGACAGAAAGACCCTATTGAGCTTTACTGTAGCTTGAAATTGAATTCGGGTTCTCATTGTGCAGTATAGGTGGGAGACATTGAAGCAGGGACGTCAGTCTTTGTGGAGTCATCGTTGAGATACCACTCTGTGATAATTTGAATTCTAACCTTGAACCCTCTAATAACAGGGCAAGGGACAGTTTCTGGTAGGCAGTTTGACTGGGGCGGTCGCCTCCTAAAAAGTAACGGAGGCGTTCAAAGGTTCCCTCAGGTTGGTCGGAAATCAACCGTTGAGTGTAATAGCACAAGGGAGCTTGACTGCGAGACCTACAAGTCGAGCAGGTACGAAAGTAGGATATAGTGATCCGGTGGTTCTGTATGGAAGGGCCATCGCTCATCGGATAAAAGTTACCATAGGGATAACAGGCTTATCTCCCCCAAGAGTCCACATCGACGGGGAGGTTTGGCACCTCGATGTCGGCTCGTCGCATCCTGGAGCGGTAGTACGTTCCAAGGGTTGGGCTGTTCGCCCATTAAAGCGGCACGCGAGCTGGGTTCAGAACGTCGTGAGACAGTTCGGTCCATATCCGGTATACGCGCAAGAGATTTGAACGGAGTCTTCCTTAGTACGAGAGGACCGGGAAGAGGGGACCTCCAGTGTACGGGTTATCGCGCCAGCGGTAAACGCCCGGTAGCTGTGTTCCAAGCGGATAAGTGCTGAAAGCATATAAGTACGAAGCCCACCGTAAGATGAGATCTCTCATAGCACAAGCTAGTAAGTCCCCGTGCAGATTACACGGTTGATAGGTCAGAGATGTAAGAATGGCAACATTTTCAGTCGACTGATACTAATAGGACGAGGGCTTTTCCTAACAAAGTTAGGTGATTGCGTTAGTTTATAATCCTTATGCAGCTTTCAGGGTACAGTAAATCCCATTTAAAAGATTTGCTGGTGACCAAGAGTGAGGAAAACACCCGTTCCCATCCCGAACACGGTCGTAAAGACTCACATCGGTGAAAATACTTGGCGGGCCACCGCCTGGGAAGATAACTAGTTGCCAGCGCCTATATTTTAAAAGAGAACTTAAATTTATTTAAGTTCTCTTTTTTTTATAATAAATTATTAATTGACTTTTACAGTTTAATCATTAAATAATAAATATGTTTATATTGGAGTTTTTCAAGCATAATAAAGTTTGTCATCATGAAAATGTTCGTCCTGACGTTGATTTTGCTTATTGTCCTGATTGTGGGGAATTAGTTGAAAATCAATGGTATATTTTAAGATGTAGCTGTTGCGGTGTCAAATTAAAAGCTATTATAAAAAATGGTGAGATTATTCCTGAAAATCGTTTTTGTCATAATTGCGGTGGTAGGGAATATGTTGTAGAAAGATTATCTAAAATTAATTTTATAGACATTAGTTATGCAGTTTTAGTTAAGGCAATTATAAAAAGTGACTTATCTAAGTATACTCAAAGTTGGGTAGAGACTGATTTTAGAACATCAAATTACAGACTGAGACTGCTGCAACAATTCCTATAAAATCAGCAAGGAGTCCTACTATTAGAGCGTACCTAAGTTTCGAGATCCCAACAGCCCCAAAATATACTGCTAGAATATAAAATGTGGTTTCACTTGAACCGACCATTATGGCAGCAAGCTTTGTTGCGTATGCATTTGGTCCTAGATTGTGTGCTATATCTGAAAAAACTCCTAATGCTGCTGAGCCAGAGAGAGATCTTACAATCATAATTGGGATTGTATCTGCAGGAATATTAAAGTGTGTCAGTATCGGTTTTAGTGCATTGCCTGTCATTTCAATTATTCCTGATGCTCTAAACATGGATATCGCAACGATTATTGCGACAAGATATGGAATAATATTTACAGCAACTTTAAAACCATCTTTTGCACCATCTGTAAAGGTTTCATATAATGGAACTTTTTTTATAAGTCCCAATGTTAAGATTAATATTATTATAAATGGAAGTGCCCAAAGCGAGATTATGTCCATTATATTTTGAAACATTAATTATCCTCCTTTGAGTTTTCTGGTTGTTGCGGTAACCAAAATTTTTGGAAGATTTTTGCAAGGATTATTGCACTAATAAATGCTATTGATGTTACTAAAAGAGTTGGTGCAATAATTTCTGTTGGATTTTTGTAGCCAATACCTATTAAAATAGCAATTACTGTTGCAGGTATTAATTGAAATCCGGCTGTACTCATAGCTAGAAACATGCACATTGCGTTAGATGCTGATGTTTTATCAGTGTTATGTTTTTGCAACTCTTCCATTGCTTTTATGCCAATAGGTGTTGCAGCATTTGCAAGCCCAAATGCGTTAGCTGTGAATGTCATTGCAATATCGCCAATTGCAGGTGAATCTTCTGGTATCTCGTTAAACAGTCTTTTGGTTACTGGTTTTATAATCTTTGCAATAAATTTTATTAATCCACATTTATCTGCAATTTTCATCATACCGAGCCAAAAAGCCATTATTCCAATTAGAGAAAATGCTACTTTTACGGATAATTCAGCTCCAGTTAGAATAGAGTTTACAACATCTGAAAGTTTTCCGTTTATAGCTCCGAAAATAATTGATATTACAATTAGAAAATAGAAAATGTAATTCATATTTGTATTAAAGCATTAAATATTCGAACGGTCAATAATTAATGTCTGTGATGTCTTCTATGCGGCGGCGGTGGTGCATCGTGTCTATGGTGGTGATGATGAGGAATAGTCGGATAAATTATTCCGGGAACCGCTACTGGCATATATATAGTATTTTTTTGTATTTCTTCATAGTCATCCATTATAGATTTATATTCATTATAGTTAATGGTATTTGGATTTGAATCATCTTCATTGTATTGCTCAGATAACAGGTTGAATTGTCTTGCGGTATAGTCTACTTGTTTTTGTGAAAATGGAATATATTGCATATATTTATTCCAGTTATTTTGTTCTGTATTGACTACTTCATTAGCTGACAGTGCTCCATTACCGTTAATGTCTAATTCGTCAAAAATTTCTTTTTTTGTTTTATTTGGATTTGGATTTTCTTTATTACCGGTAATAAAACAATTAGGGACTTTATACATTTGAGTATTTGATACTGGAACAGTTATATAATTTATTGTTGGGTAATATATTTGAGCTTTTGATTCTTCAGCAGGAATTGTTGTTGCAATCGCTATAGCTGCTACTCCTGCAGCATTTTTTAATTTGTTTGATTTTTTTTTATCCCCATAAAAATTAGGATTCGTATGATAATTTTGTATAGCAGTAATTCTCATATAATACCCCTTTATATTTTGACCACATAAATATAATAGTCAATAAAAAAAAATTTTGTTTATTCATTAAGAAATTTTTACATATTATCTATTATATACTTCTCCTAGAAAGTCATTCCAATAGTCTTTTCCTTGTTTTGTAGGGTGTGTATTGTTTAATGCATAGTAAGCACAAGATGCATTTTCTGATATATTTGAACTTGTTGTAGAGCAGTATTGTGGTCCAATATTATTAAAGTTTGGACAAACTCCTTTGCTGCTATTGCAAGATGTTGGATTATTTTTATGTTCTTGTCCAACAGGTATCACTTTACCATCTACAGTAAATATAAATAAAAAGTAATCTACTCCATATCTGTTTGGACGTTTTTTACCATTTATATCTACACAAATAACAGGACCGTTCTCTCCATATTTTGGTGCATCATTTAAAATTAATATTGAGTCGGATGTTGTGCCTTGAAAGCGTGTATTATCACATAAAAAAGACGAATTACCTCCTGAAGGGTTTGTTCCACCGGAGTATGATTTTCCATTTAAATAATGTATATCGTAAAAAGCAACAATTTCTCCTTTATCATTTTCTGTTCCTTGAGCAGACGAAGATAATGTAATAGCATTATTATAATAACTGAATATTAAGTTTGCATCTGATGCTGCAATTCCGTTTTCAACTTTTCCAGCCGTATATTCAGGGATGGTTATGCCATTTTCGGAGTTAAATAATATTGCTAGTTGATTTAATTCTGAAAAAGTTTTTAAAAAAGCTGTATGTAATTCTTTATTTTTAGTTTTATTGATTAATGTGGGGATTGTTATAGCTGCAATTACTCCAATTATGCCTAGTGTAATTAATATTTCAGCTAATGTAAATGCCTTTTTCTTTATATTTTTTTTACTCATAATAATCTCCATTTACACTATTATAATATTGTATACACTATTATAATAGTGTAGAAAGAACATTGTCAATAGTATAAAATTTTATTATGACAGATTATAAAGTTGTCCTTAAAAAAATAGGCTTAAATTTTAGGGTGGAAAGAACTAAAAAAAGCTTATCTCAAGAGAAGTTTGCAGAATTGGCAAATGTTCATACAAATTATATTGGCAAAGTTGAGCGAGGGGAACAAAATTTAACAGTGAGGAAGATTGTTGAACTTACAAACGCTCTAGATATTAGTGTTGATAGTATTTTTGATATAAATTTAAATTAATGAATTAAAATTTTATATTATAAAAAAACGGGATTATATAATAATCCCGTTTTTTTATTTGTATTTAACTATTGATTAGTGGCAGCAAGAGCATTCGTTACAAGTGCATCCTAAAGCTTCTTTTGCTTCTTCTAATCTTACTTTAATACGTCCGTCAACTGCGATTCCTTCACCTGTTGTTTCAGAAATTAACAATGGGTTAATATCTAATTCATCAATGAATTTGAAATCGTTTACTAATTGAGATAATCTCAATAATGTTTCTTGGATTTGGTCGATTTGTGCAGGTTTTGTACCTCTAGCACCTTCTAGTAATTTGTATGCTTTAACTGATTTAATCATATCCATAGCATCAACATCTGTTAAAGGAGCAATTCTGAAAGTTACGTCTTTCATAACTTCTACGAATACACCGCCTAAACCGAACATCATCATTGGACCGTATTGAGGATCTGTAGCGATACCGCATACCATTTCACGATTACCTTTAACCATTTCTTGAATGATTACACCTTCAAGACCTTCTAACAAACCTTTTGCTTCTAGTCTTTCAAGTAATCCTTTATATTCTCTTCTCAATTGTTCTTCTGATTTGATGTTAACAACAACACCGCCTACATCTGTTTTGTGAGAAGTTGTTTTTGAAGTCATTTTCATAACAACTGGATATCCGATTGAATTTCCTAATTCTACAACTTCTTCTTCATTTGTAGCTAAGCCATATTTGCAAGCTCTGATACCGTATGCTTGTAATACGTCGATAGATTCTAGTGTTGTAAGTTGAGCTCTTCCTTCAGCTAAAGAGTTTTTAATGATTTTTTCAACTTTAGCTCTGTCTACATCGTAGCAAGGAATTTTGCCTTCTGGTCTTTCCATCCATAATCTTTGTTGATTTAATCTGTTCAATCCGTCAGCAGCTTCTTCTGCGTACATAAAGAATGGCATATTAACATCCATATCTGAAAGTTTTGAGAAGAATTCACTCTTAGTCATGAATACACCGATAACAGGTTTTTCAGGATGTTCAGCTTTTATTTCCATTAAAGCTTTAGCTACATCAATATCTTTCAAGCCTAAGAATGGTAGATAAATTGTGATAATCATATCAACATTTTCATCTGCAATTACTGTTTCTAATGTTTGTTTGTAGTGTTCAATAGGTGCTGAAGCAATCATATCGATTGGGTTTTTAACTGATGCTGCAGATGGTAAGAAGCTTCTTAATTTATCTTTTGTAGCATCAGAAATTTTTGCCATTTGCATACCGTATTCACATACAGCATCTGTAGCCATAATTCCAGGACCGCCTGAGTTTGTGATAATTGCTACTCTGTCACCTTTTGGAATTGGGCAGTTTGCAAATACTTTAGCTGTTGCAAATAAGTTTTTCAATGAAAATTCTCTGATTACACCTGATTGATGTAATAATGCTGCTGCTGCTTTATCTGCACCTGCTAATGAACCAGTGTGTGATGATGCTGCTGATGCACCTGCTGCTGAACGACCTGATTTTAATGCTAAGATTGGTTTTTTCTTAGTAACTCTTGATGCTAATTTTCTGAAGTTAGCAGGATTTTGGATTGATTCCATGTATAGCAAGATTTGTTCTACATCATCATCATTTTCCCAATATTCAATAGCTGTTTCAGCGTTAACATCAGCTTGGTTACCAATTGAAATGAATTGTGCAAAACCTAGGTTTAAGTCTTTTAAAATATTTAAAATACCGCCGCCTAATGCACCTGATTGTGATACGAAACCAATGTTTCCACGTTCTGGTAAGCTTTCTGCGAAACATCCGTCCATTCTGATTTCAGGGTTAGTATTTACAACACCTAAGCAGTTTGGACCTACACATCTCATACCGTATTCTTTAATTTTTTCAACTAATTGTTTTTCTAATTCAGCACCTTCTTTGCCTGTTTCTTTGAAACCTGCAGTGATGATACATAAACCTTTAATACCTTTTTCGTGGCATTGATCAATTGTTGATAATACAAATTTAGCGTTTACAACGATAATTGCAAGATCTACTTCTCCTGGAACTTCTAATACTGAAGTGTAAGCTTGTAAACCTTCAATAATTCCGCCTTTTGGGTTTACAGGATAAATTTTACCGTTGAAATTGTATTCCTGTAATCTTTTCATAATATCAGAACCGATAGTATGTTCTTTTGTTGAAGCACCGATAACCGCAATTGATTTCGGTTTCATAATTTTGTCTAAAAGATTCATTTTCTTTCCTTTCTTTTCTTCTTATTTTTATTTATTCGTCTTGCATTATTTCCATAAATTTTTGACCTAATTTATTAAAAAATTTCCCGACTTTTTCTTTGAATGTCGGAGGTAAATTTGCCAATTTTTTGTCAAATTCTTCAATAGCGTTTTGTGCTGCTATATCATAAAATTCGATATTTTGCTCCATTAATACAACATGTCTTGGAGCTTTTCTTTTCCCTAAATCTTTTTCTTTTTGTGCAATTATACTGACAGTATTTTGTCCGTGATTTTGTTTTATGAACAAGTCATAAGGTTTGTCAGCTATCATTTTTTTCATTGTATCTAAATGTTTTCTTACAAATTTACAAGGGTAGTAACTTAAATCAGGTTCTACAAATACTTTTCCTTGAAAATTTGTATTATTTTGATTTTGATTATTAATTTTTTGTACTTGCATTTTGTTTCCTCAAATTAATATCCGTTTACAATCCATTCTCTTACACGGAATTTAGCACCTAAGTCAGTTGCAATTGCTTCACAAGCTTGTAAATCTAAATGTCTGCCTTTGTATCCTTCTACTACGCTTGCAACAACAGATATTTTTTCATCAGCGCAAGCTTTAATAAATTTTTTTACTTCCTCATAGGCTTCATCAAATTTCGGTTGAGAAAGTTCATTATATTCTTCTTTTGTAGAACCATTTAAACTTACTGAAAATTCATCAATAAGACCTTTAAATTCCGGAACTACATTCCTTTTGTATACAAAATTTGCATGACCGTTTGTATTTACTCTTATTTTTATTTCGGGGTATTTTTCTTTAATATATTTAGCTACTTCTTTTAATTCTTCCAATTTTAACATTGGTTCACCATATCCGCAAAAAATTACTTCTTTGGTAGGTTCAAATGTCTCAAATTGTTGAATAACATCTTTAGCTGTTGAATTTTCATCATCAAGCCAAAGCTTTTGTCCTACTACATCGTCTTTGTCTTTTCTAAGGCAAAAGATACAGTCATTTGTACATCTGTTAGTAAGATTAATATAAATTTTTTTATCAAGTAAATATACTAAAGTGTTTGCCATGACAAGCCTTTCGATATTAAAATTATTGCACAGGCAAAATTTTTTTACAAGCAATTATTACTACTCTATATACAATAATTTATTTATATCAATGTTTAGGACTTTTGCAAGTTCTAAAATTTTCCCTAATGACATATTTATTTTTCCTGTCTCTATTTTAGCCAAATATGTTAAATGTACATGCATCATTTCTGACAGTTGTTCTTGAGTAAGTCCTTTTTTCATTCTTGCAATTTTGACATTTAACCCAAACTTTTTTAAAAGTTCTTCTTTAGTTATATCTAAATTCATATACTTATATGTATAACAATTGACAAATTTAATATATAGATATATAGTGGTAATATATTATACAAATATATCTATAAACAAGAAGGGAATTTATGAAAAATATATCAGGATTTACTCTTGCAGAGATTTTAATTACACTTGGAGTAATCGGTGTTGTATTTGCAATGACGCTACCTGTTTTAATTCAAGGCTGGAATGATAAGGCAAGTGTTGTTAAAGTAAAAAAAGCTTATTCAATTCTTAATCAAGCATACTTAATGTCTAAAGAAGATAATGGACCTGTTAGTGAATGGGATATTGAAAAATCGTCAGATTTGGTTCCTTATTTTACGAAATATATTAGAAATGTACAAATCTGTGATGATACAGAAATAAATGGTTGTAAAAGTATGAGTTCCTATGATTTAACAGGAAAAAGTTATACAAATGCTTTGGAATACTATCATTTTATTGATTCGAGCGGGCTTGCTTATGTGTTAAAAAAGGGCTATCATATAGGATTATCAGAAGCATTAGAATATGGTGGTTATTATTACGGCAATAATTCAGAGCCTTTAATGAATGTAGTTATTGTTAATATAAGTAGTAAAAAAGATGTTTTAAGATATGGGATTGACACATTTGTATTTTTTATAACTGATAAAGGGATTGTGCCTTACGGAATCATTGGCTGGTCAAAGCAGAGCATGTGTGATCCAACAACTCCATCAAGTGGTGCTGGTTGGTGGAATGGTATGGGATGTGCAGGCTGGGTTATTAGTGAAGGAAATATGGACTATGTTAAATGTGTAAGGGGAAATCAAAAATATTGTGAACGCGGAAATTATAACCCTTAATTATTTTTTCTTATTTTTTTCTTCTGAATAATCGGCAGTTCCAGGGAATTTATTTTGACCTGTTGTCATTTTTGTAATCCAATATTGCATTTTTGGAATAAGTGTTGATAAGAACAAGGCAGAAACTGCAAAACCAATGCCCCAGTTGAATGTATTTTTGATAAAGTTTTCACGACAGAATTTTTTCAATGTATTTGTATCAATTTCTTTCCCGTGTTTTTCAGCCTTTTCAACAAGTTTTGTTACGTAATGAACAATATCTTCTTTTAAATCTTTTAATTCTTCGTAATTTACGTATTTATATTTATCTGTTGATGCATTTTGAGTTGCAACGCTGAATACATTTTGTAAAAATTCAGGCATGTTAATTGCACCTTCTCTAAATACGTCTTTAATTTGGTTTTTAGTAAGTACTGCAACTCCTTCAACTTCAGGTTGTAGTTTAGACATTCTTTCTGCAAGATCTGTGTAATTTTTGATTTGTTCTGCAGAGAAATGCTTGTGATTTTTTAAATAATCTTTGAATGTATCAAGAGTTACAACTTTATGTTCGTTGAATTTTTGAAGTAAATCTTTGTCAATATATCCGACATTTGAGTTATCACCAAATACTTTTTGAGAGAATTTTTCAACACTCATTTTGCCGTTATTTTCTTCTAATACTGCTTGAAGCAAATCAGTGACTTGTTTTGCAGCGACAGGGTCAAGTCTTGTTTTTCTTCCGTCTTCTAATAAATTTAGCCATCTGTTAATATTTGGCATACTAAACATGTAGAAATAAATTGATGTTAAATCTCTGAATAAAACTTCAGTTCTTTCATGATTATTTCTTGAGCTTATTGCACGTCCGCCAGCAATACCTGCATCTGTTGAAAGCAGTTGATAAGTAGGATCGTTTTCAAACTTATTTGCTAATGATAGCAATGTATTGTAATTCATGCCGAATGAAACTTTTTTATTTTCATTCGATTTAATGAATTTATCCATTGATATTTTTTGTTGTGATTGTGTATCAAATGGATTATTAGTAATGTTATTTTGAGGTTTTTGATTTTCGTTATTAAAATGTTTTTGATGATAAACTGCTGTAATATGCTGGTTTATTTTAGGAACTACAAGCCCTACTAAGACGTTTGCAAGTAAAATACTTGAGCCGATTTTTAGAGCTTTAAATACTGCAATTTGATTTTTTGTAAGATTTTTAATTAATTTACCGGTTTTACCTTCAAGTTTTGCAGCTTCTTTTAATTTTTTATCATCATATAAGAAGTTTTTAAGCGGTTTTCTAATACCGTCTTCTTGTGCATCAAAAGCAGTTGTATGTAAATTTAGAATTCGTTTACCGATATGGTCGTTCATTTTATTGAACATTTTTACGCCGGCAAACCAGAATAATGCTCCGATACTTTCTTCAGTAAATCTTTCTCTTGCTTCTTCAAAACCGCCTCTTTTATATGCTTGTAATGTTCTTCCTCCTGTTACAAAGCATTCTAACATAATTAGCGGTGCAAGACTTCTGCTCGCAATTCCGCGTACAAATCTGCGAGGATAACTAAAATTTGAAATTGTTTGAGGGGTTATATTCATATTTTTTCCGTTAGAATTACTTATTTAATAATCCTGAAAAAAATTTTTTGCCTGATATGGGAATTTTTTTAATATTTTGTTACAGGAAAAATGTATCATAAACACTAATTAAGTTTTGTTAAATTTAATTAATTATTTAGCAATGTTTTTTCTTTAGTGTTTTTGATACAATGTGAAAAGAAGGTATGTCTTATGCAAGTTAATAAAATAGGAAATAATGTAGAACAAACTTATGTTTCACAAAAGAAAAGAGATCAAAAAGTTAAAACGGGAGTAATGTTGACATCTGCTTTAGGTGTCGGCACAGCACTTGCTCATGTCGCAAAAAGACAGGGATTTTCTTTATCCCCAACGAAAATAATGCATACTCCTGTTAAAGATTGGGCAATATTTAGTTTATATAATAAAAATAAACCTGAAAGAAAAGTTTTAAATTTAGATAATCCTTTAGATATTATAGAAATTGCTTCAGCTTCAGTAGTTGGAGGTTTAGCTGGCGGGGCAATATTTGATGATAAAAAACATTTTAAAGCAAAGTTAAAAGAATCTGTAAATCAATTTTTAGGAAATGTGTTAGTCCCTATTGCTTGTGTTGGTGCAGCTTCAAAACTGTATAGCAAGCATAAAGAAAGTATTGTAAATTTTATGCCTCAGTTGGCAGAAAATGGAAATGTCTCAAAATTTTTCAATAAAATATTTCGAGCAATACCAGGATCAATTGCGACAATTGCGTCATTAGGTCTTGGAATTTTTGCTGGAAATAGAGTGTCAAATGTTTTAAATGAAAAAATATTTCACAAGAAAGTTAAAAGAGAAATTAAAACGTCAGACTTCGCTCCACACGTTGATGACTTAGGTATGGCAATTTCGATGATGTCTGACAAATCTCCATTTTCATCTTTTGTACAAAGGGTTGTTCCATTATTCTTATGTGTACCTGGGATAGAAGTTGGAACACATAGAGAAGAATAGATGGAAAATCTGAAACTATAAATAATAAATTAAAAGAATCTGTTGATAATAGTTTATTCTTTGACAGGTTCTTTTAATATGTCTGCATATTTTTGTAAATCATTAAGTAGTGGCTGATATGTTTGTGTGAGATTATTTCTAACATTATCTCTATTTTGTTCATTTTCAGCCATAACTTGCATATCTATTTTAGCTTGTAGTGCTTTTTTTAGTAATTCCGGAATATTTAGTGCTGTAGGATTTTCACTTGCTAGATTTTTATAATATTTATCTAAATAGTCTGTGCTAATACGTTCTTTCCAATTTTCTTCTCTTTTAGAGCCGCCAATGTTATAAGTTACATCTGTGATACCTAAAAGGTCTGCAAATGAAATTTGGAATTTAGGAGTTGTCATTAATTCTGCAAATTTTGCTCTTACTCGCTCTTTATCATTTGTATTGTATAATTCTTTTAATTGATTTCTGATTTCTCCGATATTTTTTCTCCCGTCATCCATATTCAGATATCCTGCCAGATACTCTGGAGCCCAAGATGCTTGTTCCCTTGTATATTCACCTTTTGAACCGTCTTTTAAATCTCCAATACGTTGCATATATGTCATTGCAGGAATATTATCATGTGAACCAATTATATACCAGTCATCTTTTCTGCCTTTATTGAGTAATTCTTGAGCTCTATTCCAGTCAATATTTTGGATTTTAGGCAGATTTAATTGTTGTTCATATACTTGGACGAATCTGTTCGGATAACTGCATATATCTTCCCACACAGGCATGTCCGGAGTAATACCGTTTTCTTTTAATGTAGGGAGTATTAATTTTTCAAGTAATTTGGGATAGTACCAGTTTTTATCATATTCTTCTGTTGGTTTTTGAGGGTCTCTTAATTCAGATATATATTTTTCAACATCATGATTTTTATTTTCACCATTTACAAAAGCACTATCAGGAGCAGTTCTTGAAAGAAGGTATGGTTCTACTAATCCCATAGCATGGTCAATTCTTATATTTTCGCAGAATTCTAATGCATAATTTAATTTTTCTTTTAAGAATTTACCACCAGCTCCAAGTTCATAATTATTATTTTTGAATATTTTTCTAGGATCGATTACTGGAATATACCATCTTTGGGATTTTCCGTTACTTTCTCTTGCTCCCATATCCCAATCTTGAAGGAATACATCCTGATATCTCCATCTATCCATTTTAGAACAGCCAACTAAGAGGTCATTTATATATTTGAAGCCTTGAGTATCTCTCCATTCTTTATTCTCTTTAATTTGTTTTGTGGCTATAAATTGTTCAAATTTGTATTGTTCAATTTCATTTTTATTTGCTTCGATTAAATCATTGTATTTTTCGATAGCATTAAAATCACCTTTTCGAACATTTGGTATTAGAGTTTTATCTTCCTCATTTGTCCATTCTTCAAATCTATCTGTTCCGTTTTTTCTTGAAAGAATCTGGAATATCCCTTCATCTGTTAATCGTTCATCGTGTTTATCTATAAATTTATTTAATTCTTTGTTTAAAGCAAGTGCTTCAGGTTGACCTTTTGCAACTTTAGCTTTGAAATTGTTATAACTTTCTTTTAATGCAGTATTGTATGTTTTTAGAGCTTCGTTAAAATCTGTTATATCGTAATTTTTATCACTAATTTCGGGCATTTTAGTGACATTGTTATACGTTTCTTCTGATAGAATTTTCCCGTATTTATCTTTAGTCAATTCTTCTAAATCTATAAATAATTTATTTTTTGCAAATGCAGATGAATTATAAGGAGATGGTTTAATTTCTCCGTTTATAATTTCAAGATTTCCTCCAGGTCCTAATTGGTTACCGTTAAACCCATATAACATTAAAAATTTAATGTATTCTTTGGCTGCATTTCCATATGGAGATCCGATATATGAATCTCTCCCAAGAGCCGGGAAGCAGGAACCATGAGTAATTACGACTCTTTCTTTGTTTCCTAACGCTTCATAAGCTCTGTTAATTGTATCTTTTAAGCCCGGTTCTTCTTCTTTTGTCGGACGTCTACGAAATGTTATTTGATTATTATTTATCCCTAATACACGCATGTTATTTTTAAACCCCAAATAAAAATTTTTTTGCTGATATGTGAAGTATTATTAAATTTCTGATATTACTTCAATTTGCGCATTACATCCAATTTCTTCTCTTGATAATACTGTAATATTATTGAGATAGCTGCTCAAAAGAGTAAATATCAAATGTCTAAATTCTAATGGTACAAGTAATTTTGGATTATCAATGTTAAATTGTACCATTTTTTTAGAAATTTTTTCTGCTAAAGTTTCTGCAAAACCTGCATCAATCCGAATGATTGCGTCATCACTTTCATCAAAATTCGGCATAAATTTATCAAGTGTTTTATCTGAAATTTCAAAAGCACATATTATGCCATCTGAATTTTTGTTGTATTTGCAAATTTGTTTTGAAAGTGAAAGTCTTATTTTTTTTATTAAATCTGATTTTGTAGTTTCTTGAGCGAAATCATTAATTTTTTCAAATATGTATGTAATATCTTTAATTGATATTTTTTCTCTAATTAGGCTTGTTAAAATAAATCTCAAGTCAGATAAAGAAACAAAGTCTGGAATTATGTTTGTGACAAGAAAATCATTTGTGTCATTAACGACATCAATATATTTATCTAAGTCTTCATAATCCAGTAAATCATCCACGTATTTTACTGCACAAAATTCCAAAGCTCTTGCGATAAATTCTGAACCGGAAATGCCGTTTTGCCAGAAATCTTTTGTTTTGTCTTTTTCAATCCAAATAATTTTTTTGCCTGTTATTTGATCCGTATCTGTTATTGAATTTTTAATTTTTTTATCAAGGTGCAATTCATCTGCAAAGAACATTAAAAATTGAGGATAGACGCAGGATTTGAAAACATCTATCCCGCGAATTCTAATTGAAAATTCATAAGGATTAAGGTTTTCATCATCTTTAAATACAATTTTCGGGATAACGAAACCTAATTCTTCTGTTAATTTTAATCTTGTCTTTACAGTTTCTGCAACAAGTTCTTCTTCTTGAATTTCGCTGTCAGGATCAATGTATCCTAAAATTTCTTCACTTAGATGAATTGAGAGTTTTTCTTCTTTAAGTTTTGAGTACATTGCGTCAGGAGAAGTCGCCTTTGCCAGTTTTAATTTTAACTCTTCTAACTCTTTCAAGCCTGCAGAAATTTTATCATTAAGTTTTTTTCTGTTTACAGATGCAGGTGCTTCTCCTTCAAGTTCTGTTTTAATTTTTGCAATTTTAGCTTTTTGATCTTTTATTTTACCTTGAATTTCAAGACAAATTTCATAAGGAGATTGTTCCGGAGAAAGCATTTTTTCCATCTGACTTTTAAATGTTGAAATATTAATTGTATCAGCATTTATTTCATTATTAGATGTAGATGCTTCTTTCATAAAAATGCAGTGACAAAGGACTTCTCCATCATCATTTTCAACTTCTTGCATGCTGTATAATTCCCAATCATTCATTGACATTTCGTTTAATAAATTTTGAAGTTCTTGAGTATTATCACTAGAGCATGTTTTTATTACATACTGCATTTTTTTATTGAACATAAAATTACTCCTTAGTTTTTATCATTTTCAATTAATATTTTCAATGCTTCAATAGCAGTTTTAATTGCTTTATCAGTATCATGAACAACAGGGTTTTCAAGATTGAGTTTTTCTCTTTCTTGATTAGCTACAGTAAGAAATACAGACCCAACTCTTACTTTAAGAAAGTTGCCAACGATAAAAAGAGCTGCAGACTCCATTTCAGAAGCCAGAGTTCCCATTTTTTTCCAAGCTTCCCATTTGTTTAATAGTTCATAATTTACTGGCATTTTATCTGGTGAGTGTTGACCGTAAAAAGAATCTTTACATTGAACAACACCTGTATGGTATTCATAATTTAATTTTTTAGAAGCACTTACAAGAGAATTTATGACATCTAAATTCGCAATTGCAGGAAATTCTATAGGTGCATATTCTTTTGAAGTCCCCTCCATTCGTATTGCTCCTGTCGCGATTACAATATCGCCGCCTTTTACATTTGTGTCAATTCCTCCGCAGGTACCGACTCGAATAAATGTTTTAGCTCCGATATTTACTAATTCTTCTAGTGCAATAGATGCAGAAGGACCTCCTATACCGGTAGATGTAACGCTTACTTTTGTCCCGTTTAAAAATCCGGTATAGGTAGTAAATTCTCGTCTGTCTGCTTTTAATTCCGCATTATCAAAATAAGCTGCAATTTTCTCACATCGTTTAGGATCTCCCGGTAAAATTACGTATTCACCGACATCTCCTTTGTTAAGTCCGATATGATATTGTTCGCCGTGTTCAGAGTATTTCATTGTTTCCCTTTGAATATTTGTGAAATTTAGTGCAATTTTTTATAGGACGTATGCAACTGTATGTTGTTAAAATTGTCCGCTTTTTAATTTTTGAATTACAAGATCAGAAATATCAACACCGCCTACAAAAATTACTCTGTAATCTACAATTGCATCAAGCTTTTGTTCTACAAGTACTTGTTTTGTTGCAGCTTGAATTTTGTTATATACTTGTTCTTCTTTTTGAGCTTTTAATTTCATATAAGCATCTTCTTTTAATTTGAATTCTCTTGCTGTTTGAGCTTCAAAATTTTGTTTTTTTAATGGTGTATCTAAAGCTTTGTATTGTTTTTCTTTATCTACCATATATTGTTGCATTTCAAGAGCTTTTGCGTCAATTTCTTTTATAGCCTGTTGAGCGAAAGGGAAACCATCTTGAACTTTTTGATAATCAATGTAACCTACACCTGCAGCATTAGCTTGGTTGCCTAATGTTAAAAATAATCCTGCTGTCATTAAAAGTGCTGCTAATTTGAATTTTTTCATGTAAATACCCTCCTAAGGATTTTTATATTAATACATTATGTCGCCTACACCAAAAGTAAAGTAACCGCTTCTGCTGCCGTTGTCACCCGGATTTGTAAGCGGAATACCATAATCGATTGATAATGGCCCCATTCCAGGGATATACAATTTTAACCCGATACCTGCTGATACTGCATAAAGCGGTCTGTCATATATTCTGTCTGTGATTGATGGGTTGAATATTTTACCTGCATCAGCCCAGACTGTAAATCTTAAATTGTTTAAGAAGTTTATTCTGGTTCTATCTAAGAATGGAATTGGTGTTGCAAATTCTGCACTACCCATAATGAATGCATCACCGGTACCTACACCACTCATTTTGAAACCTCTGATAGTGTATGGACCGCCTAATCTATATGCCATAACTTCAGGCATGTTATCACCGTGGATTTTACCTCCACCTTTAGCAGTGAATGATAAAGATGATTTCTTTCCGACAGGAATGTATTGTTTAACCATACCTGTAAGTTTTCCGTGAGTTTTGTTAAAATCAATAATTCCAAGTTCTTCATCAAATCTTAAACTTGCCATTGTACCTTTTCTTGTAACAGTGGCATTGTCTCTTGTGTCATATAATAAAGCAGGGCTAAGTGATAAGAATAATCCGCCTTCCAATTGTTTTGCACGTTCTGAAATAGGAATATTGTATCTAGAATATAAATTGCTGATTTTTTTGCCGTCACCTTCGGAGACATCTATATTTTCAAGCCCTAAAGAAAAAGTGCTTGTAACGTGTTTATTGAATTTCATTCTATGAGCTACAGTTGCTTCTGCTCCGACTCTGCGTTCAATTGCAAGTGGAACTTGGTAAGAACCGAAATCTCTATAGAATACTTTACTCATTAAAGAAGTATCAGCGTTATAAAAATATGGTTTGAAGTAGCTTAATTCAGCTTGCAAATTCATTCTTCTTTTAATAGAAGAATCATTAAGAATTACACCAGTACCTGCGATACCGTTTAGGGATAGTCTTTCGTTACGTCCTAAGAAGTTGTTATCTGAAATCCCTACAGATCCAAATACACCTGTAACAGAATCGATACCGCCACCTACTGAAATACTTGCAGTTCTTTGTTCTTCAATATTAATTGTAATATCGTATTTGTCAGGATCATCAGTCGGCTCAATTTCTCTTGTGACATCCTTGAAAGCTTGAGTTGCATATAATCTTACTAAGTCTTCTTTTAGCAAGTTTTCATTGTAAATTTGTCCAGGTTCTGTCAGAATATTTCTTTCAATTACGTAATCTTTTGTTTTTTCGTTTCCTGAAATTAATATTCTATTTATTGTGCCTTCTTTGATACTGATATTTACAGTTCCGTCAGGATCATCTGATACAGAATCTATTCTTGCCAAAATATAACCTTTTGAGCTATAGCAATCTTGTATTTTTGCAATTGCTTCATTAATTTCTGCAATATTTTGAGGCTTGCCTTTCATTGGTAAAAGGTATGAAAGGATTTCATCTGTAGAAATAACAGTATTACCTTCTATTGTAAAATCTGTAACCGGTGCGTTTTCTTCTAAAACTATTTTCAGAGTAATGCTTCCATCTGAATTATTTACCGGGATAGCCTTCATGTTTTCGGTAAAGTATCCGAGTTGGTAAATCGCTTTCAAATCTCGTTGGATTAATTCTCGGCTATATGTATCACCTTGTTGAAGTTGCATTTGTTGCAGGATTAGAGATTTATCGATTACGTTATTCCCTAAAATTTCAATATTTTTGATAATTTTTTTATTTGAAGTTGAGTCTGTTTTTTTTACGGTAGCAGTTTCTGTCGGGGTATTATTTTCAAACGCAGGTTGAGCTGCGGCAGGTGCTTGGAGGTCATGTACTTCAGTCGTTTTTTTATCTCCCCAAAAATTCCCTTTCGCAATACTCTGAAGCGGGCACATTATAACCAACAACAGGGCTATTAAAGATATATATATTTTATTGTTTGATTTCAAAAAATCTCTACCTTAAAAACTTCAATAATACTATCCTAAAAATATTATATCATAAATTAAAAAAAGTGGAATACGTAAATTAATTTAAACATTTTTTGTAAATATCATTTTTATTTAAGCTATATAGTTCGGATAAAATTATTGATATTTCTTTTGCCTTAAAATTTTTTGCTTTTAAAACTGATATTTTTTCTTCTATATCGATATTTTCATGTTTATTTTCATCTCTGAATACAAGTCCTACAATTTCACCTTTCAATGTATTACTTTGGAAATATTCAATAATTTTTTCTGTATCATCAATTACAATTTCTTCATAAACTTTTGTAAGTTCTCGCCCTATTGCAATTTTTGATTTTGGACGAATTTCTTTTATAATTTCCAAAGTATTTAAAATTCTGTTCGGGGAATCATAGAATACCAAATCTGTTGTTTTATATTTTTTTAAGATATTTTCAATCTGAGTTTTTGTTCTGGGTAAAAAACCTGTAAATGTAAAGTCTTCTCCAGCTCTTGGAACTTGAGAAAGAAAAGTTGCAACAGCATTTGCCCCTGCAAGAGCTGTTACTTTATAATTATTTTTTCTTAATTCTTCAACTATTATGGCTCCTGGATCACAAAATAATGGAGTTCCTGCATCTGATACAAGTGCAATTTTTTTCCCTTCATTAAGTTGTTTTAGAAAATAATCAATCCGTTCTTTTTCATTAAATTTATGATAAGAAATACATTTGGTTTTTATATCAAAATGATTAAGTAATTTTTGTGTAACTCTTATATCTTCACAAGCTACGATATCAACTGTATTTAGAGTTTCTATTGCTCTTTGAGTTATATCTTTAAGATTCCCTATCGGTGTAGGAACTATATAAAAATCATATTCTTTCATAATTTAGTTAAATCTCGCTTCCATATCTTTTTTTAACTTATCTGTAATTTCTCTATAATCAATAGTTACAGGTGTTGGTTTTGATGTATTTATTATATCTAAAAATATTTTTGCATTTTCAGGTTGTTTATTATCCAAAAAATATTTTGAATTCGCAGCATCTTTTCTCGCAGGAACTATTAGACCGCTTTGGGCAAATTTTTCAATGCTTTGTTTTGAAGATAGATAATTTACAAGTTTAATAGCTTCGGTTTTATGCTTTGAAGATTTTGCAACAGACCAGCCTGATGCATCTAATTGTACAACGCTGCCACAAGTCCCTTTGGGGAATTGTGCTATGTCCCAATTAAATTTTGCTTCTTCTCTTAATTTTGGTACCATCCAACGTCCTGATAAATACATTCCAAGTTTTTCTTGCAAAAACATTTGTGCCATTGTTGCACTTGCACTTTCTGATTTTAGAGGTGCTGTATGGTATTTTTTTCTTAAATCGGCATAAAAATTAATTGCATTTTGACTTTCTTTTTTGTTTATTTCTTCTGGCAAAATGCCGCCACAATTGCTCATAAGATATGGTAGATAAAATAGAGGGTCTTCTTCAAAACTAATTCCAAAAGTGTTTTTATCTGTTAATTTTTTGCTAATTTCCAGAAAATTGTTGAAAGTCCAATTTTTATCAGGATATTTAATTTGTTTTTTATCAAATAAATCTTTGTTATAGTAAATTACAAGATTTGAGACATCTCGAGGAATTGCATATAATTTCCCTTTCCAACTTAGAGCTTGAATTGCCTGCGGGTAAAAAATATCATCTGTTTTTAATTCTTCTAAAAGATTTGCATTTGCATAAATCGGTAAATATAAATTGTTTATAAAAATTACATCAGGGGCTTTATTTGAAGCAAAGAGCAAATGTATTTTTTGAAAATAATTTTGCGGAATATGCATAAATTCGATTTTTATATCTGGGTTTTCCTTTTCAAATTCTGATAACAGTGGTTTTAAAATGTCAATTTCTGATTTTGAACCCCAGCTAGCAAATTCAATAGTTGTTTTTGAGTCTTTTTTAGTACAACCACAAAGGCATATGCAGAATATAAAAAGTGTGCATAATATTAATTTAATTCCAGCTTTCACTATTTTTTACCCGTTATAATTCTATTAACACACCCATTTTATTATCTTTTACTTCAACAAGTGATTTAAATCCTTCTGCTTTTACCATGTATACATTTGCATTATCATGTCTTACTTGGATTGGGCTTGTTACATTTTTATCAAATTTTTTCAATACAAATACTTCGTCATTAACTTTTCCTATTAATGCAGATTTGCCGTCAAGATTTACGATGTAAAAACCTTTGTTATCATCAATATTAAAACCTGATTTTACAATTAGTCCGTTAATATATGATGATTTTGTATCATTATGTAATTTTGTAATAGGGTTAGTTTGTTTGGTATTTGATAATGCAGCTCCCTCTTTTTTAGGTAGGGGAATATCAAATTTAGGTGTAGGTTTATTGTTTGAATTTATTGGATTTGTAATATTTTGTTTAATATCTTTTACTGATTTTTCTTTATCAATAATTGAGAAAAATTCGTCAATAGATGACATGATATATTCTGATGGCTTAAATTTCATTTTTATACCCCTATTTTCTACATCTTCTACTTTTAAGTTTGCATCTTTAAGGCTTCTTCTGTTAGAGTGTAACAAAGAATTTCCTAATTCAATATTTTTTTGTTCATGAAGCGGAATTTCATTTTCGTATTTTTTGAATCTACTTTTAATTTTATTTCTGCTTGTCATGTCAAGTGATGTCTTATGCGTGTCAAAAGCTTTAAATTTAATTGTTTTTTGAATAGCATCTTCTTCATTATGAATTTCAACAATTTCCGGGTTAATTGTTTCATTCGGTTCAGATGCAGCTTCTTCTAGCATTTGTTCAAGAGCTTTCCGTTTTTCATCAATATCATTGTGAACAGGTTCTGCAGGTGTTTTAATAAAAGTATAATGTCCTTTGTTATTTGCTCTTGGCACAGGTCTTGCCGCTTCATCCAAATAACGCTGGTATTTTTCTTGCCAAGATAGTTCTGAATTATTTACAATATTATTATATTTTACGGTATTTAAAACTGGTGGTCGTTTAGATAATTGCTCAATAAAGGACTCTTTTAATTCTTTTGATTTTATTAATGAGGCTTTTATTAATTTAAGCAATACAATTAGACCGAAAACTGGTAATAGACCGTATTTTATCGGTATAGGTAATTTTGAATTTTTAAATGCTATTAGTTTATTTTTGATTTTTTCTTTTAAAGATAAATTTGTCTCCGCAGGTAATTCACTAATATCTTTTACAGGTTCATTAAAGGTTGTACCTGCTACTGTATTAGTTTCGGAAATATTTTCTTGTGGAGCTTGTTCAAGTTCTTTTTGTTGTTTTGTTTCTTTAATAAGTTTAGCTAAATATGCTTTTCTTATTTGTCTATCTTTGTTTTCCGGATTGATTTCATTTAATTTAATTTCAGGTTTTTCAATTTTTTTGTTTTCTGAAGATTTATTTATTTCTTTTTTTAGTTGGATAAATTGATTTTTTTGAGTTTGTTGAGGAACGGTATTTATTATAGAATTTTCTTGCTTTTTGTTAATATTTTTATTTTGAACCGCTTTATTTACGGTAACTTCTGTTTTAGGAATGCTTTTTTGATTTTGTACATTTGGTTTTGCTATATTATTTTTTACCGCGTTAGCTTGTGCTATAAGTGTTTTGTATTCTTTTTGTTCCGCTGTTACGGGGGCGCTTTTTTGAGTATTTGTTTTAATATCAAGAGGTTTTGTTGTAATTAATGTAACTTTTGTATAACCTCCGTTTGTATCGTTTATTGTTTTTACATCAACATTTGATACGAGGTCTTTTACCCCGTTTAGACTTGAACTGCTATAACCATGGCTTTGTACTTTAGGAATAAGGATTACATATTTGTTGTCAGATTTTTTTCTGACAAGAACATTATCATTATAGTTAGTAGACGTAAATAATGTTACATCTACAGAATTATTAGAAGACCTTTTTAAATCCAATTGAACAAGGTTATTATTTTCAGCATTCGCAAATGACTCTGATACAGGTGCGACTGCAAGAGCAAGCAATAATGCTATACCTACTATATTAGATTTTTTTAATGCCATTTTCTACCGTTATAATTTTTCCCTATATTTATATATAATACTTTGAGAAAGAAAAAATTGCCACTTTGTAAAAAAAATATAATTTTATGTTACAATTAGTTTATGAAAAGTGGTTTTACAGCAATTATAGGTCGTCCAAACGTAGGCAAATCTACATTACTTAATCAAATTCTAGGTCAAAAAATAGTAATAACAACTGATAAAGCACAGACTACACGAAAAAGGATTAAGGGAATTTATACTGCTGAGCAGGGGCAAATTGTTTTTATCGACACCCCTGGGGTGCATAAACCATTAAATAAATTGGGAGAATTCTTACTTGATGAATCTAAAATGGCTGTTCCTGACGCTGATTTGATATTATTTCTTGTAGATGGATCAGAACCGGCAGGCAAAGGCGATAAATGGATTGCACACAACCTTTTGCAGACGGATATTCCTATAATTATAGTAATGAATAAAGTTGACAAATTGAAAAAACTTAATAAGGTTGAAGAAAATTTATTAACATATAAGCTTTTGTTCGAAAAAAATTATCCTGTCGTAAAAATTTCAGCCAAAACAGGTCGAAATATTGATACTTTGATAAAAAATATCTATAAAAATCTTCCTGATGGGGATTTACTTTATCCTGAGGATATTGTGACAGAAGAAACAATGAGAGATGTAACGGAAGAAATTATCAGAGAAAAGATTTTATTAAATACATCAGATGAAATCCCTCATTCAGTTGCAGTAAAAATTGAAAGTTATACTGAAAGTGATGATATAGATAGAATTTATGCTACTATTTATTGTGAAACCAAAAGTCAAAAAGGAATTTTAATCGGTAAGGGCGGAAGTTTGTTGAAAAAAATCGGAATGGAAGCCAGAAAAGATTTAGAAAATATTGTAGATAAAAAGGTCTTTTTAGGTCTTGAAGTTAAAGTTGAAAAAGATTGGCGCAAAAAACAAAGTGCGCTTAAAGATTTCGGTTACGAGCAAGAAAAATAGTTTTTGAAGTCTTTATATATTTAATTTGTACCCGCCACCATAAATTGTTTCTATATATTTTTTCCCGTCAGCAATTTTGTCTATTTTACTTCTTAAGTGTCTTATATGTACTCTGATTGTCTCAATATCGTCGTCAGGAGCATATCCCCATATATCTTTTAAAAGCTGTGCAGAGGATACCATATTTCCATGATTTTGAAACAACAGATTAAATATTTCAAATTCAATCGGAGTTAATTTCGCTTGTTTTTCTCCTATTTTAACACTGTATAATTCAGGTAGAAGCGTAATTTCATTAAGAGTAAGCAGTTCTCTTGTTGAGGCACTTTCAGGAATTTGACGGGTTCTTTTTAAAAGAGCTCTAACCCTCACTTGTAATTCTTCCATTTCAAAAGGTTTTACAAGATAATCATCTACCCCGATATTAAAACCTTTAACTTTGTCATTAACTTGTGATAATGCAGTGAGCATTAGAATTGGGATATTTTTTGTTCCATCATTTTTTCTTATTCTTTGGGCAACTGTAAACCCGTCTACATCAGGCATCATTACATCTAATATTATTAATGCCGGTAATTCTTGCTTGCATAATGCGAATCCTTTTACCCCATCATATGCCTGTATTACTTTATATCCGCATAATTCCAAATTAACTTTTATAAGCTCATTAATTGCTGTGTCATCATCGATTACAAGAATTTTATTCATATTTGAATTCTATATGCAAAATACAAAAAATACAACTCTATTTGTTAAAAAATATTAATAAAAATAGCTCTTTTGAATGATACATTATTACTTATTTTTAGGCATATTAAAAATGAAAAGATTTGTAAAAATTTTATTTTAAAGTGTAAAATTTACAAATTTTCTAATTTTTATTGTAATATGTTTATTGCGAAAGCAAAAATTGTAGTAGATAAGTATACATTTATGATAGGAGGCACATGAATTGGCAATAACATCACCTTTTACAGCGTTTAAGGAAAACGGTAAAAAAGAAATCCACTTAGGACAACACGTTTTAGCAGAATTTTTTGAATGTGATCCAAACACATTAAATAGTTTAGATAAAGTAGAAAAGTACATGGTGGATGCCGCCCTTGAATGTGGTGCTACTATTGTCCAAAAATGTTTCCATATGTTTAACCCCTATGGAGTATCAGGAGTAGTTATTATTTCTGAAAGTCACTTAGCAATTCACACTTGGCCTGAATTAGGTTATGCTGCTGTTGATTTATTCACTTGCGGTGATAAATGTGATCCAAAAGTTTCTTATGAGTTTCTTAAAAAGAAATTTAATTCTAAAAAAGCAACTTTCTCTGAATTGAAAAGAGGGATTATTGATGAAGAAACTCTTAAAGTTGCTGAAAAACCATTTGAAATTATGCAGCAATTCGCTGATTAATAACTTTATGTAAAGTAAAAAATAGCAGAGAATTTTCTCTGCTATTTTTTTTATTTTATAAGTTTGTAAAGTACTTTGGATCACTTAAAGCTTTAGCTGTGCATCCGGCACCATTCATATTACTTGTAGATGTTTGAGAACAATATTCGTCATTTTCGCTATAATAATCAGTACCTTTTGCTCCCATCGGAACCAGTATTCCTCCGGAATTTAGTTGAAACATAAATAAATCTTCTCCGAGTTTGTTAGGACCTTTTTTGTACCCGTTTACGTCTACAGAAATATAAGTTCTTGTGCTTACATTACCATTTTCAAAGAATATCATACTGCCATCTGTTAGAATAAATTGAGCATCATCAAAAAAGTTTAAACTAATATTACTTTTTCCGTTTAAAGTTTGATATGCTTTTGAACTCTTATCTGAATCGTTGTCACCTACATTTGAGACACATCCTGTTGCAATTGATGAATTATAGGCATAGCCGCAATCGTAAGCAATATTAAAATATTGCTTTATCATAGAGCTTAATTCTCCTGCTTTAAGTGTTCCATCTGCTTTTACCGGTTCTCCACTATCAGCTTGATAATGTAGAAGAGCTTGATTTATTGTTGATGCACCTTTTTTTAATCCAGCTTCAAGAGCTTTTGCTTTATTGTTAGCTATTATTGACGGGAGTGTTAATGCTGCTACAACACCTATAATTCCGATTGTAATTAGCACTTCTGCAAGTGTAAATGCTTTAATTTGTAGAATATTAAGTTTCATTTAATATATTCCTCCAAAATTTGAGTATTACTTATATATTATAAGCGTAAAACTTATATTTTGCAATATTAAATATGTGTTTTACCCAATGTTAAATATTCAAATAATTTATAGAATATTTAAAAGAGGTAATAAATGGATTTAAAGAAAAATTTTGGGAAAAATTTACAGAAATATAGAAAATATAGAGGTTTAACACAAGAAAAACTTGCTGAGCTTATTGGGGTGGATGTAACTAGTATAAGTTCAATAGAAACAGGTAAATATTTCCCTTCTGCAGATAATCTATCTAAACTTGCTATGGTGTTACAGATACGTTTAAATGATCTTTTTGAGTTTGATTCTATGAGTACAGAAGAAGAAATGTATAAAGATATTTTGAATATTATTGATTCGTTTAAGAACGATAAAAAACGTTTAAACTCTATAAGAGTATTTTTAAAATCTCTTATATAAATAATTTTAAATTATGTAAAAAAATTGACTTTATATCATGACATCGCGTTTTTCTTTTTGTATTATTTACCTAACAGGGGGTAGAAATGCCGGAAGATTTAATTGAAAAAAAATCTAATTTTGACTTAACATCAAGAAGTGCTTTTTCAAGAGAAGAAGAAGTATTTACATCTCGTTCTTATGCTGCTTTGTTAGCAAAGAATATAATACCTTATTCTCATAAAAAATTAGCAGATAATTATATAATCGTTAAGCGTATTTTTAAATTCCAAGCAGTAATGCCTAGAATTACTAATACTGAAAAAGCTCTTTTGGCTAAATATGATTTTAATACCCTTGAATTTACTACAGTAAAACAGATGTATGAAGAATTAGCTCTTTTGCAAAAATGGGCTATGTCTAATGACGAGAATTTAAAACAAGATTCTGATGCAATTTTGGAAATCAGAACAAAAGAATTAAAATATATTGTGGCTACAAGTTATGCAAGTATTTCGAATGAAATTTACAAAGGTTATCTTGCATTGGAAAATTATTTTTTGGAAATAAGTAAATATAATGATTAATTAAAATTGTTATTTTGAAATATAAAAATATGATAAATAAAAAAGACCAATTATATAATTGGTCTTTTTTATTTTCAATTTTAATTGATTAAACTATGCTTGAGCTTCTTCTGTAGCTTGAGCAGCTTCAGCTTCTGCAGCAGCTTTTGCTTCTGCTTCTGCTTGAGCCTTAGCTTGAGCTTTTTTAGAAAGTTTTACAGTTTCTTTTTTTACATAGTTTAAAGTACCGTCTTCATTACAATTTTTGATTAAGTAAGCAACAGTTTCTGTAGGTTGAGCACCTTTTTTAATCCATTCTAAAGCAGAAGTTTTATCTAATTTCATAACTTTAGTTTTAGGGTTGTAGTGACCTAATTCTTGAACAGGTTTGCCTTCACGTTTTGTAGTTGAATTGATTACGATAACTCTGTATGTAGGGTTTTTCTTAGCACCCAATCTTTTTAATCTGATTTTTAACATTTTTAATTTTCCCTTATTTTTTTACATTCTATTCTTGTCGGGAAGATCATTCAACGCAGCCGCCGCTTTGGATGTCTTTCCTTGAACAAGGTTAAGAGGAATTACCTTATTCCACTCTTATAAAACCACAAAAGACATTACTAATCAAGTATAAGTTAACAAAAATTACATAATAAATATTATTTCTAAATATTTATACAATCAATTATGTCCTCCGCGGACAGCGGGAACTTTGTATGGACAAAGTTCCACAAAACCAGCCACACGCAAAATTATCTAATTATAACTAACACTCAATTAAAAGGCGTGTAAACTCACATTCGTTCAAACAATACACGCCTTTGACATTGTTTCGCTAAGTATAATTGATAATTTTGCTATTATGGCATATTTTCATTTATAATTCCTACTTAATGAAACATTAACAAAACGAGTGCTGTTTGAGCGTTAGCGAGTTCACTCGTTTTAGGTTGAATTTAGTAGGAATTAAACTGTTTGCGTGTTTTCTTTTCTTATGTCTATTCTTTTCTTTTGCATCGCAACAAAAGAAAAGAATAGATAACAATAAAATAATATTTATTATGTAAATATATTTGTCAATTTTAATGAATGCATTATAATAATCTTATGGAAGGATTAGATACAAGCAGACTTGATGATTTAAAGCTAAAAGTAAAAGATAAGCTTGACCAGACAGAATTGTTTCGTTTTAAAGGAACTGTATCAAAGCTTTTAGGTTTAACTGTTGAGGTTAAGTTACCAGGGTTAAAGGTCGGTGATTTATGCTATATTGAAACCAAAGATGGTAGAAAGAAACCTGCTGAAGTGCAAGCTTTTAAAGGAGAAGCTGCTCAATTACTATTGTTATATGATGGGGAAGGAATCGGTCAGGGAAGTTTAGTTACTTCAACCGGTAAGCCGATTATAATTCCTGTTGGTGATTTTTTGTTGGGTCGTTTGATTAATCCTATGGGAGAACCTATAGACGGCAAACCTTTAGATACTACAGGTGCAACCTGGAGACCGGTTGAGGGGCCTCCTCCAGGACCATTTGAAAGACCGATTATTACAGAGATATTTTCAACAGGTGTAAGAGCTATAGACAGTTGTATGACAATGGGTTGTGGCCAGCGTCTAGGACTTTTTGCAGGATCTGGAGTTGGTAAAAGTACATTGCTTGGTATGATTGCGAGAAACTCAGATGCCGATGTAAACGTAGTAGCGCTGATTGGAGAACGTGGACGTGAGGTTAAGGAATTCGTCGAAGATGCTTTAGGTGAGCAGGGGATGGCAAAATCCGTTTTAGTATGCTCCACGGGAGATCAGCCTCCATTGATTCGTCAAAAAGCTCTTTTGACTGCAACTGCGGTGTGTGAATATTTTAGAGATCAGGGTAAAAAAGTATTTTTAATGACAGATACTGTTACTCGTTGTGCTATGGCTGGTCGTGAAGTTGGGTTATCTTTAGGTGAACCTCCTACAATGAAAGGTTATCCACCTTCTATTTTTTCATGGCTGCAAAAGGTTTTGGAACGTGCAGGTAATAGTCCTAAAGGATCTGTTACAGCTTTATATACAGTGTTAATGGAAGGTGACGATATTTCAGATCCTATTGTAGATATTGTGCGTGGTATTGTAGACGGTCACATTTTCTTGTCAAGAAAAGTTGCAGAAATGAACCATTATCCAGCAATTGATGTTTTGGGTAGTATTTCAAGGCTTATGTCCTCTATTGTTACACCTGAGCATAGAGAAGCTGCAGGAAAAATGCGTACTATTATGTCATTGTATCGGGAAAATAAAGATTTGATTGATGTTGGGATGTATCAGCCCGGGTCAAATCCAAGACTTGATGTTGCAATTGAGATGATGCCTAAAATTAATGCCTTTTTACAGCAAAGAACATCAGACATTGTGAGTATGGATACTACGGTAAGTACTCTTATTGATATGATGAAAGATGTAAATATTTAATAAATTCTTTTTGTGGTATAATTTTCGGGAAAGGAAATTGTTATGAATATACCGCAAAATTTTGTCCCCGCAATGTTAATTACTTTATTTGCAGGTTTGTCTACTGCAATTGGTGGAGGGATTGCATTTGTTGTAAAAAAAGATAATTTAAAAGCTTTGTCTGTAGGATTAGGATTTTCTGCAGGAGTTATGGTATTTGTATCTTTTATGGATATGCTGCCAGAAGCAGATAAACTATTATCAATGAATTTCCCGCATACTCATGATTGGTTGACATTTGCAGGGTTTATTATCGGTATTATTGTTGCAATTTTAATAGATTATTTCTTACCTGATCATATTGATACTGAAGAAGTTTTGAATCCTGACGATCCAAGTCATTATGATAATAAGATTACAAAAATAAAAAGAGCAGGGTTATTTACAGCGATTGCAATTTGTGTTCATAACTTCCCTGAAGGAATGGCTACATTTTTTACAACTACTCAAAATATAACTTTAGGGTTATCTGTCGGAATAGCTATTGCTATTCATAATATTCCTGAAGGTATTGCCGTTGCATTGCCTATGTATCATGTTACAGGGAAAAAACGATATGCAATGTTGTATGCCGCATTATCAGGGATTACAGAGCCGATTGGGGCATTAGTCGGAATGTTTATTTTTGGATTATTTTTGCCTCAGATTTTGGTTGGAGTGTTAATGGCAGCTGTTGCTGGTATTATGATTTATATTTCATTTGATACCCTGTTACCGCTTGCTAAAGAGTATGGAGATTGGCACCAGTCTATAGTTGGAATTCTTTCAGGAATTCTTGTAATTTGGGTTAGTCTTATATTAATTGGAGCTTAGTTATGGTAAATAAATTATTTAATTGTTTAAAAAATAGATTAAATAATTTTATATTAGGTGATAAATTTTATTTACGTAACGATGTTACATTAGCTAAAAATATTGCACATGATAAATGGCAGGATTATTTAATTAAATTGGCTAATAAAAATCATTGGAGAGTGTTAGAAATCGGTAGTAGAGAAGTAACGAGTGCTTCTTCAATGCGCGATAGATTGTGTAATGCTGAATATGTAGGATTTGATTTTTATCCGGGTGCCAATGTTGATGTAGTAGGTGATGTGCACAAACTGTCAAGTTATTTTAATGGAGAAAAATTTGATTTAATTTTTACATCAGCCTGTTTCGAACATTTTGCTATGCCTTGGATTGCATCTCAGGAAATAGTTAAGTTATTGAAAGTTGGCGGATATATTTTTGTAGAAACTCATTATAGTTATTCATCTCATGAAAGGCCTTGGCATTATTTTCAGTTTAGTGAAAATGCATTAGAGGTTTTATTTAATAGAGAAATGGGTATTGAATGCATTGAAAAAGGCGTTTCAAACCCATTGGTCGCAAGGTTTTCTAAATATGCTGCAAAGTATCTAAGAAAACATAAAGTCCCAGGGATGTATTGTCACAGTGAATTTTTTGGTAAGAAGTTTAAGGATGTTGATGATTTTAATTGGTATAATGTGAATGTTGAAGATATTTATAGAGGGACAAAATACATTGAGCCCAATGAATCGATTTAGTTATAAATAAAGGGAAAATGATGGTTAATTTATCTAATTTATTTGATATTGGAAGAAATTTATATGCGATGCCTGCTTATCATAGTAGGAGCGGACTTGCACCTATACCTTTGAGGTATTTTTTTGAATTGACTTATCGTTGCAATTTGAATTGTCCTTATTGCTATGTAGGAAGTGATAGGATAAAAGATGAATTAACAACTGAGGATTGGTATAGAATTATTGATCAGATTCCTTGGTATTCTTTTGTTACGTTGGTTGGCGGTGAGCCTTTAGTTAGAAAAGATTTTATTGATATTTTAATGAAGACATCTAAAAAAACGTTTGGGAAATTGAATGTTGTCTCTAATGGAATTTTAATAAATGATGAAATTATTGATGCTTTTATAAAAAGTAAAATGATGCTTTTATCAGTATCTTTGGACGGATATGGGAAAAATCATGATTTGAACAGAGCAAAAGACGGAATTTGGGATAAAATTATGAACAATTTTGATAATATGAATTCCCGTAAAAAACGCCCAATGATTGATATTAAGACAATTGTATTAGAAAATAATCTTGATGATTTAGTCAAATTATACAAAATGTGTGATGAAAAGAATTTTAACTTTTTATCAATTTCTTTTTTAAGAAATAACAATTTGAAACAAAATTCAGTTCTTTTTGATAGTTTTGTTCCTGAATTTAATGCTAATTATCCTATTGAAAAATATTTTGATATGGAGCATTTTAAGGAAGTTTATAAAGAATTGGAATCATTAAGCAAAAAGTCAAAAGTTAAAATTAGATTTTCTCCAAAGTTTGAGTATGCTAAAGATCCGCTTGCAAAAATTGAGGAATTTTTTAATACTCCAGCAGACAAGCCTGTGTCAGCAATATATAAACCTTGTATGTATCCGTATTCAAATATGATGATTACTCCTGCAGGGGATGTCTATCCTTGTTTGTCGCAAAAAATCGGTAATGTTAAAGATATGAAAATTAAAGATGTATTTAACTTGCCACATTACAGATGTTTCAGGAAAAATTTAAAAGCAGCAAAAGTATTTGGTGCATGTCAAATGTGTTGTGAGCTTTGTGTTAAATAATTTTATCCATGAAAACATGGACATGTTCCTATCAATATAGAATCGTGGACTTTTCAATTTTTCAATATAGGTTATACTGAAAATGTAGTTAAGGTTCACGCCCGAAAGATGGCAAAAATCGTTTACTATATTGGGTTAGGGGATAGTAACATGGGATATATTCATTGTTGCGGCGCCTTGCATAAAACAAGGACGTATAGACTTGCGCCAAAAGAGCAGTTTATAATTTGCGAACTTGATTATCTTTCTAAATGCCCTGTTTGCGGACATACAGTGGTTCAGCTTACAAGGGTTGACAAAGATGATAATATATCTGTTGTCAGGAAAGTTAATAAAAAAGCTAAAGATTTTTTTGAAAAATTAAAAAATTTTATTTTATATGAAGTTCGCCCAATAAAATACAATAAGATGAATTATGGGAAATTTTATCTTAATTACAACGAATTTGGTGTAAAAAAAAGATGTTATTCCAATTTAAGAGCATTAAAAATTGGATTGGCAGAAAATAAAGATTTAAAAATCAATCTTTAAAATTATCTTACTCTCTGGGCGGATTACCCGCCCTATTTTTTTTTGAACGGAAATATTATGAATAGAATTTTTATATTTTTTAGTATGCTAATTGTAAAATTGATAATAAAGGGAATTAGGAAAAATGGCACTATCTCCAAAGGAACTTAAAGTACTAACTTTGGTTGCACTGGGGTATTCTGATAAAGAAATCGGAGTCGAATTAAAAATAGCATATGGTACAGTCCGAAATCATATAGATAAAATTGTTTTAAAATTGAATGCTCAGAATAGAACTCATGCAGCCATTATTTATAAACTTACACATAAAGATTGGTTAGAGGACGTTTATGAAAAGAATAATTATTCATTGGACTGCAGGAGGTTATTATCCGACTGAGTATGAAAAAGAGCATTATCATTTTTTGATTGATAAAGATGGCAGTGTTCACAATGGAAAATTTAGACCTGAGGATAATGAAATTTGTAAGGTCGGAAAATATGCAGCCCATACAGGTGGCGGAAATACAGGGTCAATAGGTGTTGCAATTTGTGCAATGGCAGGTTTTGTAAATAAATCTTCTGTTGGGAAATATCCTATTTTAAAGAAGCAATTTGAAAAAACAATGGAATTTTGTGCGGATCTTGTCAAGAAGTATAATTTATCAGTTACTCCACAGTCTGTTTTAACTCATTATGAATTTGGGATAAAAAATCCTAAAACAACCTCTGCAGGTAAAATTGATATTATTTATCTACCTCCTTACAGTTGGGTTGAAAAAAATGAGGTTGGCAGTTTTATTCGCTCAAAAGTTAAATGGTACAAATTAAAAGGAGTATAATTTTTATGGAAGTTGCTTATTACAATTTATCCGGTGGAATAAATCAGGCATTAACTAAGACGGAATTAGGACTTGATACAAAGAAAATTTATTGGGCTGATGCTGAAAACGTTGAAATTTTACAAAATAGAGGAATTGTCAGACAAAGTGGCAATTCTTTATTTTTAGAAATTGGGGAACAAATTACGGGGTTAGCTGAAATTTCCGCTTATGATAAAAATAAGTTGGTTATTACAACAGTATCAGGAAAGATTTATATTTATGATGAGGAACATGCTAAAAAAATATTATTAGAAAAATCTTTATTAGGTGTTAAGCCTGTATTTTTAAATTTTTTAAACGGAATTTTAATTAATACTGAAGCTGATGGGTTATTCTATATAAAAAATAATGAGAATTATGAAGTTGTAGAATGTGATTTAAAGGATTTGTCTGATAATACAGTTTTAGGTGCATCAATGTCCGTTTATAAGGGTAGAGTTTGGGTAGCTAAAGATGCTACGATATATTATTCTGCACTTGGAACTTATAATGATTTTACGACATCTGATGATGCCGGATATATTAATGAATTTCATACAGATACAGGCTCAATTACTGCATTAAAACCATACAAAGATTATTTAGCTGTTTACAAAGCCGATAGTGTCTACTTATTAAGTGGTACAAGTCCTGATGATTTTGCAATTTCTTTATTTGCAAATAAAGGTGCAGTAGGTGCTGATTCTATTGTAAATGTTGAAAATAAACAATATTTTTTAAGTAATGGTATTTTTGCTCTGGAACAAGTCGGAGAGTTAAATCAAATTCAATTGGGAAGTGAGATATCTCAAAAAATTAAGCAGGAATTTTCATCTTTTGGAAATTTGAAAAATACAATATGCTTGCATTATGAAACCAAAAGTCAAATGTGGTTTTTCTTTCCATATGCAGATGATGATTATTTTCATACTGTCTGGATTAACGATTATGTGAATAAAGCTTGGTATAAAAGAGTTGTCCCACAAGATATTGTAACAGCTTGTATTTATAATAATTCAATTTATACAGCAGATAAAGATGGAAATATTTACAAGGAAGATTTTGGAACTACTTTTAATGGTGAAGCAATCAACTTTATGTGGAAGTCGCCTTTTTTAGCTTTGTCTAATGCTCATCACAGAAAAATGATTGATGAATTCTATTTTTTATTAGATACAGAATATGATAACAATTTTAATTTTTCTGTATACAAAGATTATGATAGTGAATATTCGGATGATATCGAAAAAATTTATTCCGTACATCAGGATCACTTGATTTGGGCGGATGATGAAACATCTGATGATTTACCTTGTCATTGGACCCCTGATGATGCAAGTGTTCCTGTATGGTCTGTAAATAAAGATACTATGGAGAAGGCTGAAATATCTGAATCAAATTATGCTGTTCAATTGTGTGTAATGGGAGAGGATATTACTCAATCTTGTGCAATTATCGGACTGCAATTTAGAGAAATTTATGAAGATGAATAAATTTATAATTTTACAATAACACCACTCATATTTTTATTTGTAGTTAGAAAAGAAAGGAAACGAAAAATGACTGACAATGCTTACTCTGCATTTATCCCGGAAATTTGGAGCCAAAAGCTTAATTATATGCTTTCAAAAGAATGTGTAATGCTCCAATGTGTTAACAGAAATTGGGAAGGTGAAATTAAAAATCAAGGAGATAAAGTAAAAATTATTACTCCTGCAGATGTTGCAATTTCAACATTGAGCACATCAAATATTACTTATGATGAATTGGAACCTACATCTCAAGATCTTGTAATTGATCAGAAAAAATTCTTTGCATTTAAGATTAATGATGTAGCTCAAGTTCAGGCTAATACTGATATTATGGAAGCTCATTTGAAAAATGCTAAAAAAGCTATTGAAGAAGTTCAAGATGCTTATATTTTGTCATTACACACAGAAGTTGATACAAAAAATGTTGTAGGTTCTGAAGAAGCTGCTGTAACTCTTGATAAATCTACTATTTATTCAAAATTTGTAGAACTAGCTCTATGTTTAAAAAATTCAAATGCAGTAACTACAGGGGTAAGACCTTGGGTTGTAATTAACCCGACAATTGAATCTTATTTATTACAAAGTTCTGAATTTATCGGGGCTCATAATGTCGCTGATGAAACTTTAAGAGAAGGTGCAATCGGAAGAATTGCAGGCATGGATGTTTTAGTAAGTACAAATTTAGGAGATGTTGGCGGTAAATATTATGTATTAGCAGGTACAAATGAAGCTATTACTTTTGCTTCTCAATTATCAAAAATTGAAAGCTTGAGAGATAAAGACAGTTTCTCTGATTTAGTAAGAGGTCTTTATTTGTATGGTGCAAAAGTAGTACAACCGAAAGCTCTTGCAAAAATGGTTGTAACAGCTGCTGCATAAAATTTATCCATACCCCATAATGCATCTTCAAAAATTTATATGCGAAGATGCATTATTTTAAAATAATGAGGTTAATTATGTTTGATAACTTAAAAGAAAAAATAAAAGAGCTTGCTAAAACTGCTGTAGTTAAAGCGGAAGAAGCATTAGGAAGTAATAAAGGTCAGCAAAAAAAAGAAATGGCTATCAAGTATATTGTTGAAAAAATCCCAGTTCCTGCTCTTTTTAAACCGATTATTTCATTGTTATTATCCTCTTTTATTGATGATGCAATAGAATTAGCGGTTGAATATATGAAAAATGAGGTACTTTAATTATGAATGAACAAAATATACAAAATCTTTCATCCTATGCCGGTAATCAACAAGCGGTATCAGGTGTTCAACAACCTGTAAATAATGATGCAGAATCTGTAAAACAAATGGCTGTAAATGATTTAAAAACTATTAAAAATCTTGTGCAATCAGGGGTTATGACCCAAGAACAAGGACAAAATTTAATGAATTATGTTACACAAAAGGCGTTTGAAAAGTATACATTATGTCAACAAGGTCAAACACCTCAAAATGCACTTCAACAGCCAGTTGCTCCACAACAAGCTCAACTACAGGGCAATGCTACAACTCCTGATTTCTTTAATCAAGATGGTAGAATTGATGTTTATAATTATTTGAAAAATTCTAATATCGCTTTAGATCAGGATGAAATCTCGAAAATATCAGCTTTGATAGAAAATATTGAAAATACTGCTGTTGAAAGATATTTGAGAGAGTTACAACACGAAAAAACATTAAATAACGAAAATGAAACCGCAAAACAGAGATTGAGAGCTAATGCTCAAAATTCAGGATCTGACGGTGTAAAAAATTTGGTTTTCACTCGTGAACAAATCGGCAAAATGAGTGGTGCGGAATTTGCTAAGTACGAAAGTGCGATTATGGATCAATTAAGAAAAGGTCTTATAAAATAGCAATATTCAAAAAATCTTTGTAGAAAAAACAGTCTTTTTTAAGGCTGTTTTTTCTTGAAGATTAAGAAAGGAAATGTATGAATTATTTGGAACTGATAAATAAATGTCTTGTTGAATTAAATTATAAACAGGTGAATGCTTTTTCAGAATTGACTAAAAATGATCATAAAAAGTTAAAAAATATTATAAATGTTTTAAATTCAGAAATTTGCGGTTTTGGCAGATGGGCTTTTTTGCTCAGAAAAACGGAATTAAATTTGCCTAAAAATACCGGAGAAATTGATAATACAGTAGAAGGCAGAATTGAAACATTAGTAATAGACGGAGTTAAATTTGATTACTTTCAAGACTTTGAAGCATTTTTTGTTAATTCTCAACCTCAGAATACGTATAGTTTGTTTAATGATAAAATTTTGCTTCCAATTTTTAATAAAGACAAAAATATAGACATTTTGTATTATACGAAAAATTGTGCTAAAGATGCAGAAGGTAATGAGAAATTCCAAATGGAGTATGCAGAGGATTCTTCTTTGATTCCAGAACCTTTTGTTGAACCATTGTTAGTGTATGGAGCTTGTATGCGCTTAAAAGGCAACCCGCAGCATGTACGTTTCAACTATTGGTATAGTATGTATAAAGATGCATTAGCAAATATGCGTTCAAGAATTTCTGCAAGCATGGATGAGGAACCTTCTGTAAAAATACATAGAAGGTAATTTTGCTGTATTGTCGGTTAGTTTTTTGCACAAAAAAAACAGGAAGTTTAAAATTCATTTCCCCTCCTGTTAAGATTTACACTAGCCGAAATATAAATAGCATGATTATTATACAATTTTTTTTGAAAAATTTCAAATAGTACAAAGATTTGTAAAGAAAAGTACATAATTATTACCCTGAAAAATGATGAAAAAATTAACAATACAACAGAAAAAATTTGTAACAGAATATATAAAATCCCTAAATGGTGAGCTTTCAGCGAAAAATGCCGGATACAAATCAAAAGATTTAAAAGATACTGCAGCAAGACTTTTGTCAGAAGATTTGATAATAAAAGAAATTAAATTTCAGTTAAAAAGTCAGATTAATTCTTTAAGAGTTAATAAAGGATATGTAATTCAAAAACTTTTGCAGATTGCGGAATTTTCTTTGGAAGAAGAAGATATTTTGGATAAAGAAGGTTGTCCTACAGGGAAAAAGAAACTTCGAGATACATCTGCAGGATTAAAAGCGCTGGAAAGTTTGTGTAAGTATTTAGGGTTCACGACAACTCAAGATGTTGAAGATGAATATAAAGCTGCAAAAATTATTACAATTTCAAATCTTGATGATGAAAAAATTTAAAAAGGAGAATTATTGATGAAAAATAACGAAGCAGAAGAAAGGCTCTTAAATAATGCTTCTATTGAAGACCTTATAAAAATGAAAATTGAAAAAGAGTTTATGGAAGATTTAAAAAAATCAAAACAAAAAGTTTTACCAAAAACTTATACTGATATAAAAGATGTTCCTCAAGATAAAATCTTTTCAAAATGTTCTGTGTTCAGAGTTTTTAATCGGAATACAAAATGTGAAACTTTTGTAAACGGTATTCAAGCGGATGCTTTGATTGGTATTCAAAATAATGTAAGAGAAAAAATGCTAAAATGTCAGTTGGATGCATTCACTACAGAATCTGCGTATGTAAAATTTGAGAAAGCGGTATTTTAATGACTGAGTATAGAAATCCTTTTGACAAACCTGCTTTTTTTGAGCAGGCTTTATTTTTATATATAAAATATTTGCGATATTTGGAAGATGATTATGCTTTGAATAATTCAAATATATATGATTATTTTTTCAATTTAATCCAAAGAACATCTCCTTTTTTCTTTGTAATTACAGAAGGTGATTTAGTCAGCGGATTTGTATATCTTGACAATTTAATAGGTGACGGTAAAAGACTCCATAGTGCAGAGTTGACGACTTGTTTTGATAAAAGATTTTGGGGTGATTATACCAAACGTTGTGCAAGATTTTTTATAAATTACTGCTTTGAAACTTACGGATTAAAAAAGATAAAAGCACTTGTCTACCCTGACAATTCAAGAGTAAAAATGCTTTTGAAAAATTCAGGTTTTGTAAAAGAAGCTGTCTTAAAAAATGAAACCCTAAGAAATAACAAACTGCAAGATGTAGAAGTGTATTCAGTATTCAGTCAATTTTATAACCGCTGAAAATATTTAAAAATCTATGATTTAACCTAAAGAAAGGGGTAAAAATGAAAATTGAAACAGAAGATTTGACGCAAAAACTTTCTGGTTTAGAGGAAAAGTTTTTAGTTAGTAATATTATTGAAAAATATGATAAATTCGATGGGCAGCGAAATGCTCAATTGACGGATATAAAACTTGTAAGAGATGCAATTTATAATTCAGATGTTCCAAAAATTAACGGTTGGGATAACAGAGTAGAATTGCCTGATATATATGAATTAGCACAGACATTAAAATCTCATATAAGTGAAAATTTATATTCTCACCCTGATGCGATGTTTGATGTATCAGGTACAACTCCTCAAACTCAAGGTTTTGCAAATAAACAAAAAGCAATGCTTGTAAATACTTTTGAGCAAATGAAGATCGAAGATGAGATTGAAAAAGTTATTGACGGAATTGTAGAGACGGGTGAATGTACTCTTTTTGTAGGCTGGGAAACAAAGATTAAATCAATAAGAAGGGCTCAAACACTTGAGGAACAAATTCTTAATCCAGAGAAAAAAGGTTTTGTGATTGATGACAAAGTTATTTATGACAATGCAAAAGTTAAACATATAAAATCTGAAGATTTTGTCTTTGATAAATATAACCGTGATAATTGGGATAAATGTGCAAAAATTTATAAAACATATTCTTCAATTGATGAAATATTTTCAGATAAAGCTAATAATTGCTTGGACGAGAGAAAATTGGAAATTTTGAAAGGAGTGGTGGCTGGCAGAAAATCTCAAAATAATGATGAGAATGCTGTAGAAGGAAAGAAAGTAGAAATTTTGGAATTTTGGGGAGATATAGAACTCTCAGACGGAACGCTGCTTAAAAACTGGCTTATTGTAGTTGCAGCAAGATGTGAAATTATTCGTTTTGAATCAAATCCGTTTGTAATAAACCCGTTTATTCACGCAAATATAATCGAATCACCTCAAACAGGTCGAGGTATTTCTCCTTTGCGAGTCGCTTTGATATTGAATAGTTTGGCATCAACTATTTTAAATAAACAGATTGATGCGCTGACTTTAATGATGAATCCTCCATATCTTGCTCCTAAAGGATGTTTCAAAGGTCAGCAGGATGTAAGACCCGGAAAAATTATTGAATATGATGCTGCTTTAATGCCTACGGCTCCGACTCCTTTATCTTTTGATAAAGCAATGGTAGGTTGGGATTTCTTGAACTATTTTAAATCTACTATAGAAAGTGCAACAGGAATTTTCAAAAATATGGCAGGAAATCTTCAATCAGCTGAACGTACTGCAACTGAATTAAATTATTCAGTGAACGGTCAAGAAGCCCGTTTAAATATGATTTTAGATTCAATAAACAGAAAAATTATTGTTCCTATGGTTGAAAAAACTGCAGAAATAATTTCATATTTTAAACTCGGTAAAGAATTGATTAGCGTAAATGATAGAGGAAAAACTACTTTTATGGAAATTGACGATAATGTAAGAAATGCAAATTACATATATCGTTATGGAGATAGAAGGGCTTCTTTTGAAAGGAAAATGCGACTGAAGGAGTTATTTGAAGTTGTTCAATCTTTTGCACAAGTTCCTGAAGTTGAAGAAAAAATTGACTGGTTAGAATGTTTTAAATTTGCACTTGAACAATATGGAATAGAAAACGCAAATAATTTTTTACTAAATGATGATAAATCATAGTGCCGCAAATGCGGCACTAATTTACAAAAATGTTAGCATATGATAAACTGATTCATATTAATTAAAGGAGTTATTATGAAAAAGTTTATTAAATATTTTTGTTTATTATCTTTATTTTTATTTTGTAATTTAGATGTAAATGCTATATCTGATGATTTATCTGTACCTAAGGGGACAGTTATTCCTTTAGCATATTCAATAAAAGTTAATAGCCGTAACGTCAAACCTGATGATCAAATCCCTGTGTATGTTGTTAAAGATGTTTTAGTTAACGGGAGAGTTGTTTTTAATAAAGGTGCTAAAGGTTATTTAACAGTGTTTGATGCTCGAAAAGTGAATGCTTGGAGTTGGACAGAGTATAAAAAAGGTGGCTTTATCGAATTTGATGGCGGAGAGGTAGCTGATGCAAAAGGAATAATGAGAAAAATTGATTATAATGAACATTTGAAAGGGGCGGACTTGAACCCATCATCTTCTACTGTTTATGTCGGAAATTCTTATATTAACGGAACGAATCAAAATGTTTCAACTGTAGGAACGGCTTTTTCTAACGGATATAGTATAACAGGTGAGAATGTTATAATTCCTAAGGATACAAGATTTAGGGTTAAAACAAGTGAAGATTTTATAATAAATTATTAATTCAAAAGATTAAATAAAAAAAAATAAAACCGCTTTTTTAGCGGTTTTATTTTAGTGCAATTATTAAGGTTATAAAAAATTATGTTATATAAATTATTAAAAGCTCAGCGGGAATTTTTGGAAATTCCGCATGATTATACATTGGATGTTGCAGTTTATCAGGGAGGTTACGGGTCGGGGAAGACCTTTGCGGGCTCGCTTTTAGGTATATTGCTTGCTTTAAAATTCCCAGGTGTCCGAGGATTAGTTGGAGCACAAACTTATACTCTTGTTAGAGATACGACTTTACAGACATATTTTGAGCATTTGGAAAATTTCGGTTTTGTCGAAGGTAAGGATTATGAATGGTCGTCGTCTTTACAAAAATTGACTTTTAAAAACGGTTCTGAAATTCTTTTCAGACACTTTGACGAGCCTAACAAATTAAAGTCGTTAAACCTTGGTTTTGTTGAGATTGAGGAGATGTCTGATATTCCGTATGATACTTTTAAAATGCTTTTAGGACGTATGCGTCAAAGAGTGAAAAAGATTTGGAAAAATTTTACTTATCGAATTTTTGGTCATACAAACCCTGAAATGCAAAGAGGTTGGGTGTATAAAACTTTTATTGAAAACCCTGCCCCTAATTACAGATTAATTACAGCTCCGACTACGCAGAATATTTATCTTCCTGAAGGCTTTTGTGACGAATTAAAAAAATTGTATGACGAGCAGTATTATAATATTTTTGTACTTGCTCAAAATGGGGAATACAATAACGGGCTTGTAATAAAAGATTTTACTGATGCAAATATCAAAGAAATTTCATATCAGCCTGATATGGATTTGCATATTTCTTGTGATTTTAACGTCGATCCGATGTGTTGGGTATTTGCTCACAAGACTGATGATAAAGTTTTTTATTTTGATGAAATTGCGATGGAAAATACAACAACTTCAAAAGCTTGTGATGAGTTTTACAGACGTTATCCTAATCATAAAGGTAAAGTTATTGTAAACGGTGATGCTTCCGGAGATAACAGAAGTTGTACAAGCGAATATACAAATTACGTAATTATAAAGAAAAAACTTTTGCAGTTTGGGTATGATGTAGAAATTCAAATTAAAGCGTTTAATCCGCCGATAAAAAATAGGATTATGGCGTTTAATTCAAAAGTGCGTTCTGCAGATGGTGAAATTTGCCTTTTTGTTGATAAAAAATGCGAAAAGCTCCTTTATAACATTTACAATCTAAAATACAAAGAAGGTACTTCAAAGATAGATATTCCGACTTATCAGCAAATTAAACAGTCTAAAGAACTTAAATTTTTATCTCACCCAATGGATGCAGCGTCTTATCTTGTTGATTTTTATTGGCCTATAACTCTTTAAGGAAAGGATATTATGGATAAAATAATTGAATATTCTCCGATAATTATTGTTGTTTTAATGTTTTTTGTGCAGCAAAAAATTTTTGTGACTCCTGAACAGTTGGAGAAAAAACATAGAGAAATTGTTGAAGAAATTGAAGAAAAATTTGTAACTATTCATAGTTTTATTGATTTGAAAGATCAGTTCACTGAAGTAAAAGATAAAATAGATAAAATGTATGATCTTTTAATTGATTTAAAATAATGTTAAAAATTTGTTACATTAAGCTTATATATTTTAAAGTTTAAGCATAAAAATGCCGTCAATCCGAATAACAGACATGTAGTTACTAAGATAAATCGAAAGGAAAGCGTTACTAAAATGGGATTGGCAGCTTCACAAGCGAGATTTTTAGCAATAACCGCAAGAAAAAATAATTGCGAGCTTCAATCTATGCAAATTGCACAAGAAAAGCTTTCCATTACTCGTGAACAGCAGGAAGCTGCTCAAGAGTATCAAAATTCATTATCTGCAACTAAATTAGTATGGGATACAGCAGATGATGATGTTTATGATTTGTCATATGATGTGTTGATGAAACCTTCAGCTCTTAACGAGTATGATCCTTATTTAGTTACTGATACACAAGGGAAAATAGTATTGTCTACAAGTATGTTTAATGCAGCAGTTGCAGCAGGTGTAATTGATGCAAAAACAGGTGACCCAAAAGTTTCTCGTTTTATGGGTGCATCTGACGGCTCTTCTACTACTGATGGGTCTCGTAACGCGTTTTTATATCAATTAGGTGTTCAGAACCAAATTGATTCATCTACTATAAATTCAATTTATGCTTTAGAAGAAAAAGGTTATACAAATTCAGGTGTTGGTGGAGAAATAATTGATAAAACTCTTACTAATGCTATGCAAACTAATACTTTTATCAACTATTTAAAAAATGCAGAGTATGAGGATGATATTGAATATACTGACGATGTGAAAAATGCAGAGGGTGAAATTATTCACTCTAAAGGCGATATAATGCATGCAAAAGGAGATGCAATTTACGGGTTAAATCTGGCAGATCTTTTCTCAGAAGCTGGAATAGATATTTGTTATACAACATCTCCTAATAAAGATGATAATAAAGGTGATGTAATTATTACAAATAATGGTGCAGTCGTAACAGAAGATGAGTTAAAAAAACTTACTCTTGGTGATATTTTAGATGGCAAGTATGTTATGACAGGGCTTATGTCTACTGAAGATTTAGCAGACATTGCAATGAATAAAGTTCTTTATGAAATGGGTAAAACTTTAGGTATGGAAGAAATTGAATCTGTCTATGGCCTAAGTGTTAGCCAAGAATCATATGAAGCTTTAAATAATGCTTACGAGTTCGGGAAACAATTGTTAAATTCTGGAAATCATGTTACTACCAAAGGTTTAATAATGTCTCAATCAGTTTCCAATTCTGTTTCAGCTGCTCAAGATTCAAATATCATGGTATCAGGCACAAATGATATTTCATCTGTAAGTATTACAAATATGTTAAAATCTTTCTTAACTAATTTTGCAATATCAATGGAAGGATATGGCTCAGGTTTATTGGTAGATGATGATTCTTCAAAAAGTTCATATGTAACTGATGAAATTAATTATTATTTTGTATTAAAAAATGATAATGCAATGTCAGAACAAGATGTATTAAATGCCGATTTTTATAATATGTTGTATAACCAACTATGTACTAATGGTGCATCTACTGATTTGACTAAACAACAACAGGTCACAGATCCAGATTATTTAAATCATGCATTAAAGAATGGACAGTTGTTTATATCTTCGTTAAATAATGACGGGTATTTTTATCAAGGGCATTATACATTGAATGGTCACGTCGCAGAGGTGACCGATGAAGATGCTATTGCTCAAGCTGAAGCTGAATATAATGTAAAGAAAAGCCAATTAAGCTATAAGGAAGAATCTTTAGATTTGGAACTTAAAAATATTGATACAGAATTGTCTGCTTTAACAACAGAATATGATACTGTTAAAAACTTAATTAGTAAGAACGTAGAAAAAGTATTTACATTATTTAGTTCATAATAATAAATTTTTCCTTAAGATTACACAAATTTTCCTTGTCCATGCTAGTATTATAATAAGAATACCAGAACGGAGAGGAAAATTTTATAATGTTAAGTTTTTTATTAAAGATGTTGGGCGATCCTAACGAAAAAAAGGTTAAGAGTATTATGGGGATTATCGACCATATTAATGCTTTAGAACCTCAATTTGAAAAGTTATCTGATGATGAATTAAGAGCTAAGACAGATGAATTCAAAGAAATTTTAGCAAAACGTCCTACGTCGAGTGATTTTAAAACTGATAGAAAACTTGAAAAAGAAGCTTTAGATAAGATTTTGCCCGAAGCTTTTGCGACTGTAAGAGAAGCTGGTAAACGTGTATTAAATATGCGCCACTTTGATGTTCAGCTGATAGGTGGATATTTCTTGCATAACGGACATATCGCAGAAATGAGAACAGGTGAAGGTAAAACTCTTGTTGCAACATTGCCTGCTTATTTGAATGCTTTAACCGGTAAAGGTGTTCACGTAATTACTGTAAACGACTACTTGGCAAAACGTGACAGCGAATGGATGGGTAAGATTTATAAATTTTTAGGATTATCTGTTGGTGTAATTTTGTCAGGCGGCCGTACTGCAGAAGATTTTGCCGCTAAAAAAGCTGCTTATGATTGTGATATTACATACGGGACAAATAATGAATTCGGGTTTGACTATTTGCGCGATAATATGGCATCAAGTCTTGATATGTTAGTTCAAAGACCATACAATTACGCTATTATAGATGAAGTTGACAGTATCTTGATTGATGAAGCAAGAACTCCGTTAATTATAAGCGGACGTCTTGAAAAATCTGCTGAAACTTATCAATTAATGGCAAAAGTAGCTCCGCAATTAGAAAAAATTAAAGATTACGAGGTAGATGAGAAAAATAAAAATATTATTTTGACAGAAGATGGTATTGATAGAGCTCAAGAAATTATTGGAGTAAAAGATTTATTTGATATTAATACTCAATATGCTCACCACCTTTTACAAGCATTGAAAGCTAAAGAGTTATTTGTAAAAGATACTGATTATGTCGTAAAAAATGATGAAGTTGTAATTGTAGATGAATTTACAGGTCGTCTAATGGAAGGCAGACGTTGGTCTGACGGTTTGCACCAAGCTATTGAAGCAAAAGAAGGTGTAAAAATTCAAGACGAAACTCAAACTCTTGCAAGTATTACATTCCAAAATCTTTTCAGATTATACCCGAAATTATCAGGCATGACTGGTACTGCAATGACTGAAGAAGCAGAATTTGGAAAAATTTATAACCTTGAAGTTACAACAATTCCGACAAACAAGCCTGATATTAGAATTAACTATCCAGATGTAATTTATAAAACTGAACGAGCTAAATTTAATGCAGTTGTAGAAGATATTATTAAAATGCATAAGATAGGTCGTCCTGTCTTGGTAGGAACAATCAGTATTGAAAAATCCGAATATGTTTCACATTTGTTGAAACAAAAAGGGATTCCACATCACGTATTAAATGCAAAACATCACGAAAAAGAAGCTTATATTATCGCACAGGCAGGTCGTGTAGGGGCTGTGACAATTGCTACCAATATGGCAGGTCGTGGAACCGATATTTTGTTAGGTGGTAATGCTGAATTCTTGGCAAAAGATATGCTAGATAGTAAAGGAATTACTCCAGAAAGCCCTAATTATGAGGAAGAAAAAGAAGCTGCTTTAAAAGAAGCACGTGCGATTACAGAGGAAGAACACGCTAAAGTAGTAGAGGTTGGCGGACTTCACGTAATCGGTACAGAACGTCATGAATCTCGTCGTATTGATAACCAATTAAGAGGTCGTGCTGCTCGTCAGGGAGACCCTGGATCTACAAGATTTTTCTTATCTTTGGAAGATAACTTAATGAGAATATTTGGCGGTGATAAAATCACAGCGCTAATGAATATGTTGAATGTCGAAGAAGACTTAGCTATTGAAAATACTCTTATCACAAAACAAATTCAATCAGCTCAGAAAAAAGTTGAAACTTATCACTTTGATATAAGAAAATCCGTTTTAGAATATGATGATGTAATGAATATTCAACGTGAAAAATTCTATGCTCAGCGCAGAAAAGTTTTAGCAGGTAAGAATTTGTCAGAAGATATTTATTATATGATTGAAAAAGAAATTGATAGATTATTGAGAAGTTACATTGCTCCAGATCTTCATCCTGAAGAATATGTATATGAAGATTTGCAGACAATGATAAAAGAACTTCACTCAATTATTCCTCAATTATCAGGGGTTCAAGTTTCAGATATTCAAAATTTACGTTTTGAACCTATTTATGATAAGTTGAAAACCCTTGCAATAGATGCATATAGACAACATGAGGAGGAAGTTGTAAACTTCTATAATCAGGTAATATCTCAATATGATCCTGATGCAGAGCCGCAACAACCGTTTAGTGATAATAATGTAATTAGAAATCTAGAGAAAGATATTTTATTACGTGTTGTTGATAACAAATGGATAGATCACTTGCATAATATTGATATGTTAAGAGAAGGTATAGGACTTCGAGCATATGGTCAAAAAGATCCTTTGATTGAATACAAACGTGAAGCATATGATCTGTTTAACAAGATGATGTATGAAATCCAAGGTGATACTGTAAAACACTTGTTTAGAACAAAATTCGGGATACAAGTTATTGCACCTTCTGATGATGATATTGCATAGAAAAGTTTAAATCTTGAAAAATCTAAAAAAATAGTCTATAATTAATATAGGCTATTTTTTATTGAAAGGAGCGAGAAATGAAAAGATTTGTAAGAAAACAGGCACAAAAATCTTGTAAATTGCTTGGTAATTGTGTCGGTTTGCCTATGCACGCACTGCTCGGGGGGGGGGCAATTTAAAGCTTGCTCCACAAGGGTTTCAAGATGTATGTCATTCTGAGGGTGTATACCCGAAAGAATCCAGCCTATTATTAATTCCAAAAGCTGGATTGCTTCGGCATAAGCCTCGCAATGACAAATTGGGTTTTACCTTAGCAGAGGTACTAATTACCTTAGGAATAATTGGTGTTGTTGCAGCTATGACTCTGCCTGTATTGATTGCAAATTTTAAAGAAAAAGAAATTATTGCCAAAGCAAAAAAAGATTATTCAATTGTAATGCAGGCACTGCAACTTGCTCAAAATGATTATGGTACTCCAAATGACAATTCAAGTTTGTTTCTTTCGGGAGAAACAAATAATGAAGTAATGACAAATTTTTCTAAATATGTTAAAGGAGGTCAACTTTGTCTTACGAATTCAAAAGAGGATATTTGTACCTCTTTGAAGTATCAAATATTATTATCAACTTATAAGGGAAAATATAATCCTGTAGCTCCTCCTGCGATAATCTTGCCAGATAATAGTGTATTGTTTCTGGTTTTAAGTACAAATAAATGTACTGATACAGTCAATTCAGGGATAATGAATGATGAAGATGGTAATCTTCAATATAATCCAGACGGTACGCCAGTTACTTGGACTCAAATTCGTAATGATTGTGGTGCGATAACTTTTGATGTAAATGGTGCAAAAGGTCCAAATAAATATGGATATGATGCTTTTCGTATAGATATATGGCCGGATCATGTTGGAAAATCTTATTGGGATGTGTATGGAGCATCTAGTTTATTTAGTATTTTATCAGGAGGAAAACTTAAATATAATCAAAATAATTAATCAAAGAATCTTTTTGTTCGTGTTATAATGATTTTATACAGTTATCAGAATAATAATAAAAGGATTTATAATGCTAAGAACAGGGATTGTCGGATTACCGAATGTTGGAAAATCAACTTTATTTAATGCTTTAACAAGTGCAAAAAATGCGCAAAGTGCAAATTATCCGTTTTGTACGATTGAACCAAATGTCGGGGTTGTAAATGTTCCTGATGAAAGGTTGGATATTCTTGCAAAATTGTGCAAGACGGATGTGATTATTCCTACTGCAATCGAATTTGTAGATATTGCAGGACTTGTAAAAGGCGCAAGTAAAGGTGAAGGTTTAGGAAACCAGTTTTTGCATAATATTAGAGAAGTTGATGCAATTATTCAGGTTGTAAGATGCTTTGATGATCCTAATACAATTCACGTTGCAGGTAAGGTAAGCCCATTAGATGATATTGAGGTAATTAATACGGAATTAGCTCTAGCTGATATGGCATCTGTTGAAAAACAAATCGCAAAAGTTTCAAAAGTTGCAAAATCAGGTGATAAAGATGCTGTATTAACTCTTTCAGTTCTTGAAAAAATGCAAAAATTGTTAGAAGATGCTTCATTTATAAATGTAAATGAGCATTTTAATGAAGATGAAATTCCTGTAGCAAAAGGTTTGAATTTGATGTCAACAAAACCTGTTATTTATGCAGCTAATGTATCTGAATTTGATTTAAAAGATGGCAACGATTACACTAAAAAAGTTCAGGAATATGCGTCAGCTCATGGTGCTGAAATGGTTATAATTTCAGCAAGAATAGAAGAAGAATTAGCTGAGTTATCACCGGAGGAAGCAAAAGAATATCTTCATGATTTAGGGGTAGAAGATAGCGGAATTAACCGAATGATTAAATCTGTATACAAACTATTGAATTTAAGAACTTTTATAACAGCTGGTGAAAAAGAAGTTCACGCTTGGACAATTCCTGCAGGTGCTAAAGCTCCTCAAGCAGCTGGGGTAATTCATACAGATTTTGAAAAAGGTTTTATCAGAGCTGAAATTACTCCGTATGAAGAATTTGTGAAAAACGGTTCTTATAACGCTTGTAAAGAAAAAGGGGTAACTCGTCTTGAAGGCAAAGATTATGTTGTACAAGATGGTGATTTAGTTCATTTCAGATTCTCTGTATAATTAGCCCGAGTTACTAATTTATTTTACTTTTTTAAAGTATTTAATAATTACATTATGATTGGAAATATCGTTATGGATTTGAGAGAATTCTTTAATACAAATCGCACAAAGGATTTGAATTTTAGATTAAAGCAGCTTAAGAGTTTAAAACAAACTATTAAACACTATGAGCCTGAAATTTTTAAAGCTTTAAAAGAAGATTTAAGAAAATCAGATTTTGAAATTGTAACGACCGAACTTGGATTGATATTCCAAGAACTAGATTGTGCAATAAAAAATCTAAAAAAATGGGCAAAAACTGAAAGAGTATCAACTCCTGTATATCTAAAACCTTCAAACGGGTATATTTTAAAAGAACCTTATGGGGTTGTATTGATAATTACTCCTTTCAATTACCCTTTCCAACTGTCTTTTGTGCCTTTAATAGGTGCAATTGCCGCAGGAAATTGCGCAGTTGTGAAACCTTCCAAAAGGACTCCTCGTTGTGCAGAGGTAATATGTAAAATTATTGCCCAGACATTCAGTAGTAATTATGTTAAATGCGTGTTGCCAACAGAATTAACATCCGCAGAAATTTTGTCAAAAGACTTTGATTATATATTTTTTACAGGTAGTACGCAGACAGGGAAATTAATCGCAGAAACTGCTGCTAAAAAATTAATTCCATATACATTGGAATTAGGCGGGAAAAGTCCTGTAATTGTTGATAAAAATGTAAATATAGAACAGGCTGCCAGAAAAATTGCTTGGGGAAAATTTTTGAATGCGGGACAAACTTGTGTCGCTCCTGATTATGTTCTTGTGCATGAAGATGTAAAACAGGATTTGGTCGATAATTTAATAAAATCAATAAAATCTTTTTATGGAGTATTTGTTCAGGAAAGCAAGGATTATGGACGCATTATTGATACTGATGGCTTTAGAAGATTAAAAGAAATTATTAATCAAGAAGCTAAAAATATTATTTATGGCGGAGATTCTCATGAGTGCGGACTGTATATTGAGCCTACATTATTGAGTATAGATTCTTATGATTCTCCGTCTATGCAAGAAGAAATTTTCGGGCCGATTTTACCGATAATGACTTATAATAATATTGATGATGTAATTAATTCTTTAAAAGGTAAGCCAAGACCTTTAGCTCTGTATGTTTTTTCCAAAGATAAAGAGTTTTATTGGAAAATTTTAAACAGTATATCATTTGGTGGTGGTGCTGTGAATGATACTGTACAGCAAACGGCAATTCACGGGTTACCCTTTGGTGGTGTAGGTTTTTCAGGTATGGGGAGGTATCATGGTAAGTATACTTTTGATACTTTTACGCATTTGAAAAGTATTTTGGTGAAAAATTCTGATTTTGATATGAAGATGATGTATCCGCCATATTCATTTGATACAGTTAAAACAATTAAGAAATTTTTGACATAGATAAACCTCTCACTTCTTTTAAGTGAGGGGTTTAATTAATTTACTTATTTATTTACTAAGTAGTGCAAGTTTATTTCCGATATTCTGTTTTTCTTTGTTTACTTGAGAATATGGATTTGAAACTATATTATATTGAGGATTATACAATACTCTTCTACCTGTAAAACTTGGTTCGTGGTACAAGATTAATGTAGAATCTTTGAATTTTATTGGAGTTTGATCAGGACCAGTAATTTGGTTTTTATCATTTACATAATATATTGTTTTATCATTTTTATCGGCATTTCTAAATTTCATTCCTGATTTTAAACCGCCTTTTAGACCGACTCTACCTCCTCTATCGTCATTTAAGTCAATATAAGGTAATGTTACTTCTGCAGGATCGTAGTATTTATCAAATGTATGATTTAGACCTGCTGTATTAAATAATGAAATAGTCATTGCACCATTTGGGCTTTGTCTTAATAAGGCAGAAATTTGGGTATCTCCTTCTTCAGTTTTTTCAAAATTGTCTTTTGTTTTATTTGTATCATCTTTGTATACATCAAACTTATAATGAGCATTTTGTTCTTTTAGAGCGAATGGAGTACCATCATTTAATGGTTGTAGTTCAGGTCTTGATCTTAGACTAAGAACTGCCATCATATTATCTTTGTGTTTTTTTACAAATTCTTTGAAATTTGGACTGTTTGGATCAGCCCAATCTTCGTGTATTACGTTACGATTTTGCAGGTAAATGTTTTTGGTTGTTGTTTCATAACCTGTAGCACCGTATTCATCGCCTGCAAATAATGTTGGGTTCCCAACGAGTGCAGTTAAGAATTTTGTTTGACCTAACAATTTTGACATTGCAGGATCAATTATTTTTTCAAGAGTTTTATCTTTCAATTTTTTCTTTTCATCAGCATTGAGTCTTTTGCTTGCATCCGGTTCAATATAATCCATTTCATCAAATACAATATCTAATGCAATGTTGTAATCCCTTGCTCCAAAGCCGTCAGCTTCAAATACTTTACCTTTATGATATCCGTTAGACAGGTTTTTTAATGCCTCTACCATTTTGTCATAAACGTAATTTTTACGGCTGTCACTTAGTCCGATTAATTCTTTAGCTTTCCCCATGCCGCTTGCAATAGATTCACTTTTAGCTATTGCTAAGTTGCTTACTTTATTGTAATCATAGTTATTTACTGCATCTTGGTATACATTTTCACCATATTTTACACCATTCAGAATTCTATAGGCTCTTTCACGGTAAGGATTTCCATTTTCTGTTAAATCAGTGTAAACTAAGTCCATATCCATTGAAAAACCATCTAATGCTCTACATTTATCGTGGTTTCCTGCAAATGTATATGAATAAATTAAAGATTCTAAAGAACCTGAATTTAAGAAGTTATCGGCTCCTACGAGTTTTTCAAGTATTGTTTTGCCTTGGTCATATCCTTTTTCCGGGCTGTTTTGTCCATCGTAATCAAATAGTTTTCCAAATATTTTAGTTAAATCAGATGAGAAGTAATCATAATTTGCAGTTGTAGTAAATCCTGCTTCGTTTAGAAGTTTTCTCATTGCTTCTGTTTTTCCTGCAAATCTTTCTCCTGATTTTTCTCCATATCCTTTACTGTATATTTCGCCTAAATCTGTTACTTCTGCAGCTATATATGCATCAGGATGGTATTCCTTTACTCCGTCTGTAAATTTTGACCAAAAATCAATTACTTTATTCCAAGTATATTCAAAATCAGTTTTTTTGTTTCTTAGAGATTCAATATCTCCGATATCTTTTGTTGCATCAATTCTCCAATCAAGACCTGCTTCTGTTCTGTTAACAATCATTTCTGCAAGTTTGAAGCTGTCAAAATTGGTGCCTTTTATTGATTTTAATAATGCACTTGCAAGTTTTTCTTTTTCTCTTGGATTGATATTTCTGATCCCTTTTCTTAAATGATTTACAAGAGATTTTGCTTCATCCTCAGGACAATCAGCGATTATTCCCATTCCTAATAAAGATGTCTTTTTAAGAGAGTTATAATCGTAAGATACTTCACCTGTTTCTTTGTTATAAGTAAATGAAGCATTAGGATCTACAGCTTTGATAATTGCAAATCTTGCAATTTCTGATGTAAGTAGTGGGATAACATATTTACCGTAAGGTGTAGCATTCCCGTATTGATCATGAAGTTTGTTGTTTTCCGGTAATTTTGATTCTACTCCGGCTAGGATCTCTTTAGCTAATGAATACATTTCTTTTGTATACATTTTATCTGTTAATTCATAAGTCTCTTTATATTCCATTCTCATATGAGGGTTGTTTTGTTGCATCATTTCATATCGAGATACTCCGATTTGATCTTCTTGAGTAGCTCTTTTAGAAATATAAGGACTACTTAATGCTGCTACGATATCATCGCCTACTTCAATAGAATCTAAAGGAACATCCATAAGTCCTTGTACTATAGAATCATTATATGATTCAACAGAATCAAAGCCGTATAATTCATATCTGTTATTTAGAACATTTTCTACAATTTTTTTATTAACATCTAAATCTTTAGGGAAGACTTTTCCGTCAGCTTGGGATTTAATTAAATCATAAATTCCATCCGCATCAAGGTTTTGGATATTTCTTAAATGTTGTGCAACATTTAGGTTCAATATTTGGTTAGTTTTCTTTGTCCAGAATTGAGCAGAAGATACTGCATAATCTTGAACTTCTATATTTTTACGTTTTAATAAAGCTGTTTTTGCAGCTCTTTCTCTAGGATTTCCAATATTTAATAAATCTTGAGTGTCGGTATGGGAGAATATATAATTTAATTTAGCGATATCTGGGTTTGCATCCCAAGTGTAGAAACCGCTTTCATGTTTCCCGTCCAATCCAAAATATTCAAATTGAGTTACTTCTTTTGTCCCTTGACCACTGTGAAGTCTTATTCTTTGATATTCCGGTAATGTTTTATTGTATGCATTTAATTTTTCTACATTTGTCTTATAAGTTTCTGGATTAATTTGGAAACTGTATGGAGCGACAGTATCATTATGATTATTTATATCTAAGTAATTTTTATCAAATTTTTCGTATGCTTTGATTAATTCTTTATTACTTAATTTATCTGCGTTTGTAAGCCTGTTATCATAGATTTGAATATATGTAGGTTTTTTAGGATCATATTCTCTATTATTTGATTTAATACTAATAGTCCCGTTATCATTTTCTATGAATTTGTATGGGGAGTTAACAATTCTGTGGGTTACATGAGCTGTATTTTTGCCGAATACTCCAAGAGCAAGTGGGCTATCTTTCAGTCCTGTAATTCTAAACCAATAGAAATAAGGAGATCTATCTCCCCATTTAAGAATATGTTGAAAATGTACACCTTCAAGACCTTCATTTACGTATGCACCGTCAGATACTAAGTTCATGCCTTTTGCAAACATTTTTCGTTGGATAGATGCATAGTTATTAATATTTCCTAAGCTTTGAGCCATTTGGAAACAGTTTTTATTCCAGTATGAATGTGCAGTAAGACTGTCATCTGTAAATAAAGGGAGTGTAATTATTCTTGTAAAGTTATCCAGTTCTCCGTTATCCAGAGATTTTTCAATACCTGCTAAGGAGCCGCCTATTTTATTCCCAAAATTCTTGGACGAACTCATTAAGTCTACGATTTCTTCCGGAGATTTCATAACTATTTTGTTGTTTTCGTCATATTTCCATATAACATTGTTGCAGTCAGGAATAATCAATTTCATTGCTCCGCCTTTTGAAACTGAAGGAGCTCTGTCTGTTATAATATTATATACATCATAAGCATTATGGGTATTTTGTGCTTCATTTATAATATTCCCAGGATCCAGCATGTAAATTGGAGGAGCTGAATGATTATCTTTTGGGTAGAGTTTATAATGATAAGCAAAAGGCTCATCTGGAGCTATGTCAAAATCCCCTGCTAAATCAATTTTTGTAGCTTTCCCGCTTTGAAGTTTAATCCCTCGTTCTTTATTTTCTGAATTATCATCCATGGAATCAAGTCTATCGAGTATATTAATTATTTTATAGTTGTTATTTTTATCTTTATCAACAGAATATAATTCTAAATAACAATCATATTTACTGTCATCATAGACATAGTTAAATTCATATTCTTTATCCCCATATTCAGATTTTTTGGGTTTGTATCCTTCAAATTGAATGTTATTATTGATTCTTGGTTGATTTAAATTTAAATTTACTTTCACGAGAAAACTCCTTACTACTCCATTTATAACTCAAGTGAAGAAATTTTTTTGACATAATGTCTGATATTATTAAGAAATTTTTACAAAAAAAGATAAAAAAAATCTTTCTTGGTATAATTTATCAGGAAAAGGAGAAAATTAATGCAAGTTATGGATTTAAAATGTGATGTAAAAGACATAAATTTGGCTGATCAAGGCAAAAATCAAATAGAATGGGCATTTAAGGATATGCCTGTATTAAAACAAATCCAAGAAAGATTTATAAAGGAACAACCTTTTAAAGGATTGAAATTATCTGCTTGTGTTCATGTAACAAAAGAAACTGCAGCATTATGTGTTGTAATGAAATCAGGTGGTGCAGATGCCATTTTAGTAGCATCAAATCCTTTATCAACTCAAGATGATGTAGCTGCAGCTTTAGTAAAACATTACGGAATTCCTACTTATGCTGTAGCAGGAGAATCAGTAGAACAGTATAAAGCTCATATTCAAGAAGCTCTAAATCATAATCCTGATATTATTATTGATGACGGATGTGATATCGTATCAACTATTCATGCGGAAAGACCTGAATTAGCTTCAAAAATTATCGGTTCAACTGAAGAAACAACTACAGGTATTATCAGATTGCAAGCACTAGAAGCTCAAGGACAATTAAAATTCCCTGCAGTCGGTGTAAATACAAGTTTAACAAAACACTTATATGATAACCGTTATGGTACAGGTCAAAGTTCAATGGATGGTATCATAAGAGGTGCGAATATCTTAATTGCCGGTAAAACGGTTGTAGTATCAGGATATGGCTGGTGCGGACGCGGTTGTGCATTACGAGCAAAAGCTTTGGGTGCAAATGTTATTGTCTGCGAAGTTGACCCGTTAAAAGCTCTTGAGGCAGCTATGGAAGGATATAGAGTTATGCCAATAGCTCAAGCAGCTAAAGAAGGTGATATATTCTTAACTGTAACAGGTGATAAGCATGTTGTAGATGTTCAACACATTTTAGATATGAAAGACGGTGCATTTTTAGCAAATTCTGGTCACTTTGACTGGGAAATAAATGTTGCAGGTCTTAAAGAACACACTATAGAAATTAGAGAAATCAGACCAAATCTTGAAGAATACAAATTAGATAATGGAAAATCAGTATATGTATTTGCTCAAGGTCGTTTAGTAAATCTTGTAAATGCAGAAGGTCATCCTGCAAGTGTTATGGATATGAGCTTTGCTAACCAAGCATTAGGTATTGAATTCTTAGTTAAAAATAAAGGTAAATTAGAAAATAAATTGTATACTTTACCTCATGAAGTTGATGTAAAAATTGCTGAATTGAAATTGAAATCAATGGGAATTGAAATTGATACATTAACTCCGGAGCAAGAAGAATACTTGAATAGTTGGAAATTCTAATAATAAAAGAAAAATAAAAAAATACCGCTAATAATTAGTTAGCGGTATTTTTTTTATAATAAAGTCTTAAGTGTTAAACTAATTGTATTCCTTAAGCCTAACTCTGTTTTTTCTTGCCATAAAAATTTAATTGTTTCAGGACGGATTTTTAAGTTGTTTTCGATATTTATTTTTGTAGCTTGGTCACTGTGTAATTTTTTATCTCCTGTGACAAATGTACAATTCCCTGCATTGTTTTTATGCCTTCTGTAACCGATAAGCGGGGTATAAATTATTGCAGAGCCACCTATTAAATTTGCAAAATTAAATAAAAATTTATCAGGACAAATTTTCCATTTGTCAGTATTTTTGTAATTTTTAATCAGTTCAATTGATGCTTTTCTAAACATTGCAGAGCTGTTTGGTGACCAGTACCATCCTCCAAAATGTTTGTATTTTAAAATTTTGTACTTAACTTTTTCTCCGGCAAAAAGTTCATCAAGATTTTTGCAATGTGGTGATGATATTGAATTCATTGTATGAATTTCATCATTATCACCGATTTCAATAATTTGGCAGGATGTAAATGCGACAGATGTTTCAAGATGAACTCTTATATGATTTTTAGTGTAATCAGGCATCAAAATGTCATCACTGTCAATAAAACTTACAAATTGACCTTGAGCTATTTCTAAGCCTTTAATCATTGAAGCCATTTGCCCTTGATTTGTGGTTTGTTTTATCAGAGTAATTTTTAAATCCTGATTTTCAGATATAAAATTTTCAATAATTTGGCAGGAGTTATCTTTAGAACAGTCATCTACTACAATGATTTCAAAGTTTTTATAAGTTTGAGCTTTTATGCTCTCTAGAGTTTTTAAAATATATTTTTCATAGTTGTAAGAAGTTACAACAAATGACACCATAGGTAATTTAAGCATTTTTAGAATCCTGTTCAGCTAATAATCTTTCCATCTTTTTATTGTGCATAACTGAAGAAATAAATGCAGCAATAATAAATCCTAATCCTATACCGCCAGTAACAATTTCCGGAATTTCTTTTACTGTAGATACTAGCATAAGACAAGCTAAAGCACCTATTGCCCAATGTGCACCATGTTCTAAGTATAAAAATTGTTTTAGAGTTTTCTTTTCAACAAGCATTATAGTAAGTGATCTTACAAACATAGCACCGATTGCAAGACCGATTGATATTATTATGATATCTTTACTTAATGCAAAAGCTCCTAATACACCGTCTAATGAGAAAGATGCATCAATTAATTCCAAGTATAAAAAGCTGATTAATCCAGTGCAGCCTGCACCTTGTGCGGCACAGCTGGCAAGTCTCATTTCTTCATGTTTTTCCAAATAATGAGTAAATCCGTCAATTAATAAGTAAGTTATAATCCCTGAAATTCCAGCAATCATAACATGAATTTTTTGTTCAACAGGTACAAAGTTTTGAGTTGCAAGAAGCATAAAAAGAGAGATTACAATTTCAATACCTTTGATGTGGTCAAAATGTGATAACCAATATTCTATAGGTTTAATCCAATGAATTTCTTTTTTGTGGTCAAAAAAGTAGTTCAAGAACAGCATAATTAAGAACATTCCGCCGAATGTAACGATCGGTGCATGTGTCTGATGCAAGTAATAAGCATATTTATCAGCATTGGTAAGTGCAATATTTGCAACTTCAAGCATTTTTAATTTCGCAAAAATAGAAACGACTAAAATTGGGAATAAAAATCTCATACCGAATACTGCGATGATGATACCCCAAGTTAAAAATCTCATACGCCATTTATGACTCATTTTTTCAAGCTTCATTGCATTCACAACAGCGTTATCAAAAGATAAACTAATCTCTAAAATTCCTAATACAATTGCAATGAATACACACGTAAGACCTGTTCCGGAATGTACATGTTCTCCCCAAAAATATGCCCCGATAAGCCCTGCTATGGTCACGATATATGAACCTAAAAAATATTCTAGCATTTATGTAACTCTCCTTATTTAATTAAATATGTATTTATATTATATTTAAGAATTATGGTGAAAACAATCATCTAAAATTTGTATAATATTTATATATCAATTATTTAGCTACTTTTGAATTTGAAAAAATTTTTGTTCTTGATATAATCAAATTATGAAAGATATGTTAGATAAAATTCTTCAAATAGAGAAGAAATATAATGAATTAGGTGTTACACTCTCAGATCCTGCAGTAATTCACGATTACAATAAATTCAGGGATCTTTCTAAGCAAAGAAAGTCTATGGAGGAAACCGTTGAACTTTATTATGCTTGGAAAAAAGCTGTTGATGCTATTGAAGAAGCTAAACAGATGATGCATGAAGAAAAAGATGAGGAAATGAAAAGTTTCCTTAAAGCTGAAATTGAAAGCAATGAAGCTAAACTTCCTGAATATGAACAAAGAATGAAAGTTTTATTGCTTCCTCGAGATCCAATGGATGATAAAGATATTATGCTTGAAATCAGAGGCGGTGCAGGCGGTGATGAGGCAAATATTTTTGCAGGGGATCTTGCAAGAATGTATATGAGATATGCTGATAAAAAAGGCTGGCAGACTCAAGTTTTAAGTAAAACAGAATGTGAAGCAGGCGGTGTGTCTGAAATAATTATTTCAATCAAAGGTGATGGAGTATATTCTCAATTGAAATATGAATCAGGTGTACACAGAGTGCAAAGAGTTCCAGCGACGGAATCTCAAGGTCGAGTACATACATCAACTGCAACAGTTGCTGTAATGCCTGAAGTCGATGATGTGGAAGTAAATCTTAATATGAATGATGTTGAAATCACAACAGCTCGTTCAGGCGGTGCAGGCGGTCAAAACGTTAACAAGGTTGAAACTGCTGCGAGAGTATTCCACAAACCTACAGGGATTATGATTTTCTGTACTGAAGAACGCTCACAATTACAAAACAAAGAGCGTGCATTACAAATCCTTAAAGCAAAACTTTATGATATGGAAGTGCAAAAACAAATGAAGGAAATTACTGATTTACGCCGTTCTCAAGTTGGGACAGGTGACAGAAGTGAAAGAATCAGAACTTACAATTTCCCTCAAGGCCGTTTAACCGACCACCGTATCAATCACAATTTGAATGTAAATACTGTAATTGACGGTGATTTGGATGAATTGATTAATCTGTTGATTGAACACGACCAAAAATTAAAATTAGAAAAACTCGCTGAGGTGAATTAGTGGTAGAACGAAAATGTGCAGGGTGCGGTAAGTTAAAAAATAGGGATGAATTAATAAAGATTACTAAGGAAAACCTGCACGGTGACGTCGTTATAAACCACAGTAATAAAATATTTGGCAGATCTGTATATCTCTGCTATAATAATTCGTGTATAGAAGCCGCTTTTAAAAAAAATAGAATTTCAAAAGCCTTAAAAACTTCTGTACCGGAAGATTTGAAAGGAAGATTAATAAATGAGTTTTGATACAATAAGAATAAATGAATTAGCAAAAGAACTGGGTATGACAAGTAAAGAAGTTATAGAAAAATTTGCCCAGTTATCTATCACAGGCAAAACTCATTCAAGTACAGTGACAGTTGATCAGGTAAGAAGATTAAAAGAATTCATTGCAAACGGCGGTGTAAAAGAGCATAAAAAGCCAAAAGCTTTTGTCGTAAAAAAAGCAAAAGTCGCTGAAACTCCTGTTGCAGAAGAAACTAAACCTGTTGCAGAAAAAAAAGTAGAAGTTGTAAGACCTGCCGCTCCTAAAGTAGAGGTTGTAAAACCAAAACCGCAAAGCCGTTTAGAAATCGTAAGACGTGCACCTAAGAAACCTGTTGTAGAAAAAACAGAAAAATCTTCCGAAACAAAAAAATTCCCTCCAAGATCAGAAAGACCTCAAAGAGGAGAAAGACAGTTTCCACCTAAAAAAGATGGTGCTCCTAATAAAAAACCTTTCGAAAAACCTTCAGGAGAAAGAAAACCTATTCAAAGAACTATAATTTCTCAAGACATTTATGAGAATAAAGGTCAGGGCAGAAAACGCAACGATTCTAAAAAGAAAGGTAAAGATTTTAATTCTAAAAAAGAAGAACAAGAAAGAATCTCACTAGAAAAAGCTGCTGCTCAAAAACATAAAAAACGTACTCATAAAGAAGAAGAAGCTGCTCAAGTTACACAAATTGTCGTAAATCATGCTATGACAATAGGTGAATTGTCTGAAAAGATTCAAAAGACTCCTGCAGAAATCGTTAAATTCTTAATGATGAACGGCATTATGGCTACTGTAAATCAACTTATTGACGTTGATGTTATTAAGAAGATTTGTGCAGAATACAATTTGGAAGTTCTTGATGAAGACTTAGATGCTTACATGGAAGAAGAACTTGAAAAAGAAGAAAAAGTTAAAAAACTTACAGAAGTTGATAAAAAATTACTTAAAAGACGTGCACCTGTTGTAAGTATTATGGGACACGTTGACCATGGTAAAACAACTTTGTTAGACAGTATAAGAGCTTCAAAACATAAAATTGTAGCGACAGAAGTAGGCGGGATTACACAGTCTATCGGTGCATATACAGTTTATCTTGACAATAACAAAGATAAGAAAATCGTATTTGTAGATACTCCGGGGCACGAAGCATTTACCGAAATGAGAGCACGTGGTGCTAAAGCTACGGATATTGCAATTTTGGTAGTTGCAGCAGATGATGGTATAATGCCTCAGACTATTGAAGCTATTAACCACGCTAAAGCAGCTGAAGTTCCTATTATTGTTGCAGTAAACAAGATTGATAAACCGGATGCAAATCCTGACAGAGTATTACAACAATTAACAGAACACGGTTTGGTTCCGGAAGAATGGGGCGGAGATACTATTGTCGTAAAAGTTTCAGCATTGCAAGGTACAGGTATTGATGAATTATTAGAATACATCTTGTTAGTTGCTGACATCCAAGATTTAAAAGCTAACCCTAAAGCAGAAGCTTCCGGGGTTGTAATTGAAGCAAACCTTGATAAAGGTAAAGGTCCTGTAGCGACATTGCTTGTACAAAACGGTACGTTACGTGTGGGGAATTGTATTGTAGTAGGTACAGCTTGTGGTCGTGTAAGGGCATTATTATCAGATTCAGGAGAAAGAATTCAAAAGGCAGAACCGTCAACTCCTGTCGAAATTCTGGGTTTGACAGAAGTGCCTCAAGCGGGTGATTATTTTGAAGTTGTAAAAAATGAAAAAGAAATGAAAGCAATTGTACAAGAACGTAAAGAAAAAGAACGTAATAAACGTCTTGATGCAATGTTGCCAGCTCATGTTCGCCGTGAAGCAGTTGCAGGAGAAGATGATATCCCTCAATTGAACTTGATTATTAAAGCTAATACAAACGGTTCTGCAGAGGCAGTATCTCAAGCTATTGCTCAATTAGAATCAGATGAAATCAAAACTAAAATTATTCATGTTGGTGTAGGTGATATTTCCGAAGCCGATGTAATGCTTGCATCCGCATCAAATGCATTGATTTTAGGATTTACAGTAAAAGAAGATGCAAATGCTTTAGCTGCTGCTGAAAAAGAAGGCGTTACTATCAAGAAATATGATATTATCTATCAAATTTTAGAGGATATTGAAAAGACAATGTTATCTCTATTGCAGCCAGAAATTAAAGAGGTTGAACTTGGAAAAGCTGAGGTAAGACAAATCTTTACTATCGGTAAAACAACAAGAATTGCGGGTTGCTATGTTACAGAAGGTAAGATTGTAAGAAGTAAAGATGCTGTTTTATATCGTGACGGAAAAGAAATCTTCCGTGGAGCTATTGATCAGTTGAAACGATTCAAAGATGACGTAAAAGAAGTTGCACAAGGTTTTGAATGCGGTATTTCTTTTGCGAAATGGAATGATATTGAAGTTGGCGATATAATCGAAGTATCAACTAAAGAAGAAATTGAAAGATCAAGTTTGTAATATTTATAAGTGATTATAAGAAAAGACTATCCTTGTATTACCAAGGATAGTCTTTTCTTATTTCCCAACCGTCTCGTTTTATCAACTGAAAACAAGATGCAGCTCCATCAGTTCCTTTGCAGTATTCTTGAGGTGCATTATTTTTCCCTGGTCCGTTAAGAAGTTGGTCTCTTGGTATATTGTTTGCGATTCTATCCATAGCTGTTACTTCTGTTTTAGGTTTAGTTATTTTGCATGTAGAACTAGTAGTTAGCCAGATATTATAACGAAACTCATATCTTCGATGTTCAGTTTTATAAGCATTGAAAGAAAGAGCTTTTTCATTTGCAAATGGATAAAAAATTACAGTTAATAATCCATATGATCTCATGTTGCTAAGTCTAATTAGGCTTCCATCGGGTAGATAGCAGCTATTATTTCCATATGCAGTGACTTTATCTTTTGTTTTAACACAATTCATTTTACTTTTGATTTTTGTATTATAAAATTCTGTAGCTTTTTCATCATTGTCAAAAAGCCAATATTCAGATGGACCATTTTCTTCTTCAGCTAGTGATATAGCATTCTGTATTGTGTTATACATTTTTTGTAATCTTACAGGAACTTCTTTTTTTTGATAGTTGCCTATAAGTGCTGGAATTGTCAAAGCTGCAACAACGCCGATAATTCCTAACGTTATTAAAACTTCTGCAAGAGTAAATCCATTTTTTAATTTGTTGTGATGTAACAATTCTCTACAATAACAGTTTTTTCTATAAAAGTAGAGTGTTTTTCTGAAAACACCTTCTAGACAAAGGCTTCGCGGGGGGGGGGCACTCTGAAAGCTTCTTGTTTAAACATTTTTCATCCTCCTAAAATAAATTCCATTTTCATTATTTATTATTTTTAATTTTTTGTCAAGGTAGTTGTATTTTAATATAGTAGTTTTGTTGATTATTTATTTTATATATTTCATGTTATACTAATTTTACCAAGGAGATAATTATGACTTTAAGAAATGAACGAGTAAGAAAAGAATTAATGCGAGATATTTCTGATATTTTACGCAAAGAAATCAGAGGTCTTGCAGGTGTTGTATCTGTTTTAGACGTTGAAGTATCTCATGATAATTCTTTTGCAAAAGTTATATACAGTGTATTAGGATCCGAAGAACAGGTTGAAAAAACTAAGGATATTATAGAAAAAAGTACCCCAAAAATTCGTTATGAAGTTGGGAAACGTATCCGTTTAAGACTTACTCCTGAATTAAAATTTGTATATACTGACTCTTTAGAAAAAGGTTCTAAAGTAAGTGAAATTATTGATAAAATTTCTCGCGGAGAACTTTAATGCCTGATATGCAAACTTTGGCAAAAAAGTTATTTGGGTTTGTAAATATATACAAACCTGTTGGAATGACATCTCATGATGTGGTTGCAAAAATGAGAAAAATTACAGGGGTAAAGCAAGTCGGACATACTGGAACTTTAGATCCTTTTGCTGAAGGTGTTTTGCCTGTTTGTATCGGAAAAGCTACACGTTTAATTGAGTTTTTAGCTGATGACAAAGAATATTTGGCGACGGTTAAATTTGGTGCATCTACTGATACATATGACAAAGACGGGTGTATTATTTTTTCTTCAGATAAAAAAGTTTCTGAAAATGATGTAAAAGAGGCTTTGAAGTCCTTTGAGGGAGAAATCTCTCAGATGCCTCCTATATATTCTGCGATTAAGGTTAATGGTAAAAAGTTATATGAATATGCAAGAAGTGGTAAAGAGGTAGAAGTTCAGCCGCGTCATGTTGTAATTGAAAATATTGAATTAAAATCTTTTGATAAAGAATTGCAGCAGGCAGAGATATTAATAAAATGTTCAAAAGGTACTTATATCAGATCAATTGCTAACGATTTAGGAGAAAAGCTTGGGTGCGGAGCACATTTAATAAGATTAATCAGAACTCAGGCAGGGAAATTCAGAGTTGAGAATAGTGTAAAACTTGAAGATGTTCAAATTCCAAAAGATTTAATTAATCCAATTGATATGATGGATTATGAAAAAGTTCATGTGAGGGCTGAAGACATTGAATATATCAAGAATGGAAGAGCTTTAAAAAATAAAAATATTGAGCATGGCAGTATAATTCTTTTGGTTTATAATGATAATGAAATCTGCGCTGTAGGAGTTGCAGATGAGAATGTAATAAAATTGAAGAAAGTGTTTTTATAATGAAAAAGATTATTTTTACTTTAGCTTTGTTATTGACAGCAAGTCAGATGTGTATGGCAAAAGAATGTGAAACATCTTGTTGCCCTGCTCCGTACGATTTAACATCAGGATTTTCAAGATTCGTAAGTACTGCCACAGGACAGAATTTTATAGCTGAAAAAGTTGGCGAAAGCCTTGTAAAAAAAGCTATTAAGAAAAATATTGTAAGTGGGAAAGTTAGTGCTAAATTAGATTCTTATAGTACGAGAGATTTGAAAGCAGGTAGATTTAAGTCTTTGGAAATTACAGGTAAAGATGTCGATGTAGAGGGAATTTATATTTCTTATTTCAACGCTAAAACTTTATGTAATTTCAACTATATTGCTCCAAGTGGTGATAACAATTATATTGTAAAAGAAAATATTCCGATTGCTTTCAACACCGAAATTACAGAAGATGATTTGAACAAAACTATGAATTCTTCTGATTATAAAAGGTTAATTGATGATATTAACAATATTGGTGGAAGTTTGAATATTTTTCAAATTATATCTACATCTGTAAAATTAAAAAACGGTAAAATGTATTACATTGTGCGATACGCAATGCCTTTTGTAAGAAAGTCAAAGGAAGTTGTAATCAGCTCTGATATTAATGTTGAAAATGGTAAAATTGTTCTAGCTAATACAAATTTTGTAAGAAATAATTCATTAATGGATATTGATAAATTCTCAAGTATTTTAAATTATATCAATCCACTTGATTTTTCTGCAAAAATATTAGAAAATAAAGATGCAAATTTCAGCATTAAAAATGTTAAAATTTCTGATCAAAAAATAAATATTGACGGAATAATAACAGTTCTTAAAGATAAGGAATAATATTATGCGTAAAAATGAAAGAGTTTTTTTAGGTGTAACTGCAGTAATAATGGTCGCTGTATGTTGTATTTTAGGCTTGAGAATGCTATATCATAGTGATGAAAATGTTTCAGGCCCTTTGACTCCGATATCTGAATCTAAAATTCCTGATGAAAATACAGAGGCACCAAAAGTTGCAAAACCTGTTGAAAAAGTATATGTAAATGTGTTTTTCATCGGTCAAAATTCTAATAAAGAAGAGGTCTATAGAGCTGTTAATAGAGAGTATGATAAAGATATCGATGGCTCAAAATTGAAATTTGCAATAAATGCTTTAGTTTCAGGACCTACTGCTTATGAAAAGTCTAAAGGTGTGTATTCTGAAATCCCTGCAGGTACAAGAATTATAGCTATAAATGAATCGTCTGATAAAGTTATAATTAATTTGAATTCCGCATTTGAAAACGGTGGCGGTACAGACAGTTTGTATAAAAGATTAAATCAGCTGATAAAGACTGCAAAAAGAAATACAAATAAGCCTGTGTATCTTTATATTGAAGGTAATAAAGCAGAAGTTATAGGCGGAGAGGGTATTATGATTACTCAACCCTTGAATGAAAATTCTTTGGATGGTTAAGACAATAATGGCAGAAAAAGATTTAGATTATTACCTCAATTTAAATTGGACATTAATTGAAGGCATTGATAAAGATTTTGATGGAAATCCTTATCATTATATTGAGATAAAGGAAATCCCAAGTTTTTTATTTTGTGCCAAAACAGCCGAAAAAGCTCGAGCAAATTACAAACAACAATTAAAATGGACTTTGCAGGTTATGCTAGAAAGCGGAGAACACATAATAGAGCCAGGGGAAGATGACGATGAAATTGATTGGGAAAGTATTTGCCCTTAGTTCTTGTAAACTTCTGCATATTTAGGGTTAACTGCTAACCATTTAAATGTTTGTTCATCTGTTTCCGGAATATCAATTACAAATGTTCCTCCGTAGCGTCCGCGTGAAAAAGCAAGGTAGCCTTCTTTTGCTAAGTTATGAAAAGCTTTTCTTATTGTATTTGGACTAAGATCTAATTGTTTTGATAATTCTATTATTGAAGGTAGCTTTTGCCCAATTTCATAATTTTCTGCAATCATTTTCTTTATATGATTTTGTGTTTTTTCGTAGTAATAAAAAGCAGTTTCTGCAGCTGGTGCAAATATTGATGTTTCCTTCTTCATTGGAATGTTAGTATCATTTGGCATTTTTATTACAGTAGTGCCGTAGCGTCCTCGTCTGGCAAGAAGAATGCCATTATTAATTAAACTTTTTAAAGCATCGTGTATAGTTTTTATGCTCACTGATAATTCTTTAGAAAGTTGTGAGTGGGCAGGAATTTTATCTCCGATTTTTAAGTTTTTTATTATGTAATTTTTCAAATCTTCTTCAACTTTTTTTACAAGAGTATTATTTTCATCAATAGAATTTTGGACTGTAAAATCTATTGATTTTATAACCCAACCTGTTTCATTTGATTTTTTTAATTTATGTTCGATTATATTTATAGTTCCAAGATATTCAAGAGCAAGTCTTGTTGTATTAGTAGAACAACCAATTTGTGAAGATATTTGTCTGGATGACGGTAAAAATTGTCCTATTGTATATCTTTTTTCTAAAATATAATTTTTAATTGCATTTATTGCGAGTTCTCTTTTTGAGGTGAGTTTTCTAATACAGCTGTCTGTGTTATTTCTGTCGCGAATTATAGTTCCGATACACTGTTTTGATTCTACGTATCCATTATCTTCAATGTATCTCAATGCATTTTGAATGGTTCCTATACTTACTCCTAACATATATGCAAGTTCAGGTTTTGAAGGTAGCAGTGTATTAGGTTTGACTGATTTATCATTGTCAATCCAATGCATAAGCCATTTTGCAATTGCAATAGCTTTTGATTCTTCTATATTCTTCAAATCAGGTAATGCAAAATTTATTTCACTCGTTTTAATTTGTTTTAATTTTGATTTTTGTGGAAGAATATATTTGATATTTTTCATACACACATACCTCATTGCTAATAGTACACTATTTGTAAAAAAACATCAAATATTTTTTTGCTAGTTTGTGAAGAAAAATTAAAAAACCACGAATAATTTTCGTGGTTTTTTGTGAAATTTACTCAAGTAACGATTCTAACAGTTCTGCATTTCTTGCAGATGTTGTTGATTCTCGAACTTTTTGTTTGTAAATGTAAGTTCGCAAAGCTTCTCTAATCAATTCACTTCTTGAACGATTTTCTCCGTCTGCTACTTGATCGATTTTTTGCAAAAATTCTTCAGGCATTGAAATTAATACTCGAGCCATATATTCTCCTTTTCTTCATGTGGATATTTTTCTCTATATTTTTATAAAAACAATTTTGTATAAAAAAGTGCTAAACTTTATACAAAAAATATATATTTTTTTTGAAAGTATTGATATAATGAGGTTTTAAGCATGTTTTAAAACTTAATAAAACTTAGTATTTCACTTTTTATATTTAATAAATTGACTTTACTTTATTGCGGGTTTGCGCTAGTATAAGGAAAAAGAGGTATCCTAAGGACATGAAATATAAACGTATATTATTAAAAATAAGCGGAGAGGCATTACTTGGCGATCAACAATTCGGAATTGATCAAAAGCCTGTCAAAAAAATTGCAGAAGAAATTCAAAAAGCTAGAGAATTAGGCGCAGAAATTGCAGTAGTTGTCGGTGGGGGCAACATTTTCAGAGGAATGAAAAATAGCGCAAAATTAGGTATGGATCAAGCTTCCGGAGATTATGTAGGAATGCTTGCTACTGTAATGAATGCTATTGCATTGCAAAGTGCATTAAATCAAATGAAAATTCCTTGTAGAGTCCAAAGTGCAATTGCTATGAATCAAATTGCTGAGCCATATATAAGACATAGAGCAATCAGGCATTTGGAAAAAGGTAGAGTCGTTATATTCGCGGCAGGTACAGGAAACCCATTTTTTACAACTGATACAGCAGCAGCTTTAAGGGCATCTGAAATTAATGCCGAAGCAATGTTAATGGCTAAAAATGGTGTTGATGGCGTGTATACAGATGACCCTAAAACTAATCCAAATGCGAAAAAACTAGAAAAAATTACATATGATGATATTATTGTAAATGGTTTGAAAGTTATGGATACATCTGCTTGCGCATTATGTAAACAAAACAATATTCCTATTGTAGTATTTGATTTTGATGCTGAAAACGGTATTGTTGATATATTAAATAATAAAGAAATTGGAACATATATAAGTTAAATAGTTATAAAGAAAGGGTAAAAAAATGTCTTTAGATGAGCTGTTTTTGTTCGGTGAAGAAAAAATGGAAAAAGCAATTACTCAATTGCACAGAGAATTTGGCTCTATTCGTTCAGGAAGAGCTAATCCAATGATTTTGGATAAAGTTCTTGTAGATTACTATGGAGCACCTACTCCATTAAGACAAATGTCACAAGTTACAGTACAAGATGGGACAACTCTTGTAATTACTCCTTATGACAAATCAACTTTAAAAGAAATTGAAAAGGCAATTATCAAAGCTGAAATTGGTATTACTCCAAACAGCGACGGTATTTGTATTAGATTACCTTTCCCTCCTTTAACAGAAGAAAGAAGAAAAGAAATTGTTAAAGATGTTAAAAAAATCGGTGAAGATTCAAAAGTCGCAATCAGAAATATTCGTCGTGATATGACTGATGATTTGAAAAAACTTGAAAAAAGTGAAAATCTTCCTGAAGATACAGTAAAAGATAATCAAGATAAAATTCAAAAATTAACAGATAAATATACTGGTATTATTGATAAAGCAGTATCAGAAAAAGAAAAAGAGGTTATGACAGTATAATGGAACAAACACAAGGCTTGAATAAAAACGCTACAAGAATGCTTACAGGCTTTATAATGGGAACTATATCGATGGGTTGTATTATGCTCGGAGGTATTCCGTTATTACTGTTTTTGACAATAGTTATATTTTTTGCATCAAAAGAGTATGTGAAAATTCTTGAGCATAAAGGTTTTTATCCAAGCCTTAAAATTATACTGGTAGCTGAAGCTTTACTTGCTATAATTACATTTTTTGATAGATCTGAATATGTTGCATTAGCTCTTACTTTATGTACTTTTGCTGCATTTATGTGGGTTTTATTTAGAGGAAGACAACCTTACATTGCAAATGTATCTACAACTATATTAGGATTTGTATATTGTGGGTATTTCCCTTTGCATTTACAGCTTTTGAGAGATATTCATTCTGCTACTTATAATGACGGGTTAGGTTTTGTTGTTATGATGTTTACTTCAATTCTTTTAACTGATATCGGTTGTTATTATGCAGGAACTAAATTCGGAAAACATAAATTAGCTCCTGTAATAAGTCCTAATAAAACGATTGAAGGCTCTATTGGAGGTGCAATATCTGCAATAATCGGAGCTTTAATAGTTGGAACATTTATTAGTTTATGTTTTGTCGAAGTAAAATGGTATATCTCATTCTTTGTAGGTCTAATTTGTACAATATTTGCTCAAATTGGTGATTTATGTGAATCACTTATAAAACGTGATGCAGGGGTAAAAGATTCAGGAAATTCATTACCTGGGCATGGCGGATTTTTAGACAGAGCTGACAGTTTTGTATTTACAATCCCTGTAATGTATTATTTCTGCAAATATTTTGTATTCTCACACGATATTATAAATTATATTAAAGGTTTGTTTTAATGGATAAATTAGAAGAAATTTACGGTATAAAAATTGATAATCCCGTTTTTTTCAAAAGAGCTTTAACTCATCCTTCGTATACAAAAGAAAAAGAAATTCCTTATGTTGAGAACTACGAAAGATTAGAATTTTTAGGTGATGCAGTCTTAAAACTTATTACATCTCAAATTTTGTATGAGCGCTATCCTGATTATACGGAAGGAAATTTATCCAAAATACGTTCTATAGTAGTATCAGATAGTACATTATCAAAAATTGCACATGATATCGGTTTATGCGAATTAATTATAATGGCAAGGCATGAGGCAAAACAAGGTCTTGCAAATTTGGAATCTGTTTGTGCTTGTGCTTTTGAAGCTGTTTTAGGAGCTTATTATCTTGATAATAAATTAAAAAAATTAATCCCATTTTTGAAAAAAGTTTTGATACCTTATATTGAAGAGGTTGATGCAAATTTTGAGAAATATAATTCAAAGGCAATTTTACAAGAATATACTCAATCAATAGACAAACAGACTCCTGTGTATAGTTTGGTAAACCAAACCGGTCCGGATCATAATAAAACTTTTGAAGTAGAAGTGGCATATCAAGGTAAAGTTATTGCAAAAGGTATAGGAAAAACTAAAAAAGAAGCTGAACAGCATGCTGCATATGAGGCTTGTAAAATATTAGGAGCAATATAATGTCAAAAATATTTGTATCACCCTCAATTTTGTCAGCAGACTTTGCAAATTTAGCACGAGATATCAAGCTTGTAGAAAATGCCGGGGCTGATTGGGTTCATGTAGATGTTATGGATGGGCATTTCGTTCCGAATATTACAATAGGTGTTCCTGTTGTTGCATCTATACGCAAAGTTACAAATTTAAAATTAGATGTGCATTTAATGATTGAGAATCCTGAAAAATATATTGAAGCATTTGCAAAAGCAGGTGCAGATATTTTAACATTTCATTATGAAGCAGTAAAAGATGTAAGTGGAATAATTAAATTGATAAAGTCTTTTGGTGTAAAAGCTGGGATGTCTATTAAGCCAAAAACATCTGCAGATTTAGTATTACCTTATTTAAAAGATTTGGATTTACTGCTCGTAATGACAGTTGAACCGGGGTTTGGCGGGCAAAAATTTATGAATGATTGTGCAGATAAAATTCCCGTAATCAAAAAGAATGCAAATGAAAATTTAATTATTCAAGTAGATGGGGGAATAAATGCTGAAACAGCAAGAATTTGCACGTCATATGGTGCAAATTCTTTAGTTGCCGGAAATTATATTTATAAGTCTACTGATATAAAATCAGCTATCAAATCTTTACTCTAATCCGCGTCTTGCTTTACGTTTTCTGATTTCTTCAGGATCTGTCGTAAGAGTTGGATCTGCCAGTGTTAGCTGTTGATTTTCTTCTTGCGCATTTTGTTCTTCTGTTACGCTAGGGCCAGTTTCTGCTGCAAATCCCGGTGTTGGGTTCATGAATATATTTTGATCTTGGGTTGTTTCTTGTCCTAGTTCTTCAGGTCTGTCAACATCTCTTACAGCTCCTGGTTCTTCTGTTTGGGTAGGAGCTTGTGCATTTTCTGCCTCAGGATTTAAAAGTGCCTGAGCTTCTTCATCAAGTCCGAGTTTTGATAGCGCATCAATACCTACGTCCCCATCAACTTGTTCATATGTTACATCATCCGGAATTTTTGAAAATGCTGCCATTTGTTGTGCCCAGCTTACAATTTCGGCAGGAATTTCTTCTCCGTTACCTTCTTCCTTTATAATTTCCTGTGCGGTTAGTTTTTTCCATTTTGATATATCTATACCTGTTGTTGAACCTGTTACACTAATTGGGTCTGCCATTAATTTTCTCCTTTCTAATTTAATTAAATTAACGGAAAAATATAATAAAATCTTTAATGAATGTTAAGTTATGTAACAAAATTTATATAACTTGAATATAAAAAGTCAATATTTTTTTATAAAAATTTTTTATATAAGTACGAGAGCAAAATAAAGAAAAAGAGAGGTTTTTAAGGCAATGGCAACTATGCTTTTATTTTCTAATACAGTAACTGATACATATAAAGAAACTTCAGAAGCAGTTAATTCAATAGATTTAAATAAAAAACATGTTATTAAAAAAACACTTGTAGATATGATGAAACAATCATTTTTCCATGGTGCAAGTCGTTTTGGAACTAATTTTATTGCTTAAGTTGGAAAATCAATAGGAAGAATAGGAAATTAAATTTTAGGATAGGATGGAATAATAAAAGACCGGTTAAAAATTTACCGGTCTTTTTATTATTTAGAAATTTTCTCTTATTGTTTGTTGAGTTTGTTCTTTATTTTGTTTGTCAGCATCAAAGAATTTTTTAATTGTTTTTTCATTTCTAATAGCATTTTCAGCATTGTTTCCCATTTGAGTGAAATCTACATTAAAATATACCCAAACACCTCCAGCAATAAGAATTAAAAGAATAATCCATTTTAGCATAATTATATTACCTTTCTTTTATTACATCATGATAATTATAATTTATATTACTATTATGTAATCAATTTATTGTAGTATTTTATTATAAAAAAGAAAAAGCACTTTAAAAAAGTGCTTTTTGGCAAGTGTGGTATTGTGTATATAAATTATTATGATAAGCCTAATGCTATTTTATTATTTGTAGATATCATGTTCATTGCTGAATACATACTGGATTGTGAATTTTGTAATGTTTCATATCTGTCATCTAAGCTTGTCAGTTGTGATAAGTATGATGATAATTGAGAAAGAATTGCAGGATTATTTTCTGCATCCTCTAGCATTTCTTCTAATTCAGCACCGATATCATCTAAAATTTCTGTGACATCTGCATCACTTGCTACAGATACTCCTACTGATGATGCAAGAGCTTTTGCTTCTGACAATATTTCGCTTTCAGATGAATTTCCTTGTTGTTGGTTGTTTTGATTTTGTGAATTTTTTTCTGCTTCAGCTTGAGCAATTTTAGCTTTTGCTTCAGATTCCGTCATACCATCTGTCGCTGTAATCCCTAATGCTTCAAGTTTTGCTTTTGTTTCATTACTTAAAGATGATTTTTTAGTTGCAATTTCGCTTGCAGCTGTACTACCTGCATTGACTGATGAAATTGATGTTGTCATTCCTCCATCCTTTCTTTTTTTTTACTCTACTCTCTTAGAATTCTAAAAATACATATCTGCATATCGGTCATTAATTTTAAAATCTTTAGAATTTAATCAGAAATATGAAGAAAAATTTACATGTAGAATTTTCTACGATTAGTTGTCAAATTTAATTCAAAATGTTATTATAATAAGATTAATGAGGTGAATTGTATGAATAATGGTGAGTATTTTAATGTCCCATATGTAGATAATGTATTTTATAAACTCGATCAGACTGCAAGAGTTGCTGAATTAATGGCAAGAAATTATTATAAGTTTTATCAGGATACTGATAATCCAATTTTGGATTTAGATGAGTTCAAAATAATATCGCATATAATGGATGATCCAAACCTTTCTCAAAGTGATATTGGAAAACTTGTCTATAAGGGTAAAGCCCATGTCGGGAAAATTTTAAATGAATTAGAAAGTAAAAATTATATAAAAAGAGAGTTAAGCACTCGTAATAATATAATTATAAAGCATACTATTTTGACAGATAAGGGAAGAGATATATATTTTTATACAGATAAGAAATTTGTAGAATTAAATAAAAATATAAAAAAAATGTTTTCAGATGATGAATTAAAAACACTAAAAGCTCTTTTAGATAAGTTAAAAAATGCTATGTTAAATAATAATAAAATTACTTTTTAAAAAATATTGACTTTTTAATAAATAGTATTAAATTCTATAGGTAGAAATTTCAACGGATATTAACATAAAATGGAGATGCCTATGGATAATTTTTGTTTTACAGGAAGCCTTACTTTTCAAATAGAGGCTACAGCGAGAATCTTTAGTAATTTTGCAAAAGAGCAATATCGAGAATTTACAAAAAATAAGATTACTCTTGAGGAATATGTAATTTTAGATACATTAGTTCATTATCCTCATTTGAATAAAAGTTCAATTGCAAAAACTTTATTGAGGGATGTGTCATATATTGACAAAATGATTGAAAAATTGCTCAAAAAACGCTATTTAAAAGAAATAAAAAATAATGGGACAGATATTCAGGTCAAATATTTTGAATTGACAAAGTCTGGAGAAAAAATTTATTTAGATTGTACTCCACAAAATGATAAAATGTTAGCAATATTGCTTAAATTTATCTCAGAAAATGAATTATTGAGTTTTACAAAGACATTACTAAAAATACGAAATATAATAATATCACTTGAGTCATTTTAAAAATATCAAGTCATATTAAGTTTTCTTAAATAAATTTTTAATATAAGACCAATATACAAAATTCAGTTTATAATAATTGAATAAAATTATTTATAATATTTTGTATAAGTGGGTTAATAAAAAATGAATCAAAAATTTATAATAAATATATTGTTATTTAGTTGTTTTATTTTAAACATTCAAAATGTAGTTTTTGCAAAAGGTCAATTTGAGGTTGTATCTAAAACAACATTGCCTCACGGACAAAACTATGAATTAACAAAATTGCAAGATGGCAGAATTTTAATATCAGAGTTTACTCAGCTAAATAGTTCTTTAGATGATCCAATTTCTGATGAAAAACGGTTTTTAAAACGGTTTGAAATATATAATCCTAAAACCAAAAAGTTCGAAAAGATTTCTCAACCTAAAATTTGGCACTATTATTATACAAAGCCTATTGTATTAGATGATGGAAAAGTTTTATTAGTCGGCTCATTTTGTGATATGTCCCCATTAGAAAAGAATGTAACACCTTTTCAGTTGAAAGTTTGTGAAGAATCCCAGTATGCGGAAATTTATAATCCAAATGATGATACTTATAAAATTGTCGGGAAATTACAAATCCCGCGTAGTTATTTTGGTATTACAAAATTAAATAATGGAAAAGTTTTAATAACAAATGGAGTATCTGATTATATTTATAAGTATGATAAAAATGGAAAAGCCGATTATTATGAAACCAACGCAAACAAGCCAACAACAAGATTTTCAGAATTATATGACCCTACAGCAGAAACATTTACGCTTAATTCCCAAACCGCTGTTGATATAAGACGAAAATATGTAAAAGTTGGAGAGGCAAGGTATGAATATGGTTATTACATAAATAATATAAAGAGTAAACCAAAGCCGGTATATCCAATAGGAGATCTTCGAAACAAATTACCTGAACCGCAAGAAACAATTTATGAAGTTCCACAAAATGATATTAGTAGGCAGACTGTAACACTGAATAATAATGAAATATTAGTTTTATGGATGCACCTAGGAACTGCGGAAATATACAATTCTGCAACAAATACATTTCGAAGACTCCCCAATTTTCAACTCAAATTTAGAGATTCAAGAAATCCTGAAATAGTACATAAAATACCAGATGGCAGGGTTGTTATAATAGGAGGAAAGACAGGAAGAACTGATAATAATGCAGTTGAAATCTTTGACTATAAAGCAGAAACTGTTACCTATACTGGTACAATTCCTATAACAGGTGATGGTATTTATCATTCATTACTATTGCCAAGCGGGAAAATTTTAATTTATGGTGGAATATTAAGGAATAATTCTATCTGGAAAGGTTATACTCCGGTACATTCCATGTTATTGTATGATCCTATAACAAATACAACAGAAATTATCGATGAAAGTCCTAAAGGTTTTATATTGGGTAAATCAATAATTTTAGATGATGGAAGTATATTTTTTGTAGCTTCTACAAAAGGAAAAAGTTGTGGGGTTATATATAAAAATAGAGAATTGTAAGTAATAAATAGATCTTAATTAAGAGAACTTTCGAACAAGCTGAAATGCAGACTATAAGCATTAAAAAAGCACCCGAAGGTGCTAATTTTAAAAATGGCGGGAACGACGAGGCTCGAACTCGCGACCTCATGCGTGACAGGCATGCGCTCTAACCAAACTGAGCTACGCTCCCATATTTTCTTTTCAATGTCTTTCGACAAGTTTTATTATAATATGCTGAATTTTTTTTTGCAAGTATTTTTTTTATGTTATATTCATAAATGTGAAATTAGACAATAATATTTACTTACCCCAAAAATTACCCCCAAAAAATAGGCAACCATCTTTTAAAGCAAAAAGCTCTGTTTTAAGAGATGCTGATTGGGTATGCAGATCTGTTAATAAAATTTTCCCGACATTATCTAGTACTTGGCTTAATTATAATTTGCATATTGAGCAAGGTAATAAGTTAAAATGTATTGAGATTATTGGAGAAAAAATTCATAATGCTAGGTGTAATAATAATTCGGAATTAGTTCCTTTTAATTTTTTCAAAAAAATGTTAGAGCAGGTAAAAAAGGAACATGTTGGAAATTGTTATGAAAAAGCATCAATTGCTGAACTTATTTTAAGGGTTAATGGTGTAGATAATTGTGACAGAATTAATTTTGTTACAAATGATGGAAAGAAAAATCTTCATCATACAGCTTTGCTTGTTAATTTAGATAAAAATAATTATTGTCCATCTTTACAAAAATTGATAATTATTGATCCTTGGGTTGAAACTAGTGGGTTTGCTGATACTGTATTTAAAAAATATACTAATTTATATAATAACTTTTTTAAATTGAAAGATA
>CAJMDF010000004.1 GCA_905212085.1 uncultured Clostridium sp.
TATATATTATCAATATAGATAAACATATTAATAGCATTTAGCAAATATTTAGTCAAGAATTTAAAATATAAATATGAATAATGTAAATTTAGAAAAAAGACTTGGTGCAAAGATTGCATATTTGCGTAAAACAAAAAGATATTCTCAAGAAAAACTTGCAGAAAAAAGTGATATAAGTCTTGTCTATATTGGAGATATTGAACGAGGAGATGCAAATCCGACATTAGATAAATTAAAAGCTCTTGCGAATGCTTTAGAAGTCGAAGTTATGGAGTTGTTTGATTTTTCTTTTTAATTGATTTTGTTTTTTGTGCTAATATTTGGTTATGACTAAGATATTAGATTGTACCCTGCGCGATGGCGGGCATGTAAATAAATGGAATTTTTCAGATGAATGTATTATCAGTACTTTGAAAGCTGCTGAAAAAACTGGGATTGAATACTTTGAAGCAGGTTATACTATGCCTGATTGTATTGAAAATTCAAGTATTAAACTTGTGATCATGGTGGATGCAAAAAATATTTGTCCTGTGAGCAAAAAAGCTGATTGTGTTAGACTGGCATGTTATCCGCACCAGATACATGAATCCATAAAAGCAATTGAAGATTATAAAAATCAAGGTTTTGAGGTCTTCTTACATCTTATGACTGCTGATAAATTTGAAGATTACGAGCTTTTAAAGAATTGGAAAAATAAAAATATTTTGAATTCAATTTATTTTGCGGACAGTTTTGGCTCGTTTATGCCTGGTGATGTTGAGCGGATTTATAAAAGACTTCAAGATTGCGGGTTTGAAAAAATAAGTTTTCATGCTCATAACAATTTACAGCTTGCTTTTACAAATACAATTAAAGCAATGGAACTCGGGGCTTATAGTGTTGATGCAACAGCTTTTGGAATGGGCAGAGGCGGTGGAAATCTTCCTATAGAGCTTTTGTTGAAATATCTAGGCGAGGATTATTCTGAATATGTGAAACTTATCAAAGATTATTACCTTGATTTGTATAACAACTACAAGTGGGGTTATAGCTATGAAGCATTAATCGGCGGATTAGAAAATATTCATCCGTCAAAGGTAAGTCAAGCAATCGTATGATGGCATTTTACCTTTAAGCATTTATAATCTTTCTAAAAGAGGAATTTAGAATGCTTTTAACAGATCATGTCCAAGCGATTATTAAATCAGCAAAATCAATAGTTGTAGCCAGAAATTATCCTGAACTTGCACCTGAGCATTTGATGCTTGCTCTGATGCTGGATCAAAACGATTTGCCGAAGATACTTTTGGAACGTGTAGGGGTTGATAATCCTGAAATTGTTGACAGACTTAACAATTACGTTTCAAAACGTGCGTATTTTGCAAGGGGAAAATTTTCAGATGTAAGATTTTCTGTAGAAACTATTCAGTTGATGAAAGTTGCTCAAGAAGAAGCTGAAAAACGTGGTGATGAGCAGGTAAGTATTGAACATCTGTTTTTAGCATTATTTAGACTTAATAACAAAACTCTGGATCATCTTTGGGAACAATCAGGTATTAACAGACTTGAGCTTTATGAAAAGATGACCGAAGAAGTTAATAATATTGTGAATTTAGAAGAAACAGTCGATGAAAATTCATCTCCTAAAACTGAAAAGACAACAGAGAAAACTGAAAAAGAAAATGAAGCTTTGAAAAAATATACAACTGATTTAACAGAGCTTGCTAAAAATAACAAACTTGATCCTGTATTAGGTAGAGATGACGAAATTCGAAGAACTATTCAGATTTTAAACAGACGTTCTAAAAACAATCCTGTAATCATTGGTGAGCCGGGTGTTGGTAAAACTGCTATTATTGAAGGTCTTGCCCAAAGAATTGTGTCAGGAGATGTTCCTGAAAGTTTGAGAAACGACAAAATTTTAGCACTTGATTTGGGAGCTTTGCTTGCAGGTGCTTCTTATCGAGGAGAATTTGAGGAACGTTTGAAATCAGTATTGAAAGCTATTGAAGAAAAATCCGATGATTTAATGCTTTTTATAGATGAAATTCATACGATTATGGGAGCAGGATCATCTGAGGGTTCTGCAGATGCCGGTAATCTTTTAAAACCAATGCTTGCAAGAGGCGGAATTAGAGTAATCGGTGCAACTACAACCGATGAATATCGTCAATATATTGAAAAAGACAAAGCTATGGAACGTCGTTTTCAGCCTGTAATGGCAGATGAGCCGTCTGTTGATACAACAATAAGTATTTTAAGAGGTCTAAAAGATAAATACGAAGGTTACCATAGTGTAAAAATTATGGATTCTGCAATTGTTGCAGCCGTTAAATTATCCCACAGATATATTTCTGACAGATGCCTGCCTGATAAAGCTATTGACTTATTAGATGAAGCAGCATCGGCTTTGAGAATTGAAATTGATACTATGCCTGAAGAAATTGATGTATTTATCAGAGATAAAATTCAATTAGAGATGAATAAAAAAGCTTTGGAAAAAGACGGTACTGAAGAAGCATTGAAAAAAGCAGAAAAAATTAGTAAAAAAATTACTGATTTGGATTTAAAAATTGCAAAATTGAAAGATCAGTGGCTGAAAGAGAAAAAAGTCATAGATTCTTCTGCAGCTGTTAAACGTAATATCGAAAAATTAAAAGCTCAAATTGAATTAAATAAGAAAAATCCTTCAATGGCAGCATCTTTAGAGGTTCAGTACAGTCAAATGCTTGATATGGAAAGCAAGTTAAAAGCTATTCAAGCTCAATCAGGCAAAAAAAGATTGTTAAAAGAAGAAGTTGATGAAGATGATATTGCCGCAATTGTTGCAAAATGGACCGGAATTCCGGTAAATCGATTAATGGAAGATGAAGCTAAAAAGTTAATCGGTATGGAAGATGTTATGCATAAAAGAGTTGTAGGGCAAGATGAAGCTGTTAAAAAGATTGCAAATGCAATTCGACTTTCCCGTTCAGGTCTGAGAGATCCTAAAAGACCTATCGGAACATTTCTTTTCTTAGGACCTACAGGGGTTGGTAAGACTGAACTTGGAAAGACTCTAGCTTATACATTATTTAATGATGAGAATGCTCTTATAAGAATTGATATGTCAGAGTTTATGGAAAAGGCTGCAATATCTCGTTTAGTCGGTGCAACAGCAGGGTATGTCGGGTATGAAGACGGCGGACAATTGACCGAAGCTGTCAGACGTAAGCCATATTCTGTTGTGCTTTTTGACGAGGTTGAAAAGGCTCACCCTGATGTATTTAATCTTATGCTACAAATGTTTGATGATGGCCGTTTGACTGACGGTCAAGGTAGATTAATTGATTTTAAAAATACGGTTATAATCATGACAAGTAATCTTGGCAGTGATGTTATTTTGGACGAAAATCTTTCAGAAGACGAGAAAAAAGAACAACTTAATCATGCTTTAAAAGAAAAATTTAAACCTGAATTTTTAAATCGTATTGATGAAATTATTATGTTTAAAGCTCTGACTCTTAATGAGTTGATTAAAATTGTAGATATTCAAACTGAATCCTTGAAAAAACGCTTAGCTGATCAGGATATTGAATTAGAAATTACAGAAGGAGCAAAACATTTTCTTGCAAATGAAGGTTACGAACCGCTATATGGTGCGAGACCTCTAAGACGTGTAATAAGACAGTTAGTTGAAATTCCGATGTCTATGTCAATTCTTGACGGTCAATTTGTTAAAGGTGATAAAATTAAAATTGACTGCAAGGATAATACATTAGTTTTTGATAAGAAATAACAAAAAGCCGGTAAAAATTTTTTACCGGCTTTACAATATCCTTAATCATCAACTATACTTTAGCTGCTTTGTCTGCAACTAAATCTTCTGTTTCTTCAATCTTTTTCATCACTTCATCAATTTGTTCACGTAAGTATTCCATGAACATACCAATTTCTTCTTTAAAACTGTATACACCTGGCCAACTTATGTAACCGTACATTTTTTTAATCTCCTTTTTGTCTAACCTATCAACATTTTTTTTATCGGTCATTTGTAGGAGAAACTTTAATAAATTGATTAATTATTTAATAATTTGTTACAATATTCGTTTATGTCGTTACATTTGTATTTTGGAATGTAGTCAACATTATAATTTTCAGCTATTTGGCGAATATTGCTTGTTGCAGAAATAATAATAATTTTGGTATTTTTGTATTCGTTAAAAAATTTAATTTGTTTTATGAACCATTCCCCTGCATAAAGCGGTATAAAATCAGGTTCCATCTGCATGTCAGTAAAAATAAAGTCATATGGTGAATCAATTGATAATGTCAGCTTTTCGACTCCTTCTTTGGCTGAGAATGCTGTATCAATTTCAACTTCGTCTTTAAAAACTTCTTCGACTGCGCTTTTATGATATTCTACCCACTTATGTGAATCATCTACTATTAAAACTTTTTTCATATAGAAATTATAGCATAAAAGCCTTACTTGGTAAGGCTTTTATATTAATTATTAAAGTATTCGGCTTTTAATTATTAGTCGTCAAAAGGAACTGTAATTATATAATTATCTCCCTCACGTACTTTTGTAATGTTATTTGTATCTATTTTTTCACCAAAAGCAAAAGCTTGGGAGTATTTCATAATTTCTTGTTTGTGGTGCATATTTTTTTCACCCGCTGCATTTATCATAATTGTGTTACCGTCAGCTTTTACTTCGACATTTTTTTCGTCATTATCAAATGGTCTTAAATCAATAATTATTTTATATGCATCATCCATTTTTTCAACATGAACAAATTGAGCAATATGTCTATCCATTCTGTATTGGCGTTTCATTTCTTTTCGAGCCATTTTGTCAAAGCGATGTTCTTGTCTCATCATTGCTCTATCCATTCTCTGCATTTGTAAAATCGGATCCATCATTCTTTTAAAATGCCAATCTGCTACTACATAAAATGCTGCGAATGCGCCTAAAAAGACAAGAATACCTATTAATACATGTTTTAGAGCAGGATGTTTGCATAAAAAGCAATCATCAAATTCTTCATGTTTGTAATTGTTATCTTCCATAAAAAACTCCTTTCGTTTTCTTTTAGTATAAGTATAGAAAATATTTTGTAAATGTCCATTACTCTATTGGTCTAATACTATTGAAAAAAATATTAACATATGTTATTATGTGAATGAGTGTGAAGTTAAGGGGGTTAATTTTATGGCTAAGATTTTAGTGACAATGCCCGATGAATTTTTACATAAAATAGATGGTTTTGCATCAAACGAACAAAGAAGCAGAAGTGAATTAATTCGTGAAGCTTTGAGATCTTATATGCGTAAATCTTATATCAGAAATCCTCAAAAAGCTGATGATAATGCAAAAATCCTTGAAAATATGTTGGGTTAGTCATTAAATAATTTTTCTACCCATTTTATAAGATTCGAAATTTCATAAGGTTTCGGGATATACAAATCTGCTCCAGCATTTAAGATTAATTCTTTATCATGGTAGATTGATGTCATAATAATTTTTGTTTTATCAAATTTCGGATCTTGTCTTAGTTTTTTGCAAACTTCAATACCTTTTAAAGATTCAACATTTCCTGCATCGAGGATTATCATTGCCGGTATAGTATCTATAGATGTGTCATAGCTATTTGATACAGTAACTTCAAATCCTTGCAGGTCTAGAATAGTATTTAACAGAAGCGTCATTGCTTCATCATTTTCGATAATAACTACCCTATTATTAACTTCGTTATTTATAGAATTTTCTGCACTTATGCAGGGCCTTTCTATTAAATAATTTGATTTTGCAGGCATATCAGCAAGTTTGTGAATATGTAAGAGTGAACTCATTAACATATTTGAATCTTTGTATTGTATGAATTCATTTGTAATAATACCTATTGTTGTATGTACAAAGTTTGATCTTCGTCCTGCAATTTCATCTCCTCTCATAAGCATGAACCCGCGTTTATTATCTTGGGGAGAATAGAATTTTGATGCGACTGAATCAAATGCAAAAGTTAGAAAATTTGCAATTTTTTCAGCTTTCAGACCGTCTGTAATTATTAAAAATTCGTTTTCTGAAATTGTACCCAGATAATCATTTTCAGACAATGCTGATCTTATTATGGCGCAGTAAGTTTGAATTAATTTATCAGATGCAAGCTCTGTATATGTTTCTTTGTAATTATTAAAATTTTCAATACTCACAAGCATTGCAGCCCAAAAAGTGTTTTCGGAAACTATTCTTTTTAGAGCTCTTTTTGAATAATTTTTGCCAGGCAGAAATTTTTTGGGATCCATATTGGATTCAAGTTCACGTCTTAGGTGAGCTTTTATTCTCATTATGAATTCTTCAGGATTTACAGGTTCTGAAATAAAATCATCCGCGCCGTTTTCAAGTACTGCAAGTTTATCTTGGAGTTCTGCGGATTTAGATGTTGCGATTATAATCGGTCGCATATTATAAGTTAAAGCTCTAATTTTTTTGCAATAGTCTGATAAATCGCTGTCAATACTATCTGAAATGATTATTAAATCAGGTTCTTTATCCTGAATTAATTTCATTGCAGAAATTAGGTTTTTTGAAATAATTACTTTGTTTGTTTTGCTATCAAGTAATTTTTTATATTTGGTTGATAATTCTTTTCTCTTGTCGATTATTAATGTTACTGACTGCATTTTTCCCTCGCTTGACGTTCAATGTTTGCTGCGGGTAAATTTACTTCAAAAGTTGTTTGATGATTTTCTGATTTAACAGAAATTTGTCCTTGCATTTTTTCGACTAAATTTTTAGTGATAAAAAGTCCAAGTCCGCTTCCTTGAACTTTTCTTGTCAGAGGATTATCTATTCTTGAAAATTTTGTGAATATTTTTTCATAATCTTCTTTTGGAATTTCAATTCCTTGATTTGTGACTTTAATTGAGACCATATCTTTATTGATATTAGCTTTGATTGTAATTGTAGTGTTGTCATCTCCGTATTTTGCTGCGTTTTCAATAAGATTTGTTATTATTTGCTGAAATTTGTCTTTGTCAACTAAAATTGCAGGAGTTGTGTTTGGAATTTCAATATTGATTTTTTTATCTTTGTACTGATTTTTTACAATTGAACTAATCATTTCAATTACAGGTTTGATTTGAATTTCTTTATAAATTAAATTCTCTTTTGAATTTTGCAATTTAGTAACAGAGAGCATGTTTTCAACAAGATTAATTAACCTGTTTGATTGCTCAACTATGATATTTAAGAATTTTTTTTTGCTTTCATCATCAAGTTTATCCCAAGATGCAAGCATAGTTTGAGAAAAACCTCTAATTGATGTCAGTGGAGTCCTTAGTTCATGACTTACTGTTGATATAAAATCTTCATAATCTTTGTCGTTCATATTGTTATTATATCAAATTTTTTCAATTTTTATTAAAAATTAATTTATTTATAATAATTCATCTCCTCTATTTAGATGAGATTTAAAAAAAATATGCAAGAATAAAAGATTGTTGTACGTATAAAAAATTATTAGATATGAAAAACGAAAGTTTTTCATACCTCCTCCCCAAGTCTGGTAGCCGTTCTTACTAAAAAGAATGGCTTTTTTTTATGTCTAATCAATAGTTGTAAAACAAATTAAATTACACGCTTATTTTAGTTAAAACACAATAAGTATTTTGAATTACTTGTTTGATGGGTTAAGCGGCACGCTTTTCTTTAGTTAAGACACAATAAGTATTTTGAATTACCTGTTTGGTGGGTTAAGCGGCACGCTTATTGAACTTGCATTTCCTTTTCAAATCCAAATAAAGAACTAACTGATTCATCATCATGAATTCTTGCGATAGCAGTTCCAAGTAATGGTGCAACAGATAGTTGTTTAATATTTGGAGGCATTTTAGACATATCTAAAGGAATTGTATTTGTAACGATACATTCTTTTATAGGTGCGTTTGCAAGTCTTTCGATTGCAGGACCTGAGAATACAGGGTGTACAGCACAAACGTAAATATCTTTTGCACCTTCTTTTTTCAAAAGTTTAGAAGCTTCGCAAATAGTTCCTGCAGTATCAATCATGTCATCAAACATCACGCAGATTTTATCTTTTACGTCCCCGATTACGTGAGATGCTATAGCTTCGTTGTGTTTGTCACGGCGTTTGTCAATGATTGCAAGAGAACAGCCGATTGATTTAGCAAAGTGTCTTGTTCTTTGAACACCGCCTGTGTCAGGGCTAACAGCTACCATATCATCGGGATTGATATTTAAACTTTTAATATAATTTGTAAGAATTGATGTTGCAAAAATATGGTCCACAAGAATATTAAAGAAACCTTGAATTTGACCAGTGTGCAAATCCATTGCAAGGATTCTGTCAGCACCTGCAGTGGTTAATAAATCTGCAACTAATTTTGCGGTAATAGCTTCACGACCGGAGGTTTTTCTGTCTTGTCTTGCATAACCGTAATAAGGAATTACTGCAGTTATAGTTTTTGCGCTGGCTCTTTTGAATGCGTCAATAATAATTAATAATTCCATTAAATTTTCATTTACCGGATTACAAAGCGGTTGAATAATAAAAACGTCATCCCCTCTAACACTTTCTTTGACTTGAACGTAAATTTCTCCGTCAGCGAAGTTTTTAACAACCATAGGTCCGATTGAAGTACCTAAATAATCAGCAATTTCCTGTGCAAGTTTAGTATTAGCACGTCCCGCAAATAATTTTATATCATGTGTCGGGTTAATTGTGCGTTCTAATTGCGGGAATGTCATTTCTGCAACCATTATTATTCCTTTCAAATTAATTAAATTTGCTTATCAATGCTTTTTTATTATATAATTTTTGAGATTTTACCTCAATATAATTTTAAGTAATATTACTAAAACACTGACATAAAAATTTTTGTTATTAATTTAAAAATTATTTGTCAATCATAGAAAAATTTTTAGGTAATTCATTTTCAACAAGTTTTATTAGATCAGAAGCTTTGATATTTAGTGCTTCAGCGAGTTTGAATAAGGTTGTTAATTGAGGATCTTTAAGCCCTCTTTCAACAGTGCTGATTATTGAACATGAAATATCATTTTCGCTTGACAAAATAAACTGACTTTTATCGCCTCTTAGTCTTTGTATGTTTTCACCAAGAATTTTCATTATTAATTTTTTTCTTTTTTCGATTTGCATTCTATAATTGTATCTATTTCGAGTAAACTTCGCTTTCACGAAAGTGATAGTTGAGATATTAATATTATAATTTTTAGAATGTTAAGTTTTGGTTAAAAAAATAATGAATTAGAAAAAACAGAGTAATAATATGAGTGTAGTTGAAAAGAGTTAATTGAAAGGAAGTGTTAGATATGAAATTTTTAGTAAGAAAAGCTCCGGAAAATTTTATTAGAACAGTGAATGATGAAATCAGTTCATTATTAAACAGACACTTTGACAGCTACTTCCCAGAAGCAGCATATTGGGAAGATATGGATAAATTCTCAATGCCTGTAGAAATTACTGATAAAGGTAAACATTATGATGTAAAAGCCGAATTACCGGGTGTAAAAAAAGAAGACTTAGATATTGATATTGATAAAAATTACATTGTAATCAATGCTAAAAAAGAAGAGGAAAAAGACGAGGAAGAAAAATCTTATAAGAAATCAGAATTTCGTTATGGAGAATTTTCAAGAACAGTATACTTCCCAGAAGAAATCGATGTAGAAAAAACTGAAGCAAAATTGGAACATGGTGTATTAAAAGTACATGCTCCTAAAAAATATGCAGAAAAAGAAGCTAAAAAGAAATTAACAGTAAAATAATAATCAGCTAAAACCTAGCAAACAGGCAGATTTTGAAAAAATCTGCCTGTTTTTTCATTAAAGTGCTTGATTTTAAAAAATGTTCATGCTACATTTAATTTTGCTGACGTTAAGGGCTGCTAGCTCAGGTGGTTAGAGCGCACCCCTGATAAGGGTGAGGTCGGTGGTTCGAGTCCACTGCGGCCCATATTAAAGAAGACTCCTAGTTTCAGGGGTCTTTTTTAATGCAAAAAAGTCCAATTTTATTTTTACTTGCAAATTGAGATCTCCAAAATTAATAGGACACTTTACTTATATTATTTATTAAAATATTTTTGAGGTTAATAGGTTTCTGGGTAATAGGTTTCTGGGACATTGAGACGGAGAAAATTTAATAAAAAATCAAACAGGCAGCACGATTGAGGCTGTTTTTTAGTATTGAGATGTATGGGTCTTTTCTTGCACTCTTTTGCACTCCATTTGCAAATTTTTAAGACCACATTAGGCTCAAATCGCCTTGGTGTTTAAAGTTAACCCCAGTGCAATAAAGTGCCAAAAAGTGCAATTTTATTTTCGCTTGCAAATTGAGATGCATCAAATTATCAATGAGATTTTAATGTCATATTTCTTAAATTTAATATCGCAAAACCTTTAATTTTTTTCACAAATATTGTAAAATGTCGATATGGATAGACTAATCTATACAATTGGGTATTCTGCTTTCGCTAATATTGATGATTTTCTTAACCAATTAAAAGAATATCACATTAATGTTTTAATTGATGTTCGTTCAGTTCCTGTAGCCTCTGAATTTTATCAAATGTATTCAAATTCTTATTTAAATCCATATTTAAAACAAAATAATATAATATATCGTAATTATGCAAAGGAATTTGGTGCAAGACAAGAAAATATTGAATATTACGAAAATGGTTATTTAAATTTTAATAAATTTATAAAAAGTAATATCTTTTATTCAGGAATTGATAAAATTGACCAAGGTATCAATCTTGGATATAAATTTGTACTAATGTGTGCTGAAAAAGATCCTATAATGTGTCATCGTACAATAATGGTAGCAAGAGGTTTTAAAAATCATGGCTATAAAATAAAACACATACTGGCTGATGGTAGTACAAAAACCCAAGAAGATATTGAAAAACAACTAGTTGATTTATATTTCCCTAATAGACAGCAACTGAGTTTGTTTGAACATAAAACTTTTAATGAATATGTAGAAGAAGCTTATCAAAAACAAAATGAAAAAATTGGATTCAAGAAGGAATTAGTTGCATAGATGATAATATTTACTATTGGGTTTGCACAAAAAAGTGCTGAAAAATTTTTTCAAATATTAAAAGAAAACAATGTTGAGTGTCTTATTGATGTAAGACTAAATAATGTATCACAGTTAGCAGGTTTTACTAAATCTAAAGATTTACAGTATTTTTTGAAGACTATTGTTGATGCTGATTATATTCATAATATAAAATATGCACCAACTAAAGATATTTTAGATGATTATAAAAAAAATAAAATATCTTGGCTAGAATACGAAATAAAATATCGTAAATTAATTGAATCAAGAAAAATTGAACAGATTTTTAAAAATGATATTAAAAATTATAATAATGTTTGTTTACTATGTTCTGAACCATTACCCCAAAATTGTCATAGACGATTATTAGCTGAATATTTAAAAAAGCAATTTAATAAAGTTGAGGTTAAACATTTATAAATTATGAAAAAAAGGATATTAATATTAACTAAATCTTTTAAACATAATGCAAGATGTGTAGTGGGATTTGATATTGATAATTTTGAACTTATACGCTTAGTAACGTCTGATAAAAGCATACATTTTTCTTTGACTACAAACCATCTAAAATATAACAATAATAAAACAGTTAATTTACTTGATATAGCAGAAATAAATTTTATAGGGAAACAATATAATATAAATCAACCTGAAAATTGGATAATTGATGAAACTAAAAAATTTGTAAAACTTGATATTGAACAAAATGAGCGAATAAATATTTTCAGACAACTTAAGGAATTTATTTCTAATGAAGATTATATTTATTTAAATACAAATGAATATTTAACAAAAGAATTGTATAATAAAATAAATAAATCAATTTCCTTGCATATAATAGAAAATATCAAATTTCATATCTATCAATCTGCTTTTTCTCCAAATCCAAGAGTGAAAATATCTTTTGAATATAATGGACAACAATACGACAATTTTTCATTTACATCAGATGACTCTGATTTTAAGGATTGTAAAAAAGCTATAGCGATAATAACTCTTCCAGATGGGAACGATGAATTTTGTATAAAAAAAGAGCAATATTATAAATTTGTTGCTCAAATATACAAATTAAAGAGTTAACACTTGACTTCTGTCTCAAAACGAGTGATGAATGTGTTGCACAACGCATTACAAGGATTTTGAGACAATGGAAAACCAAGTTGAGACAATCAAATACACCCCTGAGAAGGCAAAACAAAATGCTCTTGCAAAACTTGATTTAATCCGTAAATGGCAAGAATTTCGCCGTAAAGCTGTCAATAAACTTCAAGCAGACTATGATTTTGTCAAACTGCATAACAGTTCAGATTCTTACCTTTTCAATGTTTTAGGTAAAATCTCTCGAGGAAGCCTGCATCGTTGGAAAGCCAGTTTAGACGGGACAGAGGATTATACAAGGTTAATCCCCAATTACAAATATGTTTCTGTAAACGAATACAGAACATGTCTAACAGATGAAGAAATCAAAATATTTATGGGCTTACTCCTGCACCCGAATAGAATTTGTATCGGTAAAGCAATCGCACTTACAAAATACAAGCTCAAAGAACAAGGTCAAAGTTTCATCCCTGCAGATATTACATTCAGACGCTATGCAAAATGGTTTAAGGATAACAATTATGACAAATGGGTGCTTGCTCGAGACGGCGAAAAAGCTCTTTCTGACAAAGTCGAGCCTTATATTAAAAGAGATGCAAGTCTGCTTGATGTCGGGGATATATTAGTCGCAGACGGGCACAAACTGGCATTTCAAGTGATTAATCCGTTTACGGGCAAGCCTTGTCGAGCGACTTTGGTCGGATTTTTGGACTGGAAATCAACAGCACTGGTCGGGTATGAAATTATGCTTGAAGAAAATACCCAATGTATTGCAAGTGCCCTAAGAAACGCAATAATAAACCTCGATATGATACCGAAAATTGTCTATCAAGATAACGGCAGAGCATTTAGAGCAAAATACTTTACAGATGATAAAGGATTCGGAGAATTAGGCTTTTATGGGCTTTATGCAAAACTTGGGATTGAAACGGTATTTGCAAGACCATATAATGCAAGGTCAAAAGTTATTGAGAGGTTCTTCAAAGAATTTCAAGAAGGCTTTGAAAAGCTAATGCCAAGTTATGTCGGCTCATCAATTATCAACAAACCTGCATACTTGAAACGAAACGAAAAATTCCATTCTAACCTGCATAATGATTACATTCCAACTATAGAAGAAACAATCAAAATGATTGATATGTGGCTTAAGTTTAAGAACTCTCAGCCCTGCACAAATGCACCAAATATGACAATCGCAGAGGTTTTGGAAAATCGAAAGAAACAAAATATTGATAAAAGCTTGCTTGACGATTTGATGCTGGCAACAGAAGTTAAAACAATTCAGCGAAATGGTGTAAGGTTCTTAAACTGTGACTATTTTGACGAAAGACTATACGGGTTGAGAGGAAAAGTTTTAATAAAATACAACTTATTTGATCTGACTAATGTAAAAATTTTTACCCCGAAAGGGGAATATTTATGCACCGCAGAGCGAGTAACCGAAACTCACCCGATGGCAAAGATTTTAGGAACTGTTGAGGATTTGGAGGATTACAAACAAAAAATCCAAAAACAACAAAAACTGAAACGGAAAACTATAAACTCGGTTAAAAAATTATTGACGAATGATGAAATAAAACTGATTGAAGCAAGGTCGAACCAAGAAGAAATGGGAAATTCTAACAATTTTCACAAAGAGTTCAAGCCTCGTTCAAATGGTGTTCAAAAAATAAACAACGGAGAAAAATCACTCCCGATATTCAAAAACAATTCAGAAAAATACGAATATTTGATAAAACATAACCCAAGCGACACTTGGATTGCAAAATTTAAACAAACAAAGGAGTACAAATTACTATATGAATAGTGGATTGAAAGCAGTGGGTCTAAGGCGAAGCCATACCCGTTTATTGCGAGCAACCAAGAAAGGATAAAATGAAAAAAATCTTTATAAAAACTCGAAATGTAAGGAATTTTATAGGCTTAGTTGAAGCCCTGAAAAGCAAACCCAAAAACATTCCTAAAATGGGACTTATATATGGCGAGCCGGGGCTCGGAAAATCGCAAACGGCACTTTGGCTAGCCTGCAAGTATGACGGGATTTACATTCGAGCCTCAAACCTTATGACAAGCAGGTGGCTTGTTGAAGAAATTGTTAGAGCAATGGACGAACTTCCTCGGTATTTAACCTCAGACAACTTTAATGTCGTGATTAGCAAACTTATCCAAAAGCCCAAAATTATTTTTGTAGATGAAATCGACTACTTGATGAACAATTACAAAAGTGTTGAAACCTTAAGAGATATCCATGATAAAACCGATTGTCCGATAGTCTTTGTCGGAATGGGCTTGGCTCTTAGAAAACTTGAAAGATACAAGCACCTGTATGATAGATTTAGCGAGATAGTAAAATTTGAAACCTTTGAAATAGAAGATTTAAGCCAAATTTTTAGCCAACTCTCTGAAATCTCGTTTACTCCTGATTCGATAGAATATATCCACAAAAAATACAATAGGTTCAGACAAATAGTACAGCTTATAAGCAAACTTGAAACTATTGCAAAAGAAAATGGTCTAACAGAAATTACATTTGAGATTATAAAGGAACTAGTATGAATATAGAAAAATTAGCTAAGAGATTAAAAGAATTTACCCTTGATGATATTGAATTGATAGCAGAATGCGATTGCAAAACAAAACTTGAACAGCTTTTGAACAGCAATAAAATACTTTTTGAAAACGGGATTTATAAATACAATGATGAAACTAAAACAGGAGAAAATTATGAAATATTCAGCCCGCTAAAGAATAAACACCTAAAAATTAGTATAGAAGATGCAAAAGAATATTTTATGAAAAATTATGTTGAAAAGTACTGCAAATTCGAGACCTACAGGAACTATAACGCAATTTTTAATTTTAATATTATACCTTTTATAAACTGCTATTACCTGCACGAAATTGATATCGAGTCGATAAAAGAACTTTTTAAGGTCTGCGAATTAAGACGCCTTAAGCCCCGCAGAATTAAAAACACAATGGCTCTTCTAAACCAGCTGATAAAATATTTCCAACACCTTGGAGTGATTGATAGAAGTTGCGTTTATCAGGTTAAAAAAGTACAAGACAAAAACCATTTTGGTATTGAAAACTTAATTTTTGAGGGCTTTTAATGAGCAAAATGAAATTATTTAAACAAGCAGAACAAATGTATTTAAAAGGCTCAACCGTTAGTAAAATCTCTTTAGAGCTTGGGATTGCAAAAAGAACTTTGTTTTACTGGAAAAAGCAATATGATTGGGATAAAAAGCGAAGAGAATCAATGTATGATAAATCCCAGTTCAAAGAGGACTTGCAAAAGTTTGCCCAAAAGCTTATGGATAAAATCGCAAATAGTAATAAAACTAACAGCCAGATAAGCCAAGCAGAATATTATTCCCTTGTGAATATTTTGAACTTTCTCCCTGAATTAAAAGAAAAAAATACTCAAAACGCAACACCCCAAATAAAAACCGAACTTGCTCCGGATTTCATCCGCCAAATCGAGCGTGAAATTTTAGGTATAGAATAACTCCTGCAAATTTTTGTGCTATCCTTGTAGAAAAAGGAGTTTTTGAATGGCAATACCGACATACGATGAACTGATGTATCCTGTTTTAAAAGTGTTAAGTGATAATATTGAACGTTCAGGAGAAGAAATCTCTAATATTATTGCTGACGAATTGAATTTAAGTGAAGAAGAAAGAAATTTAATATATCCCAATAATCCTAAAAAAATTTTTAAAGATAGAATTGCTTGGGCAAGAACATATTTAAAAAAAGCTGGGTTGATTTTTTCACCTCAGCGAGCTACTTCAAAAATAACTGAGCTAGGACTAAGTGTTATCAAAAAAGCTCCTACAAAATTAGATTTAAAATATTTAGAAAAATTTGAATCATTTAGGCAATTTAAGCACATAAGCTCTAACAAAAAAACAACTAAAAAAGATAATTATACTGATAATGAAAAGACTCAAACTCCTGATGAAATGTTAGCTAATGCTCAGGATATGTATAAAGAAAATCTACAAACAGAATTGCTAACGAGATTAAAACAAATTGATCCAGTGAAATTTGAACAAATAGTTCTTCAACTTATGGAAAAAATGAATTATGGAGTCGGTTCTATGACTCAAAAGAGTCATGATGGCGGAGTAGATGGCATAATCGATGAAGATGAATTGGGATTAGAAAAAATCTACCTGCAAGCTAAAAGATACTCAGACAATAAAGTTAATGAAAAAGAAATGCAAAATTTTGCAGGGGCTCTAGGCTGTTCTCCGGTAAGAAAGGGAGTATTTATAACAACTAGCTTTTTTGATGAAAGAGCTAAAAAGAAAGCAGCATCCGTTCAAGGTAAAATTATACGATTAGTAGATGGTGAAGAATTAACAAAATTGATGATTAAGCATAATTTAGGTGTACAAGTTAAAACTAAAATCGAAATCAAAAAAATTGATGAAGATTTCTTTAGTGAAGAATAATAAAAATCAGGTTTGATATGTTAGATTCAATTTACATAGAAAATTATAGAGGATTTAAAAAACATACATTAAAATTTAAAGATTTAACTTTAATGGTAGGGAAAAATAATGCAGGAAAATCTACCATAATTGAGATATTAAGGATTGTTGCTTTAATAACAAAAAAGTATAAATACTTAACTTTTAAAGATGTCCCCTCTTGGATTAGTAATTTACATACAGAAGAAAGTCGATTTCGAATAAAAGGAATTTCTCCAGAAATAAAAAGAATTATCAGACAATATAATTCAATTCCTCATAGATACGATGGTATACCATATGCCAAAATTACATTTACAGATAAATCTTCGATTGAAATATTTTACGGAGAAAATGAAACCATATTTGCATTGTTAAGAAACTCTAATAATGAAATAATAAAAAGTAAAAGTAATGCAATGCGATATAATTTCCCTGAAGTAGCAACTTTACCTCAAATAGGCCCTTTAAACTTAGAAGAGAAAGTCCTTCAAGATGAAACAATTAAAAGAGCCGAAATGTTATCTACAACGTCATTACATTTTAGAAATAAGTTATATAATAATCAGAATCTTTTACCAAAATATAAAACTATCGTACAACAAAGTTGGCCAGGTTTAACAATCTCTGATGTTGACAACAATAATGGAATATTAACATTGTTATTGCGAGAAAATGATTTTATAGCTGAAATTGGAGCTATGGGGCATGGATTGCAAATGTGGATGCAAATTCTATGGTTTATATTTACTGAACAAACAGCACACACATTGATTATTGATGAACCAGATGTATATCTGCATGCAGATTTACAAAACAAATTATATGAGATTCTTTTAAATACAAATAAGCAAATTATATTATCTAGTCATTCTTTCGAGTTTATATCAAAAACTGATCCTAAAAATGTATTAATTGTACAAAAAAATAAATATAGATCAAAGTATGCTAATGATAACCCTACAGTTCAAAATATTATTGATGATATAGGGTATTCTTCGAATTTAGAATTTATTAAATTTTCTCATTGTAAAAAATGCTTATATGTAGAAGGTGATGACGATAAAATTTTGTCTTACTTTGCAAATATTTTACATTATGAAAATTTTAATGAAATTCCAATTATAAAAATTGGTGGCAAATCTCAATGGAAAAAAGTTCTTGGCGCAAACGAAATAACAAAAATAAGTTCTGGTAATACTATACAAACATATTGTATTTTAGATAAGGATTATTCTAAAGAAGAAAATAATATAAAAATGACTCAAGAAGCTAATGAACATGGGATCAATTTAATCATTTGGGATAGCAAAGAAATTGAAAATTATCTTATAAATCCAAATGTAATATATAGAATTATTAGGCAAGAAAAAGAAATTTCTCTTGATGAAATTATTAAATTGATTGAAAGTATATTAAATAAAAATAAAGATAACATAATTTGTCAATTTGGACAAAAAATACAAGAAGAAGATAAAAGTTTGGGATATACCGCAATAACAAAAAAAGCAATTGAAATTGTAGAAAGCCATTGGAATTCATTAGATGAAAAAATAAAAATTTGTTCAGGAAAAGAAATCTTAAAATCAATAAAAGCGGAAATCCAACATAAATATAAGATTTCTTTTTCAAATAATAAAATCGCCAAAAGTTTTAAAAGTAATGAAATAAATCAAGATATTATTAAATTTTTTCACATTTTATATAAAGATTAATTGCAATTGAATGTTATTTTGCTAAATGTGTTATTAAAATATTCTTTGTATTATTTTTTCTCAAATGGGATAATATCAATTAGCTCTATATTGTATCTTTTTCCTTGCTTATCAACGCAAGTCGCATAATCTATCTCTGCATCTGCAAATTTATTTTTCCAAATACAAATTAACAAGCCGATTTCTTGTGTTTTTAAATTCAAAATTTTTGTGCCATAAAGTGCATAGCCTTTTTCTGTCATTATTTATTCCTTTCAAGTATCAAATCTGAATAGATATCATCAGGCTTTTGTGGATCTATTAAAAATTTCTTCATAAACATAAATCTTTCTCCGCAAGTGTTTTCACAAATTACAGTGTCGAAATTGTAGAAGCCAATTACTTTGTAATACTCATTATCAGAGATCTTAAAACCTTTAATCTTTTTGAGTCTGTATCTTTTGCCTAATTCAATCATTGTTACCTCTTATCAGCAATAACATTAATCGCTCTATGCTAGTTAAATATCAAGCAAAGTGTTTAAAAATGTATCATTCAGACACAATTTATTTTTTGAACACTTTTTGAACGGTATTTAAACAGGAGTTAAATACCATTTAAAAATTATTGTTGTCAGGATAATTTATAAAAAATGCGTTTACAGTATCAGAATCTCGCCTTAAATTTTCTACAATTGGAGTAAGATTATATAGCTCCTCAATCTCTTGTTGCGTCCTGCAAAAATAATCAACTACAGTAACTGTGTTGTAAATTCGTTCAGCTAATTTTTCTAACTTCCTAAAATCTTTTTGTTTAATCTTGTATTTTTTGCTTTTACTCATACGACCTCCTTTTTTAGGTGTCGTATTCATCACTTAAAGGTTAGTTAAAGTCAAATTGATAATTATTATTCAAATGTAACAGAATTAATATCATTCTTATACAATGTCCAATTTGGCATGTATTTGTTTAAGTAACCTATGAAATCCTTATTATGAGTGCGAATTTCTGTATGGATAAGTTCATGCAAAATAATATATTCAATATTTCTAATCTTTGTTTTACTTAATTCAGGATTAAAAATAGCCGTTTTATTTTCAGGATTACAAGAACCCCATCTTGATTTCATTTTCTTTATTTGCCAAGAATTAAATTTAAAACCTGTAATATTTTCCCATCTCTCTATCAATGTGTTTAGTTTATCTTCTAATTTGGTTTTATACCATTTGTTCATTAATTTATGTTTGTAATCTCTTGTTACACCTTCTTTTGCATACATTACAATTGTATTTGTACCTTGAATTTCTATTCGAGATTTTTTATCATTTACTAATTTAAATCTATATCTTCGTCCAAATAAATAATGACTTTCTCCAGAGACATAATCTTTAGGCTCAATATGTTTTTGTTTTTGAATTATTTCAATATTATCTTTAATCCAAGATAATTTAGAAATTGCAAAATGTCTAATTGTATCAATATCATAGCTTTCAGGTGCAGAAATTCTAACTTCAGCATTAGGAGGATATACTGAAAGATGAATGTTTTTAATGTCCTTTTTTATAACATCAATATCTATATCTTTAATTCTAACTACTGTTTTTTCTGTCATATTAATAATTCTCTGCAACTATCGTATAAATTCTTTCAGCTGTTTCTTTATCGCAATTAAGCGTGTTTTGTATTATCTGTTTAACTCTTTTGATTTTCATTGGATGAGTTTGATAACCTGCTGGAATGTTTTTTCTAAGTTCTGCATCTAATTTTATAGCAAGCTCTTCATTTGCATCCAAATTATCATATAGAGCCTTTAATGGTTTTATATTTATACTATCAGGATAATGCTTACCCCCAGCTTGGATATCTTTTGCCAACTCTGTAATTTTTTTCAAGTATTCTTTATATTTAATTTTATCTTGTTTTTGTTCTTCTATAATATTTGTAAGCAATTCAGACATTTTCTTATAATATTCAGGGTTAGACGAATATTCATAATTTACAACTCTCCTAATATGGTTTGCTATAGTTTCAGCTACAGCTTTTTCTCCATACTGATTTTCCATTTCTTCAAGTTTTTCATCAGCCTTATCGCCAATAATAATCTCAATTAAAGGCATACCTTCAAAATCAACTAACTTATGAGCTGCACCAGCCTCTATATAATTATCAATTAGAGTTCTCATGTCAGGCTCATACCTTTTTAAATCTATTGAATCGCCACTGGATAAAGCGACTAAATCCTTTAATCTTGTGTAATTAGCAACTTTTTCATCAATTTGTTTTGCTACTTCTGGAGTATATCCGTATTCTTCATCTAAAATATCGCTTTTAAAATTTGCATAAGCTCTTATTAAACTATTAACAGCTTTATACATATTTAATCGTTTTTTGTTATAAAACTCATCTTCATCACCAAATTGACAACCAAAGAAATCTCTATAATCATCGTCAGTTCTAGGTTCTCTAACATCTTCACAAATACTATCGATTCTTTCAATAGCTTTGTCTAAATCAGCTCTTGCTTCTTCTTTCCTATCTTTTAACAATCCAACGATATCATCAGCGTCAAACTTTTCAAAAGCGTTAGAGGTGTAATCGTGAACAGATTTTTCAAGAGCGTTAAACAAATCTTTATAGTCAACAATATAACCATAATCTTTAGTTTCACCGTCAAGTCTGTTTACCCTACAAACAGCTTGAAACAATGTATGGTCTTGCATTTTTTTATCTATATACAAATAAGTCGCAGATGGAGCATCAAAACCTGTTAATAATTTATCTACTACTATTAACAGCTTCATATTATTAGGCTCTTTTTTGAACTTGTCCTTTACTTCTTTTTCATACTGTTCAGCAACTTTTTCTTTATTTGGAGTTTCATTACTAATTCCTAACATTTTCAAATATATATCATATTTTTCCAATGTTTGAGATGGAGTTTCTTCTCCAGTATCTTCTGTTCTGATATCTTTATGAGATGGCGAATAAGAGGTAACAACAGCACACTTCTTAAAATTCTTTGCTTGGAATATTTCCCAAAATTTACAAGCTTCATAGATACTGCCAGCGACAAGCATAGCATTACCTTTGCCACTTTCCAATCGTTCTTTTATGCCAAAATCATAGATAATATCATTTGCAATTTTTTCTAATCTTGAGTGAGAGCTTGATACAACTTGCAAATTAGCCCATTGTTTCTTTAACTTAGTTTTTGCAGATTCACTCAAACCACTAGTTTTAAGTTCAAACCATTCATCAATTTTATCTTGCTGAGTTATATATTGAGGAACATCTCTAGGTTCATACCTTAAATCCAATACAACTTTATCTTCTACGGCTTCTTTAAATTTATATGTATGAATATATGAGCCAAAGGTCTTAACAGATTCTTTGTTTTCCTTTAATAACGGTGTGCCTGTAAAACCAATAAATATTGCATTTGGCAATATCTCTTTCATTGCTTCATGAAGTTTGCCAGATTGAGTTCTATGACATTCATCTACAAAAACAAGTATCTTTCCTTTAGGAGAAAACTCTTTTGAAATAGTTTTTTTAAGATTCTCTATAAACTCATCAGTTGCTTTATCATCGTTAGATTTTGTAGCACATCCGAATTTGTGAACTAACGAGCATATTAGCCTATCTTCGCTCTTATCAAGTCTTTCAATTAAATCAGAGCCACTTTTTGTTCTAATTATAGTTTCGCCAACTCCAGCAAAAACACCTTCAATCTGCTCATCAAGTTCAACTCTATCGGTAATCACAAGAACTCTTCCATCTGAATAAAACTCTTTGTACCATTTTGCAAGCCATACCATTGTAAGGCTTTTACCACTTCCTTGTGTGTGCCAAATAATGCCGTCATTACCGTCTTGAATTCTTTTTTGTGCACACTTTACACCAAAATACTGGTTTTGTCTGCACAATTTCTTAACACCACAATCAAACACAACAAAATCGTGTATCATTTCAAGGAATCTTTTTTTGTTTAGTAATGCTTTTATTTCATCAAAAAATCCTATTTTAAAAGCTTCCTTAGCTTCATAATCATATTCTTTCCATTGAAGATAATATTTTTCAGGTGTTAATATTGTTCCATATCTTAGCCCTTGAGATTCATTCCCTGCAATAACAAACTGAACAGTTGTAAAGAATTGAGTAATTTCTCTTCTTTGATTTGTAAGGTTTTGTCTTATAGCTTCTGCGACATCAACCCTGCCACTTTTTAACTCTATAACAGCCAAAGCAATACCATTAACATAAATAACAATATCAGGTCTTTTTTCGTGATTTCCTTTATAAGTAACCTCTTCAGCTATATAAAAATCATTTTTTGTAATATCATCCCAATTAATATAATGAACTCTTTCACTAACAGAACTACCATCTATTTTAAAAGATTCACCATATCTAATTAATGAATAAAACTCTTTATTTGCGTTATATAGCTTATCAACATTATCATTACCAAAACTTAATCTTGCAGTATTTTCAAGGTGGTTTATTGCTTTTCTGATTAGCTCATCACAATAACCTTGAGATTTCAAGAACTTTAACAAAGGTTCTTTTTCTATGTTAGAATTACATTCTCTATCTTGCCAAAAACCAAGATATTTATACCCCATATCTTCTTTTAACAACAAATCAACAACTCTATTTTGAGTCATTCGTTCTGTATCACCAATTCGTCTTTCAAAAGTTACTGTCATACTAACCTCTTTTTTCCGGTCAAAAGTTCTTGAATCATGCCTGTTTTTAAGTCTTTATACTTATTAAGTTCTTTTTCTAATGCTTCAATTTCAGCATCCATATCAGACAATGTTTGAGCTATTTGTTGCTGTTCCTTGATGTCAATTGGAATTATATAATTTTGTTCTAAAAGAAATTTAAAATGTCTATTATAACCTGTATTTGGTATATCTTTTAATTTTAACAAATAATATAAGAACTTTATATTATATTTATCATTTGCAATTATGAGTTGTGTACCATCTGCACCAACAACAAAGTCAAAATCAATAAATTTAATTATTCTAGTATGGTCTCCAAATACAATTATACCATCTTCATTTTTTAGTAATACTTTTGAGTTATCTGTATATCCACATATTTTATTATGTCCTTGGTCAACAATAGGATATCTTCCTTCCGTACTGTAATCTGTTGAATTAATCTGGTATTTCTTTGATTGCAATCTCCTAAAAACATCATCAAAACATTTTTTAACCCAATGAGGTTTAGGAGTAAGAAGTTTTTGCATAGTCGCAGTTTTTAGGTCTTTCTTTTTGTCTATTAACTTTTGAGTTGACGCAATGAGTTCATCTATATCACTCAAAACCTCTGCAATCTTCTCTTGCTCTGGGAATGGAGGTTTTAATATATAGGTCTTATTGATGTCTGACTTGGAAATAGATGAAACTTTTATACCTGTTACATACTGCATAAGTTGATTATGATAAACATTTGAATTTAAGAAATAACCTAGAAATTTTGATGCGAATTTGAAATTCGGTCTCAAATGCATTGTGTGCATTCCTGCCAATATAACTTCATCATCTTGTATATTATATACTTCAATACACTTTCCAACAGTTTCATCTTCTGCCGTATCTGCCAAAACAATATCGCCATTATTTACTTTTTTGTAGGATTTAGTTATTTCTCTATTTATATATGGGATTTTTTCACAACTACAATCTAATATTGCTCCATATTCTACCAATATATCACCATAATGTATATTCTTAATGAATCCATCGGTATCACTCATATCCTCTCGAGTAAAAGAATTTGTAGCATACTTAGTAAAAGTATCTTTGAATCCTTTTATATCCCAATCTTCAGGAATATAGCCAAATTCTTCCGTAAATTTATATCCTTGTTTTTCTTCTGTATTATGCATTATTCACCGTACTTTTAAATTCTTTATTATCTTTTTGGAAACCATAATTTGCATTGCCAAGCACAAAATCTAGTTCTCCAAGCATTTCATTAAATCGTTTCATTATTTGAATCATTTCTTCTTGGTTTTTAACAGGATAGGTGTGGTAATTAAATAGAAAATTACACAGTATTTTATACTTTTCTCTATCCTTTGTGTTTAACAAGAAAATAAATTTACTTGCTTTAGACATAAGCCATTGAAGAATCCTTTGAGCTTCGTCTTTGTTATACACAGTAAATCGACTACACACCTCATCCAGTTCATTTGCAAGCTCAAGTCTTTGGTTTCTAATACTTTGAATATTTTGCTGATATGCCAAGTAACATTGCACAGCACTAAAGAAAGTAATTGCTATAGCACACATCCATTCAGCATTTTGTTGTAATAAGTGTAGTAGTGTCATTTGTATGTTTCTCTTTCTTACTTATAACTTTAATTTTGTGATTTATTTATTTCCGCAAAATATTTGATGATATAATCTGCAAGTTTGTTTAAATAAGGACTTTTATTTTTCAATGCACCTATTCTAATATTAAAGTTTTCAGCAATTAACGTTTTTAAGTCTTTTATTTCTGCGTCTGATAAATTAATTTGGTTTATTGAACAGTGCTTTTTTATTTGAACAAGAATTGCTTCTCCTTCATTTGGAATAAATTTAGTAACTTTGTATCCTCTATCTTTCATAAATGCATTATATTGTTCAGATATGTACCTTGCATCAATTAAATCTTCAATAGTTGCAAAATCTGGAATTTCTGGACATATATCTTTTAAATTAAAAACATTTGTATTATTAAATACTCCACCTATTTTTATTATATTGTTTTTATTTGCAATTCCAGAACTATCAGAATCAAGGATAGTTAAGACATTGTTAACTCTTTTAATGTTAATGTATGACGCAACTTGAACAGTGTTGTCCCCCTTGCCATTAGTTATAACAATGCATTGTTCCGATTTTTTTAGTCGTAATGCAAATTCAATTATTGTTTTCTCTGATTGACCTTCTACAAGCATTCTGTTGGGAGCATAGAAATCTCGTAATGTATTAATTCCAAATAATTCTTCAGTCAAATCATCATCATTCATATTTGTATTAGGTAATAATCTATGGATATTAGTCAAACCCTCATTTTTGCTGACTTTGTAATGTCTTTGAGAAACATTTGAATCAATCATAAATGGAGTATGTGTAGAAAAAAATACATAATTGTGTTGACCTAATTCCAGTAACTTTTCTTTTAAATAAATTGCTGCTGATGGGTGAAGATGTACTTCTGGCTCATCAATGGCTATTATATTATTATTGCCAACTTTTACATTAAATCCTAAAAGTATTGATATGAATTGTTTTAGTCCATCGCTAATATCTTCCAGTGAATATATACCATTTCTTTCATCTTCATCAGAAAGAGTTGTATAAATTTTGTATTGATTATTTGAATCCTTTCTTATGCTTATTTTTAAATTAATTTTTAGGTCTTTATCTTTCCATATTTCTTTGATATATTGAGTGGTTTTTTGTGATAAGTTGAATTCTAACGTTTGTAGTTGCACTGTATCATTAATGGCTTCATTTATTATAGAAGCAATCCTTTGAGTAGATTTATATCCTGCTAAATAAAAAATGTTTTTCATAGGAATGTTAATGTCTGGATTCCCTCTAAATTGAGATACATCTATACAATCATTTAAAATGTTTTTTTCATTTGGGGTCCATAAACCAGAATTAATATTAAAATTAAAAACTGCGTTTAAGATACTATTTTCTATGAAAGATTTTGTTAATGGTTTGTAAGTATTATCTAAATCTTTCGTTTTAACTGCAATTTCATATAGTTGGGGTTTTTCTTCTGTAATTTCTTCTTTTGGTATTATTCTGTATGCATATTTTGTATATTGTATATCTGATAAATTATATTTTTTAATATTGTTAAAAGAATTGTTACCTTTTACAAGTGCATATTCTTGTGATACCGATAGGACTTTAAATTTTTGCCAGAAACCCAACGGTGCTGTAAGTATTTGTTTAATTTCTTTTAAGTAATCTTGTCTTTTATTTTCAACTAGACTTATGTAATTAATAACAATGGGGTCCAAGTTTTGTTGATGCTTCTTAGTGCATAATTTAATATATTTACAATTATTAGGATGGTGCGAAATTGTTATTGCTTCTAATAACTTACTTTTACCAGTGCCATTTTTACCTACAAATATGTATGTATTATTAGAATCATTATTAAACTCTAATTCATTATCATATACAGACTTGTAATTTTGTATTTTTATTTTGTCTAGTTTTAAATCCATCCTAATACCCCATAGTAGCCAAATGAGCTTTTACTTTTGCTTTTAAGGCTTCTCTTTTGTCTTCTAATTGACTAACTGTTGATTCATAACGCAACGAAACTTCTTTTACTCTTTTAGATAGAACTTGAGTCAAATCATTTAGATGTTCTTCAAATTTATCTTTTAATGTTGCAAGCCATTTATCATCAACCACTAAAGTCTTTATTTCATCAACTGTAAGTTCTGCATATTTCTTTAGAACTTTATTATATAGACCTATTTTTATTTCTTTAATTTCTTTATTTAATTTTGCTTCTTTTGCAAGAATTTCAAGATATTTTCTGAGGAGTATAATTTCTTCTGCAAATACTGGATTATTTTTATTGGCAGTTATAAATTTTTCAACCTTGCCTTTAGACATCGAATCTCCATCATACAAGTCTTCTGTAACTTCTTGATTTACACCTTTTATATTCTTTTTGTATGTTAGAGTTAATCCATTAAGTTTTCCTTCATCAGAACAATTTTCTTCAAGAAATTCTTCTTTTTGAGATTGAACATCAGCAAGTTCATTTTCTTTGTCTTGAATTTGTTCTAAATCTTCAGGGAAATATCTTTTCTCTACTAAAGGAGCTGGAACTAAGTCATTATAATAAGTTATGATTTCTTTTTTATTTTTTGTCTCACGATGCTCCTGAAGTTCAATTTTATAACCAATTTCAGAAATAATATAAACATCATCCTGCATTGTTTCTTGCCAATATTCCATTAGTAACTGGTAAACTGCATATTTATCAGTAAGCTTATCAGACTCATACTTAGTCAAAACAGTTTCACCTAAACCAGCAATGAATTTTTTAGGCTTAGTGTTTAAAGGAATACTCCACAAGGTACTCTTATTTTCTTCTGCCCAAGCTTTAAATACACTATTGTAGTTATCTTTATATGATACAAAGTCGGAACTATTTATAATAGTAGGTTTGATTTGTTCCAAATCAGGCAATAGTTTTGAATATCCATCTGTATATTCAGCAAATAAATCCAACTTTGCAGAAGGAAATGCTTGCCAATACTTATCAAGTTCTTCTATATTAAAGTTTGGAATTCCTCCATTTAAGTGTGCATTGATATCTTGGATATCTTCAGCTTCTTGAGTGTCTATGTATCTTGGAATATTTAAATTATATTCATTCTTTTCAGATATTTCGGAAATTGGAACAAATCTTGAATACTTAGGGATTTCTTTCATATTATTAAAAGTATCAACAATCTTTTTAATATCACACTCTCTAAGTCTATTTTTATTTCCATCTTTGATGAAATCTTTACTTGCATCTATCATAAAAATGCCTTGACGAGTTTCTGCATCAGCTTTATCCAAGACAATAATGCAAGCTGGAATACCTGTTCCATAGAAAAGGTTTGAAGGTAAAGAAATAATACCCTTAATCCATCTTTTTTCAATTAATGCTTTTCTAATATCAGCCTCTGCATTTCCTCTGAATAAAACTCCATGAGGCAATATTATAGCCCCTTTCCCTGTTTGTTTCATTGATTTTAACAAATGCAATAAATAAGCATAGTCCCCATTCTTTTCAGGAGGAACTCCCAAAGCAAATCTAGAGAAAGAATCTTCTGAAGGAGTTATTCCCATACTCCATTCTTTATCTGAAAAAGGAGGGTTTGCTACAACAAAATCAAAAGTTGTTAATGTTGTATCATTATCTTTATATTGTGGAGAGGCAATCGTGTTTCCTTGTTTTATTTCTGCAAGTTCATTATTATGCAGATACATATTCATAATAGCTAAACCTACAGTCGCATTATCTTTTTCTTGACCATATATAGAAACTTCTGTTTGGGCTTCATATGCTACTTTTAAAAGCAAAGAACCAGAACCACATGTAGGGTCATATATTGTTGTGCTGGCTGTTGATATTCTATCTGCACCAATTACTTTTGCCATTATTCTGGAAACTTCAGCAGGAGTATAGAATTGACCTTTGCTTTTGCCTGATTCTGCTGCAAATTTACCCATGAGATATTCATAAGCATCGCCAAGTAAGTCGTCGCCTTCTGCATTGTTCTTAGAAAAATCAATTTCATCTCTTTCAAATACAGCTATAAGTTTTGTTAATCTATCAACTTGCTCTTTCCCATTACCAAGTTTTTGAGTATCGTCAAAATCAACTTTATCAATTAAGCCAAGAAGATTTTCGTTTGCCTCTGCTATTTTTGCCAATATTTCTTTATTGATAAGTTCACCAATATTGGATTTACCTTTGAATTTAACCATATCATCAAAACTTGCACCCTCTGGAACATCAACTAAAAAATTAGCATCAGCTTTAGCTTTATCTGAAATATATTTTACGAACAATAAGGTTAGCACATAATCTTTATATTGAGAGGCATCCATTCCCCCTCTTAATTTATTACAAGCATCCCATAATGCACCATATATTTCACTTTTCTTCTTAGCCATTCTTTTCTCCTGAACACTTTATTGATATCCTGATTATACCATAAACATGCTTTATTATTGGATTTGTAACAAGAGACCTTAATATTTTAATTAACACTAATATTAAACAATTCTTCTTTTATTTTCGTTATACTAAATAAAAAGGAGTTATGTATGAAGAAATTTTTAGTTTTATTGTTAATGTTATTTTTTGCAAATGTAGTATTTGCTGTTAATTCTTATGATCGTTACGGACAAAAAACAGGTTCATACAAGCAAACAACTTCAGGCTACAATTCTTATGATAGATACGGTTCTAAAACAGGCTCGTATAAGGAAACATCATCTGGCTATAATAAATATGACAAGTACGGTCAAAAAACTGGAAGCTATAAAAAGACCTCTTCAGGATATAATTCCTACGATAAGTATGGACAGAAAACTGGTAGTTACAAAACAAATTCTAATGGCGTAACTACAAAATACGATAAGTACGGTCAAAAAGTAGGAACATTCAAAAAAGACTCATCTGGTAAAATTACCGAATACGACAAATACGGCAGAAAAATCGGAAGCTATAAATAATTATTTTTACGTCTATTATCCACTATAACATTTCTACAGATAAAAATTCATATAACTTTCGTCGATTGTGTCTTGTTCGATGCCAATGTAGCAAAGTGTTACTGATGGCGAGGAGTGGTTAAAGATTTTTTGCAGGAGTACTATATCATTATATTTTTTATAATGATGATACCCGAATGTCTTCCTTAGTGTATGTGTTCCGATTCTTTCCTTCACGCCAACAGCTTGTGCTGCCTTATTCAAAATTCTATATGCCTGTGCTCTATCCAACCTGTAATGTTTTTGAGTATAAAAAAGCGGTTGTTCACTCGGCAAACCTTCTACAAATAAATCAATCTCCTCTTTCAAAAACCTATTAAGCGGAAATTTCTTATACTTATTCGTCTTTTTCTCTCTTATTTCAATATAATCTTGACCCTTTACGTCCCCTACATCAAGAGATAATATATCAGATATTCTAAGCCCTGTATTTATCCCGAAACTAAAAAGCAGTGCATCTCTTGGCTTTTTTGCCAAATATTTTTTAATCTTTTGAATATCTTCTAGCTTTTTTATAGGTTGTACTACATTCATTTTAAACTCGTCTAATCACAGACTATGATTGCTTCTTTTCTATAAAAAGTAAAGTCGAATGACACAAAATTTAAACACCATTTAAACGACATTTAAACAGCGTTCAAAAAGTGTTCAAAGATTTCAGCAATGTTAAGAATATACTTCCACCTGCAAAAAATTCATTAACCCCTACCCACATATATTTACCCTCAAAATACAACACAACTTCATTATGTTGTATTCTATCTAGAATATATATCGTATAATATATTATCTAAGTCTCTACATTTAAGTAGAAAATGTATAATATATTAGCTATAAATAACAAAAAATCTAGCGAATATAATCTTTTTGTGTTTTTAATCTTGAAACATAAGTTTATTTATAGCTTGCAAATTGAGATGACCTAAATTATCAATGAGATTTTGATACTAACTAAAAATTTAAAAATTCAGCTAATGTTAGATTAAAAGCTTTGGCTATTTTATTTAATTTGGAAAAGGTTACATCATTTTGAGCAGTTTCAATGTTCCCTAAAGTGGAACGTGCAATTTGAGCTAAATCTGCTAAATCGTCTTGAGTGTACTTATGTATTTTTCTTAACTCTTTTATTCGATTTGCTAATTTTTGTAATAAAACCTTGTCCATAATTAAATTGTCCGCTATAATGACAATATAGACAAACTGTGAGGCGGACAAAAGGGCTTATGTTCACTAAAAAGATACTTATAGATTTAGACGGCGTACTAAATGAGTATGGAAAAGAAAAATTTAATGAAAATTACATTCCTAAAATTAAAGTTGGGGCTTATGAGTTTTTAGAAACATTATCTCAAAGTGCTGAATTGTATCTTTTTACATCAAGAAATTTGATGCTTGCAACTAAATGGCTAATTAATAACAATTTAGATAAGTTTTTTAAAGATGTGACTAATGTAAAATTACCGTCTTATCTTTACATTGATGATAGAACGATTTGTTTCAAAGGGGATTATCACAAAACTCTTGAAGAAATTGAAAACTTCAAAGTTTACTGGAAATAATATTAACCTTTATTATTTAATTATTGCTTCTTCAATAACTTTTTTATTCATTTCATTAAGCATAGACTTAATTTGTTTATATAATTTTGAATTTGTTTTGCCTATAGATACAAATAAGAATTATCAACTCCTAAAACTAAAGATAATTCTTCCCTGCTTAACTTTTTCTGTGTTCGCAGATTTTTAATATTATTTGCTAATATTTGTCTAATATCTTGACTCATATTCCAATTATGTTATTATTAGAACATTATTAACAGGAATGACAGTCCATTTGGTAAGGTAATTTTATGTTCACTAAAAAGATACTTATAGATTTAGACGGTGTACTAAATGAGTACGGGAAAAAGAAATTCAATGAAAATTACATTCCTGAAATTAAAGTCGGGGCTTATGAGTTTTTAGAAACATTATCTCAAAGTGCTGAATTGTATCTTTTTACATCAAGAAACTTGATGCTTGCCACTAAATGGCTAATTAATAATAATTTAGATAAGTTTTTTAAAGATGTAACTAATGTAAAATTACCGTCATATCTTTACATTGATGACAGAACGATTTGTTTCAAGGGGGATTATCACAAAACTCTTGAAGAAATTGAAAAATTCAAAGTTTATTGGAAATAAGAACTTAATTCTCTTTTATTTAAAAATAATTTTAGAAAATCTAGAAATAAGTATTTAACAAGGTCAAATTAATCTTTAGCAAGTTGTTTTAAAATTTTTATAACTTTCGGATTTTCGACTTTATAACATATTTGATTTGCATGGCGGTGTCCTGAAATGACATTTGCATTTTTCAATATCGTCAAGTGTTGTGAAACTGTCGGTTGAGGTATTTGCAAACATTCACACATTTTGCTTACATTACATTCAGGCTGTGACATCAAATTATAGGCAATAGTCAATCTTGTCGGATGTGCAAGTGCTTTAAAAATTGTAGTGTATTCATCTATATCGATATTTTCATTTTTCATATTATAAGAATATTACAATATGCGAATATTGTCAAATTATCTATTGACTAATAATAAATAATCTGATAATATAAATATATGAATATACGAATATATGAAAACTTGAAAGAGGGTTAAATGAAAGTAATTATAATAGGCGGCGGAGCATGCGGTGCAAGCTGTGCAACAAGATTAAGAAGACTAGATGAGAATTGTGAAATTACGATTTTGGAGCGTACTAATGAAGTTTCAATTGCAAATTGCGGGCTTCCTTATTATTGTTCAGATGTGATTTCAGATAGAGAAAAAATACTTGTATCTAATCCTGAACGTTTTAAAAATATGTTTAATATCAATGTTCAATTGAACTGTGAAGTTGTTGAAATTAACAGGAATGAAAAATATGTGCTCACTCAAAGCAATGAAAAATTTTATTATGATAAATTAGTTTTGGCTCAGGGGGCAAATCCTATTAGACCGAATTTAGAGGGGATTGATAATAAAAACATTTTTACTGTCAGAACATTAGCAGATGCTGACAAAATAAAAGATTATGTTGCTAAAAATGATATTAAAAATGCTGTTGTTGTAGGTGGAGGTTTTATAGGAGTTGAAATGGCTGAAAACCTTGCACATATTGGAATTGATACAAAACTTGTAGAGTTATCAGACCAAATTTTAGCTCCTGTTGATTATGAAGTAGCATGTTTTGCTCAAAATGAGATGAGAGCGAATGGCGTAGAATTAATTTTATCAGATGGGGTTAAAAGTTTTAGCGATAACGAAATAGAATTAACATCTGGCAGAAAAATTTCTTCTGATATTGTAATTTTATCAATCGGTGTCAAACCAGAAACGACTTTAGCTCAAAAAACCGGTTTAGAAGTTAATCGTGGAATTAAGGTGAATGATTGTATGCAGACATCTGATTCTGATATTTTTGCAGGTGGTGACAGTGTTGAAGTCAAAAGCTTTGTGACAGGGGAAGATGTTCTTATTACTTTAGCAGGGCCTGCAAACAGACAAGGAAGAATTATTGCGGATAACATTTTTGGGATAAATTCAGTGTATAAAAAATCTCAAGGTACATCTGTTTTGAAAGTATTTGACTATACGGTAGCTGCAGTCGGTTATAACGAAAAGCTTTTAAAAAGAGAGGGGATTCCATATTGGAAAATTTTAACATTCGGAAACTCTCATGCGGGATATTATCCTGACGCAACATCTACTTTTTACAAATTGTTATTTAATAATGAAGGGAAAATCCTTGGTGCACAAGCTGTAGGACAAGAAGGTGTTGAAAAAAGGATTGATGTAATATCTTCTGTAATGCGAAATGGTGGTAATATTCAAGATTTATTGGATAGTGAATTATGCTATGCTCCGCCTTATTCTTCAGCAAAAGATCCTGTAAATATTTTAGGAATGTGTGCTGATAACGTTTTGAGAGGTTTTGTAAAACCTGCTTATTATGAAGATATTGAAGGTTCGTTTGTTGTTGATGTGAGAATTCCAGCAAGTTACAATACAAAAACAATTGATGGGGCTGTAAATATTCCGCTTGCACAATTAAGAGAAAGAGCAGGTGAAATTCCGACTGACAAGAAAGTTATTTTAGTCTGTGATTCAGGATACACAAGTTATCTTGCATCAAGAATTTTGATCCAAAAAGGATTTAACAACGTGTATTCTTTGATGGCAGGCATGAAGCTTTATAAAGAAATTCAAAGAGATAAAGAAAGCAAAGTTACAAAAAAAATTAGCGCACAAGCTCTTGTAAAATCAAGTGAAAATGTTTTGAAAGTTGATGCTTGCGGGCTTTCTTGCCCGGGGCCGATTATGAAATTAGCGGAAAATATCTCAAATATTCAAGATGGTGACATATTAGAAATTTCATCAACTGATAAGGGCTTTTATGCAGATGTTGAGGCTTGGTGTAATTCTACAAATAACACTTTGCTTAATTTAGATAACAAAGATAAAAAAATTGTTGCAACAATTCAAAAAGGTCAAGCAATTATGAAAAATCAAAATAAGCAACTTCCGACTAAAAATGCCCAAACAATAGTTGTTTTTTCAAACGACTTAGATAAAGCTCTTGCTGCTTTTATTATAGCTAACGGTGCTAAAGCAAGCGGATATGATGTTACATTATTTTTTACTTTCTGGGGTTTAAATATTTTGAGAAAAGAAAATGTAACAGTTAAAAAATCATTTATTGATAAAATGTTTGGATTTATGATGCCGAAAGGTGCTGATAAATTAACTCTATCAAAAATGAATATGGGCGGATTTGGTTCTATGATGATGAAATGGGTTATGAAAAACAAAAATATTTCAACTTTAAAAGAATTAATTACTCAAGCTCAAGCAACTGGAGTTAAATTTATTGCCTGTCAGATGAGCATGGATGTAATGGGTATCAAAAAAGAAGAACTTATTGACGGTGTAGAAATCGGCGGAGTGGCAAAATATATAGCCGAGAGTAGTAATTCAAATTCCAATTTATTTATATAAAATTATAAAAAAAGGAGGAAAATTATGAAAGCAATTACAACTTTTGACTTGCAGTATGCACACAGATTTTACGGTTTCAAAGGCGAAGCTCAGTATTTACATGGTCATACAGGGACTTTGACTATAGAGGTTGAAGACAGTATTAATCCGGGAGTAAATATGGTTTTCCCTTGTAATGAAATTAAAAAGACCGCGTGGAATGTTCTGAAAAATTTTGACCATGCTACGATTTTGCGTGAAGATGATCCTCTTTTACCGGCTATCTTAGAGGTTTATGAAAAACAGGGTATTAAAAACGGTGCTCCGCAAAATACAATGAAAGGTGAAGCTTTTAAAACGGAACTTGCAACGGCATATCCTGATTGCAGAATTGTTGTTACAAAAGAAACAATGACTGTAGAAGGTATGATCAAAATTGTTTATGACTTGTTAAAAGACAAGTTGAATATTGCCAAAATAACTTTTGTAAGCGGAGATAATACTGCATCAGAAGAATACAAAGTTACAAAAACAATTGATCGCTGTCCTCTTTGTGGTATAACCCTTACTCCTGAAGGAGTTTGTCCAAAATGCGGTTATAGAAAATAATCCAAAATTTTAGAAATTAATTTTATCTGTCGTTCAAATATGTTCGACAGATAAAATTTATATATCCATGCTTCCGCTTCGCAAGCCCTCCAGGTCAAGCGTAAAATACTTTAAATTTGTTTCTTTTTTCAGATTTTGAATAATATCAGCTCTGTATTTAAAAAATTCCACTATATTATTAAGTTGGATTTCTATACGAGCTATATCTTTGTGAATTCTAAATCTGCAGTTTTTGATACCGTAACTTTTTATGATTTCTTCACCTTTTTTAGCAGTGTTTAAAAGTGTTTCACTTAATTCTGTACCGTATGGAAAACGGGTTGCAAAACAAGGGGTCGAAGGTTTGTCATAAATTGTTATTCCTGAAATTTTTGCAAATTTTCGAATTTCTTCTTTTGTAATTCCAAATTCAGCAAGAGGGGAGATAATTTCTAATTCTTTTAGTGCTTTTATTCCCGGTCTGTATGATTTCAGATCATCTGCATTTGTCCCGTCTATTACAAATCTTTCGCCGGCAAAATCTTTGAGTTGAGAAAAAAATAGCTTTTTACAATGATAGCATCTGTCTTTGGGGTTATTTTTAATAATCTGATTTTCTAATGGGTAATATTCTATGATTTTTTGGGGAACTCCGTAAAAATTGCATAAGTTTTTTGTATCGTCAATTTCTTTGTCTGTTTGGAGTACTGATTTGAATGTTACTGCTGTTGTATTTAAGTTTTTGCATAAATAAAGAAGTACTGTGCTGTCAATTCCGCCTGAAAAAGCAAGACATATGCCTTGCTCATTCAGTTCGGATAAGTTATTTTGTAATTTAATAAATTTATTCTTCATTCAATAATGCACCTTTTTTTAAGCTGATAAGTATACAAATTCCATACATTACAAGGCTTATAGCTAAAAATCCTAAAATATTTGCAGGTATTGATGAAATATTTGCGAGAATTGCTGTTTTCGCTTGCACAGCTTGTGAAATTGCAAATAATTGTCCTTGTACTTGAGGAATAATTGAATTTTGGATATTCAATAAAGACCATTCAAGTCCGTCAGGTTTTTGAGAAGCGTATTGAGAAATAAATCCTGCTAATACAAAACCTAAAGTGCCAAAACAAATTGACAGTTTTTTGTAATCGAATTTTTTAGCTGCATAAATAGCAAACCCTGTTAAAAATCCTTCAACTATTCCGATAGGAAGATGTATTGCCTGCATAAGACCTGTAAATTTAAGGATTGAATTTATTGCAATTGAACTTGATAAAGCTCCTTCTATAACGACTCCGATTGAACCTAATTGAAGTGCAACTACAGATGCCATAAATGCACCTAAAAATGGTTTGTTGAGTTTTTCAAGCGGTTTGTAAAAAAGCGGATATGCAACAAAACATGCTAAAGCTCCCATATTTATAATATTGCACCCAAGTGCCATAAGACTTCCGTCAGCAAACAATAGTGCTTGTACAATTAAAATACTGCACATAGCAAGAAAAGCTGTTGAAGGTCCTAATAATATAGCAAGAAGAATTCCTCCGATTATATGCCCGCTAGAACCTGTCTGAGGAATTGCAAAATTTATCATTTGTAGTGCAAATACAAAAGAAGTTAAAGCTACTGTATATGGGATTTTGTCTTTTGAAAAATCTTTTTTTGCTTTTTTGAAAGCATAAAAAGCTGTTACTCCTGCAGCTATTAACATTGGAATTCCTGTTACAGGACAAATAATACCGTTTCCTAAATGCATAATTTTCTCCTTTTTTATTTTATTTTCATTACTCTTAATATAGGGTTTTTGTAAGGTCTTTTACCTCTGCCATATCCGACTTTTTTTATTACAAATTCTTCAGGAAGACTTTCACCTGTATATAAAGATGCAACTATTGCCGCACCTGTAGGTGTCACCATTTCTCCTTGGTTATTTGTAATTTTTATCGGAATTTCGTATTTTGAAACTATTTCGCATACTGCAGGTACAGGTACTGACAATTCTCCGTGCTGACAGGTGACTGTTCCTTGACCTTCTGTCAGTGTTGAAAAATAGACTTTTTCAGGTTTTAAGTTGTCATAAAGTACGGCAAAACTTACAATATCTACAATAGAATCAATTGCTCCTATTTCGTGAAAGTGTATTTCTGAGATGTCTTTGTTGTGGACTTTACTTTCTGCTTCTGCAACTATTTTGAATATTTTTTTTGCTAAATTTTTTGCATTTTCACTAATTTCAGCTTTGTCAATAATTTCATTTACATCATTAAGATTTCTGTGTTCATGGTGATGCTCGTGATTATGCTCATGATGTTTGTGCTCAGGTAAGATTACATCAAAATCAGTTGTTGAAATTGCATTTACCATTTGTTTTGTAATTTTATATTGAAATTCGTTATCAAGTTTCATAGACGCAAGAGCTTTTTCTAAAACGTCTTTATCTGCACCCAAATCAAGCAAAGCTCCGACAGACATGTCGCCTGAAATTCCTGAATTACATTCAAAATATAAATCCATATTATTTTTTCCTCTCGATTAATCTGTTTATTTGACTTGCACTGTATCCGCCATTATAGCCATTGTCAATGTTTACAACAGTCATTCCTTCTGCACAGGAATTAAGCATTGTAAGAAGTGCCGAAAGCCCTTGAAAACTTGCGCCGTATCCGACAGATGTCGGAACAGCTATTACAGGAATATCCACCATTCCCGCAAGAACTCCGCCTAGTGCTCCCTCCATTCCTGCGACAGCTACAATTGCGTTAGCTTTTTTTATATCTTCAATTTTGTCAAAAAGTCTGTGAATTCCTGCAACGCCAATGTCATAATATCTTTTTACATTGCTTCCGTAAAATTCTGCAGTGAGAGCAGCTTCTTCTGCAACGGGAATATCTCCTGTACCGCCTGTACAGATTGCTATTTCTCCTATTTTTTTAATTTCATTTTGAATTAGTGTTACAACTTTTGAAGTTTCATCATATTTGATTTTGTCACCGAATTTTTTTTGTAACACTTTTGCCTGTGTTTTATTAGCTCTTGTACCTAAAACATTTGAACCTGCTTTATAAAATGTTTCAAATATTTTGATTAATTGTTCTTCAGTTTTGCATTCACAAAACACTGCTTCTGCATATCCGCGGCGTTTTATTCTGTCTATATCAAGTTTTGCAAAATCTAATTCTATATATTTACTCATCTTTTTCTTTCTTTGTTTTCGCTTTGGCAAATAACAATCCTAATTCAAATAACAAATATGTTGGTGTGAAAAGTAATACTTGGCTTAAAATATCAGGTGGTGTGAGAATTCCTGCAATAATTAAAATGCTCACAATAACATAGGGACGCATATTCTCAAATGTTTTGTATTCAACAAAGCCTGATTTGATTAGTGAATATGTAATTAGCGGTAGTTGAAACATAAGTCCGAAAGCTAATGTCATCCATAATGACAGGTTAATTACATTTGAAATTCCTAATACAGCTTTTATATTTTGTGTTGCAAAGCTCATACCGAAGTTTATTATCAAAGGAAGGATTATGAACAAACAAAATAAAGCACCTAATATAAAAAGGGTTGAAGATGTAAAAACTATTGATTTAATAAATTTTTTTTCATGCTCATACAAAGCAGGTGCAAAGAATTTCCAGACTTGTCTTGCGATGTATGGAAAACACAGAATTACATCTATCACAAGTGCGAGTTTGATCTGCAACAGAAATACTTCCACAGGAGAAAAATAATTTAATGCTATATTATTATCTCTTATGAGGAGTTTGATAAGCAAATTTAAGCACTTGGGAGCGACAAAAAGTACAGGAATTATAATTATCCCTAAACAGCTTATACATTTTATCAGCATTTCCCTAAAGGCTTCGATATGAGAAATTATACTTTCGTCTTTATCTTCAATATTACTCATTATTAAACGTCTTTTGGTTTATATTCTTCAGGTTTTTCTTGTGTTTCTTCAATCTCGTTTTTAAGATCTTCTGCTTCTTTTTGAATTACATTTTTAGCTTTTTTATATTCATAAGATGCACGTCCGAATGCTCTTGCAATTTCAGGGATTCTTTTCCCGCCAAATAGCAGCACTATAACAACTAATATTAGTAATATTTCTGTTATTCCAAGTGACATTTTAGATTTCTCCTTTCAAAAATTATATTAAAGTCTGTTTTTTTACTGCAAATATTTCAATAGCATCGTGTCTGCATCTTAATTTACAAGCTCCGCAGCCTATACATTTTGATGCATTGATGATAATTCCGTTTTCGCCTTTTGTAATAGCTCCGTATGGGCAGGCTTTGATACAGTGTCCGCAATTAACGCATTTGTCCTCAATTATCATTGCCATAGCTATTCTTGTTTTTTGTTTATCTTCAAGACTTAATCTTTTTATTGCACCTGTCGGGCACACTTGTCCGCATTTGTTGCAATCTTTATCGCAGCAGCCTTTTGAGTAATCAAGGTGAACTGTCGGAAATTTATCATCTGCTTTTGCGATAATTTTATTAGGACAATTTTCTACACAAAGGTTGCAGTTATAGCATTTGTTTGCAAATCTTTCTTCGCTTTCTGCTCCTGGTGGTAAAATTATGTCTTTGAATTTTTCAACAATTTTGTCTTTTACAACTAATCCGACCTTAATCATTGCTCCAAATACTGCAGCTGCTGTGATTCCTGTAATAATTTCACGGCGTTTTGGGCTGAATTTAATTTCTTCTTTTGGTTTTCTCCCGTATTTAATTCCGTTTTTAGGACATAAATCAAGACATTTTAAACATTTGACGCAAGTTTCGTTATCAACGTTTTTCTCTTTAGAATTTATACAGCCTGACGGGCAATTCTTTTCGCACATTCCGCAAGATACACAAATCTCTTTGTCAATATAGATTTTGTTTAGAGAAAATTTTGAAATCAGCCCGAGTATAGTGCCTGCAGGACAAATATTTGTGCAGAAAAATCTGTTTTTGAAAAATGTTAAAATTAATATAACTGTAATTGCTGAAAGCCCAGTAATTGATAATGTAAAGGCTGAACCGAAATATGTATAAGGTTCAATATATCTTATTGCAATGGCACTTCCACCTGCCAGAACACCTAAAGTTATTGCAGCAATAAAATATTTTATCGGGTAATTTTTTGTATATTTATTTTTGCGTTTCCCTCTAAACAACAAATTTCCTGCAATTTCTTGAAGAATCCCTAAAGGGCATAATAGCGAGCAATAAAGTCGCCCAAAAATAAGAGTTAAGATAATAATTCCTAAAAGCAATAATAATGTAGTGATAGAAAAATCTATAAAAACTCTTTGTAATACAGGTAAAAATTGAATATCAAATATTTTTAGGAAATAAAATAGTCCGCATATCCCTGCAATTGCAAGCAATAGGGAAATAATTGCTATTGAAAATCTAATTTTGTATATGTGTTTCATTATTTCATGCTCTTTTCTACTTCTTTAACTTTTTTATCAACATCTGCAAGCAGTTTAGGAATATCCAGCGATTGCGGACAATTTTTGCTGCAAAGACCGCATTTTATACATTTGTCAGCTCTTGTAGATTCATCAAGAGCATTATAGTTGTAGACAAACATAAAACTTGCGTTGGGGGCGGTATTGCCTTTGAACATATTGTATAGCCCGAATATAGCAGGAATATTTATGCCTCTCGGGCAGACTTCCATACAATATTTACAAGCAGTACAGCTGATTGCTCCGCCTGATTGGATTATTTGAGCTATATCATGAGCAACTTTTTCTTCTTTTTCAGTTATAGCTTTGTAATTTACGAAAGTATCAATATTTTCTTTCAGTTGTTGTAAATTACTCATTCCGCTAAGTATCGTGAATACTCTCTGGCGACCTGCAACCCATCTTAGACCGAATGATGCTTGAGTGTCATTTGGGCATTCTTGTTTTAATTTATCTTTAGCTTTTTGAGGAAGATTACATAATACTCCGCCTCTTAAAGGCTCCATAACTATTACAGGAACTCCTGCTTCATCTGCTATTTGGTATAATTCATCAGCATTTACAACTTCCCAGTCTAAGTAATTGATTTGTAATTGGCAAAAATCCCATTTGTGCTCTTTGATTACTTCTCTAAGCATTTGAGGATCCCCATGGAATGAGAAGCCGATATGTTTGACGATTCCTTCTTTTTTTAGTTTTACAAGTTCATCATACATATTATTATCGCGGTAATTGCTTAAAGAATTTTTATTGATATTGTGTACCATGTAATTGTCGAAATATTTTACTTGGCATTTTTTTAACTGTTCTTCGCAAAGTTTTCTTACATCTGATGGTGAATTTACAAGATATGCGGGGCATTTATCAGCTAAAATGAAACTTTCTCTAGGGTATTTTTTCAAAATTTCGCCTATTGCATTTTCTGATTTACCATCTACGTACATGTATGCGGTATCAAAGTAATTTGCACCATGTGCCATTGCATATTCGACCATTTTGTCTAATTCCACCATATCGATTTTCCCATCACGCATGGGAAGTCGCATACAACCTAATGCAATTAAAGGGGTATCAATATTGGCAAACTTTCTTCTGACAACTTGTCCTTCTGCTTTTTTAATCTCTTTTTTGCCGCAGCCTGATAAAATTGCCGCTCCGCCTATTGCTAAAGCTGAATTTATTATGAAATCACGTCTTTTCATGAGTTTTCCTCTCTTATAAATTTAAGTTATTAATCCAAGTCTTTATGTCTTCTATTTTAGCAGAGTTTTCATAAGATGTATATCCGTTAAGAACTTTTGCATTTTGTGCAATTTTTTGAATATCTCTGTAGGTATTTGAAGCTCCGCCTCCGCCATGTGTACAAAATGGAACTATAACTTTGTTATCCCAATTATGAGATGCTAAAAAAGTTTTGACAGGTGATGCCATTGTATACCACCAGACCGGTGTACCTACAAAGATTATATCATAATTTTGTATATCACCGTTGCTGATAAGTTCAGGTCTTGTATCGTTTTTGTTTTCAATTTTTGCTTGATTTACAACTTCGTTGTAGTTGTTTGAATATTTATTTACAGGTTGGATTTCAAACATATTACCGCCTGTGATAGTTTGAATTTTTTCTGAAACTTTTTTTGTGTTGCCTGAGTGAGAATAGTATGCAATTAAAGTTTTTTTATCTGACATATTTGCCTCCTTTTTAATCTTTAATTTTATCATACAACCTGATAGCTACTCTCAGTCAAGTGATCAGAAAAATTTTATGTATAAAAGAGAATCTGATTAAAATTTATTATTTTAATTTTAATACTTTAAATTTTTTACACTTCAATATCAAAGAAATTTGAAATTTCTTTTTTTGCAGAAGTAACATCATCTGAAGAATGTATTAAATTGGCTTGTTTTTCTCCCGGTGCAAATTCATTTCTGATTTCTCTTTTAATTGAGCTGGTTTTGCTTATTGCATCTTCTCCACCTACTAATAATGCTCGAATTTTACCGGATTGCAGAAAATCAATCCATTGTTTGAAGAATGATTTATGTTTATATTGTTCGTAGTTTCCTTCAAGTTTTTTACGAGGAGCAATCCCTTCCCATTGTTGAATAATTTCTAAGTTATTATCGTTTAATCTTTTCATTATAATTGTATCAAGATTTCTTTTGAATGAATCAGGTTTTAGCATCATAAATGTTTTTTCATATGCTTGAAAAGTCGGGGTATATTTATTTTGAATTCCATAATTTGAAAATAATGTGATCATATTGTCAATATTAACACTAAAAGAAAAATTTTTTTGCGTATATTTTTTAATTAAATAACATCCAATTTATTACGAAAAGTTACAATCATTAAAGATTTTGAAATCCTTAACCGTTTAATATTTTAGTATATATACAGGAGTACTATGAGTTTAGTAATTGATTCTAATCTTGAATATTTGCAGAATATATTGCATATAAGCCAAGTAACTTTTGAAGAAAAATATGCAAATATGTCTGTTGATGAAATTCTTGAAGCAGAAGCTGCATCTGGAAATCAATATGCAATTGAATTGGCTCAAGAGTTAACTTCAAATACGAGTCTTATAATGCAGCTTTTTGACTTAGCGGACACAGAAAATAAATACATGATTTTGCGAGAATTAACAGCTCAGCAATTACAGGTATTTTTACCGGAAATGGAAGAAAGTGATATGCTTCAGGGGTTGTTTTATTTTTCTCAGGATAAGTTAATGAAAATGCTTGAGGAATTACCATCTGAACAGCTTGTAAATACTGCTTTTGAACTTTTTTCAAAAGAAGAAATAGTTCAATTGATGCCTGAAGAACAATTAGATAAATTTTTGACAAGTACAGAAATTGATAAAAATAAAATTCTAAAGCATATGCAATCAATACCACCTGAATATGTAGCTCAAGTGCTAGAGCAGATTACAGGAGAAGCCCATGACAATATGGACAGTATTGATTTGTCTAAAGAATTTGGCGGATTGAACCCCTTGGAATATCAAGACGCTCTTAAAGCTTTTCAACCAACGCAAAAGCAGCAATTAGTTTTATCTTTAGGTAAAGAACATGAAGAATGGTTCCAGTTATTTGATGCAGAAGCTTATACTACAATTATGAACAGAGAAAAACAGCAGCCTGAAATTATTAAAGGTATGTCTGTGATTGAACCGGAATATATTCAAAATATGATTACAGAATTGCCTAATGATTTATTATCTTTGGTAATTACTCAAATGGATACTGAAAAATTCGCTGAAATTTTAATGGATGAATTCCCAGAAGTTATTGCTGAAATAATTATGAAATAATTATTACTGTTTTAATGTTTCAAGAACAAATTTTAGAGCTTCTTCTGAGAACATAAATTTCATATTTTTTCTGTTGTATGCAGGGTTAAGCTCAAATTTTTTAACTGTAATTTTACCGTTGTAACCGCAAGCTGCATACATCAAACCTACAGGTTTTGCTTCACTGCCTGTCGGGCCTGCAACACCTGTTGTACAAATTACAATATCGCTTTTCGTAAGCTGTAAAAGGCCTTGAGCCATTTCTTTGGCGCATTCTTCACTTACAGCCCCGTAGTTTTTTAATGTATCTTCTGAAACATTCAAAATTCTGTGTTTAGCTTCGTTCGAATATGTTACGAAGTTCGCTCTTACATAGGCAGAACTTCCTGATACATCTGTTAATCTTGAACTTATAAGTCCGCCGGTGCAGGATTCTGCAGAAGATATCTGGATAGCTTCTCTTAATAAAATTTTTCCTATTTCATTAGGAAGTTGTGATTTTTGACTTAGAATAAATGCTTTAAAATTTAAAAATGTTTTTTTCATATAAATAGATTTTTGAATGATAAAATATTTTTGTCAATAATTCTTTACATGCAAAATTATTTTTTATGTAATATCATGTGGTAACAGGAGAAAAATTAAGCATGGCAGTAAAAGAAAAAGAAAATAATTTAGGGATGTTACCGCAGAATATTGAAGCTGAAGAAGCTGTTTTGGGTGCAATTTTAGTAAATCCTAATGTAATTACAAAAGTTGTAGAAACTCTTAAACCTGAAAGTTTTTACAAACCTGCACACAGATATATCTATGAGGCTATGCTACAGCTTTTTAACAGTAATGAAAGAATTGATATTGTATCTGTATCTGATGTTTTGAATTACAATTCAAAACTGGAAACAATTGGCGGTCGTGCGTTTGTTAACGATTTATGCTACAAGACAATTACAACTTCAAATATTGAATATTATGCAAAAATTGTTCAGGAAAAAGCAATAAAAAGAGCCTTAATTAACGCAGGTTCAGAAATAGTATCTTTTGGATACGATGTAAACCCGATTGATCAATCCCTTGATAGTGCCGAAAAACTTATATTTGACATCGCTTCTAAAAAAGCAACTACCGATTTGGTACATGTAAAAGATTTGGTTTTAAATACTTATGAAAAAATTGAATATCGTTATGAGCATAAAGATGAATTAACAGGGATTCCGACTGATTTTTATGAATTGGATGCTATATTAAACGGTTTACAAAAATCAGATTTGATAATCCTTGCAGCCCGCCCTGCAATGGGTAAAACAGCTTTTGCATTAAATATTGCACAAAATGTTGCTCTAAAGGCAAAAGTTCCTGTTGCAATATTCTCTCTTGAAATGTCAAAGGATCAGTTGATGCAGCGTATGTTATGTTCAGAAGCTGAAATTGATTCTCAAAGGGTAAAAACCGGTAATATGCAAAGCAAGGACTGGGAAAAATTGGCTACAGCCATGAATGCTTTTGCTCAAGCTCCTATTTATATTGATGATACATCAGGATGTACGATTACGGATATTCGTGCAAAATGCCGAAGATTGAAAATGGAAGAAAAAGATCTTGGGCTTATTTTGATTGATTATCTTCAATTAATGGAAAGTGCAGGCAGAGAAGATCGTATGCAACAGATTTCTGCAATATCAAGAGGTTTAAAAATCCTTGCAAAAGAATTAGATGTGCCGGTAATTGCGCTATCTCAGTTATCTCGTGCAGTAGAATCAAGAACTGATAAACGTCCGATGCTTTCAGATTTGAGAGAATCAGGATCTATCGAACAAGATGCTGATATTGTAATGTTTATTTATCGTGACGAATATTACAGAAAAGCTGAAGATGGCGAAGAAGATGCTGCTGCAAAAGCGCAGTCAAAAGGTGAATCTGAAATTATTATTGCAAAACACAGAAACGGATCTGTAGGTACTGTTAAATTGTTATTCCAAGGAAATATTACCAAATTTAAAAATCCGATTAAAACTGATGCTTTTTAATCTTTAAGGTAATCTTCAAATGTTTTTATGTTAACTTTATATCCGCACCCTTCATGAAGTTTGGCAGGGTAAAAGATTTTTTTAGCAGGGTAATTTTTGCACATTCTCAATCTGTGTTCATAATCAGAACATAGTCCATCTTTTGTGACAAGTTTGCAGGCAAAAATTAAATTTCCTTCTTCATCTTTTCCTTTTATATAAAATCTTTTATATGCAGGAAATAGAAATTGCATTATTTTAAATTCTTTTTCAGTATATGTGTCATAGCTGTACATGTAGTTACAGCATTTTCCGCACTTTTTGCATTCTCCTGTTATTTCGTAGGAGACTTTTTCAGGTACAAAATATGAGCGGATTTCATTTATTATTACAAATATAAAATCAGGTATATTCATAAAAATAGTATACCATATTTGCCAAGAAAATTATTTTATATTAATATTATGGAAGTTGATGAGGGAGTATTCATGTCAAAATATTATGTAAATAGAAATTACACAGCAAGAGAAATGGCAAAAGCTAACATATCTAAAAGAGCTAAAAAAGGCGGAGGCTTTTTTTCTACATTGAAATTTATTTTCATATTAGGTTGTGCTTGTGCACTTGCAGGTGTTGCATCTTTAGAACTTTACCTTTCTTCTCTTCCGCCAATCAACAATTTAGAGCAATTTAAGCCAAATATTGTTACGAAAATTTATTCTGGTGATGGGGAAATTATAAAGACTTTTACTGCTTATACTTATGAAAAAATTGAATTGAATGATATTCCCGATAATTTGAAAAAAGCCTTAATAGCTACAGAAGATAAGAATTTTTATCACCACCATGGTTATGATATTACAGGTCTGGCAAGATCTACAATTCAAAACGTCTTAGCAGGCCATGTCGTTCAAGGCGCAAGTACTATTACTCAACAGCTTGCAAGAGTCTTGTTCTTAAATAATGAAAGAACATTTGACAGAAAATTAAAAGAATTGTTTATTGCCGCAAGGATTGAAAAAACAATTTCTAAAGATCAAATTTTGGAAATGTATATGAATAATGTATATCTTGGCGCAGGTGCTTATGGAGTAGAAGGAGCTGCACAGATATATTTTGATAAGCATTTAAAAAATTGTGACTTGGCAGAACTGGCATTGATAGCAGGATTGCCGCAAGCACCTTCAGTATATAATCCATTTAATAATATGGAATTAGCTGTAAAAAGACGTAATCAAGTTCTTACGAGAATGTATAAAATGAGATATATTACAACTGAGGAATATGAAAAAGCGAAAGAAGAAAAAGTTCATCTTGCAAAAGTTCCTCAATATTATACAACTAATAAAGCTCCGTATTTTTGTGATTATGTAATGAAAGAGTTAGAAAAATTAGGCTTTGATGAAACTGAAATTTCTCAAGGCGGGTATAAAGTTGTAACAACTCTTGATTATAAAGCTCAAAAAGCTGCTAATGAAGCTATTTTGAAAAATTTAAGAAATTGGGGCTTAACCGGTGATAATAACCAGGCTGCAGTTTTTGCATTTAGTCCTATTGATGGCAAAATACTTGTATATTCTGGTGGAAAAGATTATACAAAAAGTCAATATGATAGAGTTACTCAAGCGGTTAGACCTCCGGGATCCTCATTTAAACCTTTTGTCTATGCAGCTGCTATGGAAAAAGGTATAACTCCGAATGATATGATTGAAGATAGACCTATTACTATTGGTCAGTGGTCACCGCACAATTACGGAAATAAATATAGAGGAAAAATACCTGTATACAAAGCTTTAATGTTATCTTCAAACGTATGTGCTGCAAGAATGATTAAAGAAGTAGGAATACGTTCAGTAATTCAAATTGTTCGAGTTCTCGGTATAGAAACACCTCTAGAGTATGATTATACAATTGCTTTAGGGTCAAATGGCGTTAAGTTGTTTGAATTTACAAGAGCATATGGTGCATTTGCAAACGGAGGTTTTGTAGTACAGCCTTATGCAATTGAAAGAGTAGAAACATCTCGTGGTAAGGTTGTATATCAAGCACCTAAAACTAAAATTACTCATCAGTTAAGTATGAATACTGCAGCTGAAATGACTGCAATGATGAAAACCGTAATTGCAAGCGGTACAGGGCGCGCTGCAAATATCGGGAAACCAGCTGCAGGTAAAACTGGTACTACTGATGATAATAAAGATGCATATTTTATGGGTTATACTCCAAATGTTGTTGCAGGGGTATGGGTCGGAAATGATGACAATACAGTTATGAACAGATCTATCCAAGGTGGTACTGTACCTGCTTTAATATGGAAAGATGTTATGAAAGTAGCAACTGAACCTTATGGAAAAGCAGAATTCAATTATCCTGAAATAGAATTAATGAATTATTCAAATGGCAGCAATGTAAAAGTTATTGGAGAACCTAACAAGCCAAAAGTTGATGATAATACTGATGTACAACAAACTGTTGATTTAAATGAGTTGGAACCTAAATTGCCAGAATCTGTGAAAAAAATTGAACAGGCTAAAACTCCTGCTCCGCAAAATCAAGCTCCAAAACCTGTTGCTAAACCTGTTCAAGTAAAAAATACAGCGGCTCCTGTTCCTATTCCGATGGCAGTTCCAGAAAGTTTGCACTAAGGAGAATAGAAAGTTTATGGTAAATGATTATATTCCCCATATTGGAACAGATGAATCCGGAAAAGGTGATTTTTTTGGCCCCCTTGTAATTGCAGGTGTTCTGGCTGATGAAAAAAATGCTCAGTATTTTTTAGACTTAGGAATTAAAGACAGTAAAAAACTTTCTGATAAGAAAATGTTATCACTTGCTGTAGAGATAAAAAAAGTTGCCCCATATTCTATAATTGCAATTTCAAATTCAAAATATAATGAGTTGTATGCAAATATTAAAAATTTGAATAAATTATTGGCTTGGGGACATGCAAGAGCTATTGAGAATATTTTAAATACCAGTCATTGTGAATATGCTTTATCTGATAAATTCGGGGATGAAGCATTAATCAAATCAGCATTGATGAAAAATGGTAGAAGTATAAGATTGGAACAAATGTGTAAGGCCGAAAGTGATATAGCTGTTGCAGCAGCGTCTGTGCTTGCGCGTGCAACATTTGTCAAAAAAATGCAAGAGATGGAAAATACATATGGAATTAAATTCCAAAAGGGCTGTTCCCCATTGGTTAAAGCTGTTGCTTCAGAATTTATAAGTAAATATGGAAAAGATAGATTAAAAGAAGTTTGTAAAGCTCATTTTAAAACTTATAATGAAGTTTAAATATGCGTAATTCTATAATATTGCCTGATTGGGTAACTTATGCTATAATCCTGTTATAGAAACGGAGAGTTTATGAACTTAATAAATATATTTACAGATATTCCTATTTTAATTGTTTTGTTTACTTTTTTATTTTCACTTATTTACTGTTTAAAAAATTATTTATTTGTAAATAGAAACTTAAATATATTTTGGAACTTTATTTCTGGGTTTAAAAAAACAGATTTGAATTTCAGATTTAAAGAAATTGATGAATGGATGTCTTTAAATCCTTATGTATCAAATATTTGGAAAGAATTTAAAAATACTCTTGTATATTCAGAGTCAATAGCTCTGAAAGGAAAAAATAATGATTTAACATATAAGGAAGTTTCTTCAACAGTACAAAATATTCAAACAACTGTTGATCCTTTGTATTTTTTTAATGAGGAAACTTTAATTACATCAAAATTTAATAATAAATTTTTACAGACGGTACCTACAATTTTGACTGGTTTTGGTCCGTTATTTACTTTTTTAAATATCGCTATTGCCTTTGGTAAAATTGATTTTTCATCTCAAGAAAAGACAATATCTTCTGTTGCAGGATTGATGTCAAGCATGCAGACAGCAGCTCTTGTATCTGTAATTGCGGTTGGATCTTCTTTGTTGTTTTTGATGTTTGAAAGAATTACTTTCCAATTGTTATGCAAAAGACCTCTTTCATTATGTGAAGATTTAATTGGACAATTATTTGATAATATTTCTGCTGAAAAATTCTTATTAGAACTTTTGAAAGAAACTAAAATTCAAAATAATTCAATATCTAATTTAATTACTGCAATGCCTCAGCATTTCAAAGTTGCATTAAATTCAGGTATTGCAAGTAACCTTGTTCCTTATTTGGAAAATTTAATTTTTGGTGTTAATCAAATGAACAAGAATATAAAAGAGTTTGCTAAACGTGGTGGAAAATCTGATGATATTGACGATTTATTTTAGTCAATTTTAGGGAGAATATTTATGTCAATAAAAATGAGAAAAGTAAATAAATTTGAAAATGACAGTAATATATTCTGGACTACAATGGCAGACCTTTTATTAGGTTTGGCAATCATTTTTATGACTTTGTTTGTACTTGCAATGACAGGTTTTACTCAACAGACATTAGAGCAAAAAAAACAACAAATTGAAGTTAATAAGGAATTAATTGCGAATTTAAAAAAAGCCAATATTGATGCTCAAGTTGATCCAATGACAGGGGATATTAAAATTTCTGATTTGGAACTTTTTGAATTGAGCAGTTATAACTTATCTCCTAAAGGGAAAGCTTATTTGAACAAATTAATTCCTATATATATAAATACAATTTTTTCAAAAAAAGAATTGGTAGATGAAATTGAAAATATTATTATACAAGGACACACAGACAGCCAATCTTATGCAGGTATAAAAAATCCCGATGAACAATATATGCGTAATATGTCTTTAAGTTTGCAACGTGCAAATTCTGTTGCTGATTACATGTTTAAAACAAATTTTGATAAAAAATATAACGATAAGTTGAAAAAGATGCTTGTGGTTGAAGGTAAGAGTTATTCCGAGCCTATTCTTGTAAACGGTAAAGAAGACTATGCAAAAAGCAGACGTGTAGAAATGCGTTTAAAAGTGAAAAAATTGGATGTTACAGAATTATTATTTCATGGAGCACAACATTTATGATAAAAGAAGATTTGATATTAGAAACTATAAATATGATAAAGTTATACAATCTTGATATAAGAACTGTAACTATGGCGATAAGTCTTAGAGATTGTATGGATAGTGATGTTGATGTTGTATGTGATAATATTTATAAAAAAATTACACATTATGCAAAAAATCTTGTAGAATATGCTAATGAATTTGAAAATGATTATTCTATTCCAATTGTAAATAAAAGGATTTCTGTGACTCCTATTTCAATAGTTGGAGAATCCTGTAAAAATCCTGATTATGTAAAAATTGCAAAAACATTAGACCGTGCAGCTAAAGATGTTGGAGTAAATTTTGTCGGAGGTTTTTCAGCTCTTGTTGAAAAAGGTATGACAAAAGGTGATAAATTATTAATTGAAAGTATTCCCGAAGCTTTGGCGCAGACAGAATTTTTATGTTCATCAATAAACGTAGCATCTTCAAAAGCAGGAATTAATATGGATGCGGTTCTAAAAATGGCTGAAATAATTAAAAAATCTGCAGAATTGACAAAAGATAAAGATGGTATTGGCGCTGCAAAATTGGTTGTTTTTTGTAATACTCCAGGGGATAATCCTTTTATGGCAGGTGCTTTTTGTGGAATTGGTGAACCTGAATGTGCTTTAAATGTTGGAGTTTCAGGCCCCGGTGTTGTAAGAGCTGCTGTAGAAGCTCTTGATAAATCAGATGATTTGAGTGCTTTAGCAAATAAAATTAAACAAATTGCATATAAAATTACTACAACAGGTGAACTTGTAGGTAGAAAATTAGCTGCAAAATTAAATATTCCATTTGGAGTGATTGATTTATCATTGGCTCCTACTCCTGCAATAGGGGATAGTGTTGCAGGAATTTTTCAGGCAATGGGATTGGAACATGCAGGAGCTCATGGAACAACTGCTGCACTTGCTATGCTAAATGATGCAGTTAAAAAAGGCGGTATAATGGCAAGTTCCCATGTCGGAGGTTTGTCAGGCGCATTTATTCCAGTATCCGAAGATGCAGGAATGATTGATGCAACATCTAAAGGTTATTTAACATTTGATAAGTTGGAAGCAATGACTTCTGTATGTTCAGTGGGACTTGATATGATTGCAATTCCTGGTGATACTCCTGTAGATACAATTGCAGGGATTATTGCAGATGAGATGGCTATAGGAATGATTAATAAAAAAACAACTGCTGTTAGAATTATTCCTGTAGTGGGAAAAAGTATAGGAGATGAAGTTATATATGGCGGATTATTGGGAAAAGCTCCGATAATGTCTGTAAATTCTTTATCATCTTCAGGATTTGTACGCAGAGGCGGAAGAATCCCAGCTCCAATTCATAGTTTGAATAATTAATATGTTTGTTGAAAGATGAAACGTAATATCGAGGTTATTGATGGCTGAATCTATAAGAGTTTTTGAAAACAGTTTAAGAGATTATTTAATAAACGTTCAGACTGATGCGTATAATTCAAGCATAAAAATCGAGCAACGTTATAATAATTTGAAAGTTTATATGGAGCCTAAAAAAACATCAATTCCTCATTTTTGGGTATCAGTAAATATTTCTGCTGTATGTTATCAGATTGACCCTGTAGAAAAATTAGATGGCAGCATGGGTGCAGATGAAAGATTTGTGACAATGTGGGCCGGCAGACCTAATATTAACGGTGAATTAAAAAAACATTGGATTTATATTACAAAATCAAACGAAATTTTAAATCAACAAGTTCAAAATGAAAAGAAAACTGAAGAAAATTTGGAAATTTCAAAAGCTGAATTGAAAGATGCTGCAGAAGCAGTAACAGGATCTGGTGTTCGTCATAGATTAAGAGCTTTTGAAGACAGATGGAAGAAAAAGCGAAATAAACGTAAATATAAAACAGAATAATAATTAATTTTTATTTTCAATCATAGATTTAGATCTTAATTTTCTGTGGTATGTTATTGCAAATCTGTGAGCTTCATCTCTTATTCTTTGGAATAAAAATAAAGCACTTGAGTTTCTTGGCAAAATAACCGGTTCGGATTGTTTTGGCAGAAATACTTCTTCATGTTTTTTCGCTAAACTAACTACGTCAATTCCTGAAATACCTAATTCTTCTATAATTTCCATAACACTTGATAATTGTCCTTTTCCGCCATCAATTATCATTAAATCAGGCTTAGCCCATTTTTCTTCACCCAGATGTGATAATCTTCGAGTAAGTACTTCTTTCATTGATAGAAAATCGTCAGGTTTTCCCTCAGTCATTTTGACTTTAAATTTTCTGTATTCTGATTTTTTAGGTAAGCCGTTAATAAAAGTCACCATAGATGCAACTGTATTTGTTCCTTGAATATGTGAAATATCATAACATTCCATTCTGTGCGGGAAATTTTTTAGTTGCAATTTTTCAGCCAGATAAGAACCTATTTCATTAAAATCATCTCTGATTTTAGACATTTTGGAAATTTTTGCATTATCAAGTACTACTTTTGCATTTTTATCGGCAAGCATTTGTAATTCTTTCCCTTGAGCAGATTTTCCATAGCTTATTTTTACTTTCTTTTGAGCTAATATTTCAAGCCATTCTTCATATAGCGCTTTTTCTCCGATTGCTTCTAATTCATTAGATACAATTCTGTCAGGGTATTCAAGTTTTAGTGTTGTATAATATTCTTTGAAAAATGTTGCAAAAAATTCAGTTCTGTCTTCTTCTTCGACTTCGTATGTAAAGTCTTTTTTATCAATAAGTCGTCCTTCTCTAATCATAAGTATTACTATTGCAAAGATACCATCATCAGCCATTAGAGATATTACATCTTCATTTAATTTAGTATTTTCATATACGACTTTTTGTTTTTCTAAAGTTTTTGCAAGGTCGTTGTAACTGTCACGGAGTTTTGCAGCTTTTTCAAATTGCAATGTGTCTGAATATATTTGCATTTGTTCTTTTATTTGTTTCATTAATTCAGACTGTTTTCCTGATAGGAATAATTCTGCCTGTTTTACTATTGCTTTGTATTCTTCAGGTGTAACTTTATTTTGACAAGGAGCCATGCATCTGCCTATGTGGTAATACAGGCAGGGTCTGTCTTTAAATTTTGGGGTTCTGCATTGTTTCAGAGGAAATATTTTTTTTAGGAAATCAAGAGTTGCATGCATTGCTCGAATATCTGTATATGGCCCGTAATATTTACCTTTTTCAGGATTCATATTTTTCTTGCGTACAATTGTAATTCTTGGAAAATCTTCATCTGTGATTAGAAAATAAGGATATTTTTTGTCATCTTTGAGTAAAATATTATATTTCGGTTTGTATTTTTTTATTAAATGACTTTCAAGAATTAAGGCTTCAACTTCTGTATTTGTTATTATATATTCCAATCTTTCAATTTGAGAAACGAGCACGTTAACTTTTACACTATCATGTTTTCTGTTGAAGTAGCTCATTACACGACGTTTGAGGATTTTTGCTTTTCCGACATATATTACTTCTCCTTGGTTATTGTAATAAATATAACAACCAGGTAGTGATGGAAGAAGTTTTAATGTTTGTTTTAACTGCTCATTCATAGCTATTATTATAACATATATTATGTGCAGGATTGAAAAAATTTTTTTCACAAATTATAATAAATATAGTAGTATGAGTATTGGATTAAGAAAAAAAGGATTTATATTTTTTACATTATTAATTTTTGCAGCTCCTGTTTTTGCCGCAAATAGACCAATATGGACAGATTTTTGTCCACGAGGGCTTGAAAATGCTGAGTATAAAGAAATTCAAAATTTTTGGCCTGATGGGACTAAATCTACTCAAGCTATTTATAATTATTGGGCAGAGAGAAGAAAAGAGTTTGAAAAGGATTTGGCCAAATGTGATGCATTGGGTAGCGCGAGTAACAGTAGTTGCTACATACTTTTAAAAGAGCGTCAACTATTTTTTAATGAGCAATATCAAAGAGATATTCAACAAAAGCAGATTTCAAACCAGATTTGGCGTGATATTCATGATAAAGGCTCAAGTCCTATAATGATTAATGTTTTTTCAAGATAGTTTATTACTTAATAATTGTTGCAACTTGTTCTGTAATATCATCTCCTCCGAAAAGTACAGTGTTTTTAGGCAATACCATGTTGTAATTCATTGAACGAGCTTTTTCTACAACTGCTGTTTTAATTTTATTATCAATTGCAGTTAATTTGTTGTTATAAGATGTATCCAACGCTAATTTTTGTTTGTTAATTTCATTCCTGTATTTTTCTTCCAATTGTGCAATTTTTGCAGGATCTTGTTCTTTTGAAATTTCTGCTTTTGCTTTGTCAATAGTTGCCTGCATATTTTGCATTTGTTTTTCCTGTTCAATTTTTAATGCATTAATTTCTTTTGAATTTTTGAGTATTGTTGCTATATCAACTACTGCAATTTTGTATTCTGGTGTTGTATTTGAGATTGCAATACTGTTTATTGAATATCCTGCAATAAATGCACTTATTACGATTATTGTAGCTAGTATTTTGTATTTCATGTGTGTAAATCCTTTCTTATACAAAATAAGATTACCGTGAATTATAAAAAATTTAATTGGTTACTTGGATTAATTTCATGTTTTTTGTATGATAATTTTGCGAGTACATGAAAACTCGGGTTATTTGCGGGGAAAGCCTCGTTTTAATTAAGCCGAAAAGGAGAGAAAACATGAAAAAATCAATCAACGATTTAGGTGACGTTAAAGGGAAACGTGCTCTTGTAAGAGTTGACGTAAACGTACCTTTAGACGAAAACCACAATGTAACAGATGACACAAGAATTCAAGCAATTGTTCCTACAGTAAGAGCTTTGCAAGAAAAAGGAGCTAAAATTATTTTGATGGCTCACTTGGGCAGACCAAAAGGAGAATGGAAACCTGAATTCTCATTGGAACCTGTTGCAAAATATATGTCAAAAGTTTTGGGTGAAGACGTTTTATTTGTAAAATCACCTGTAGGTGAAGGTGCTGATAAAGAATTAGCAAACTTAAAAGACGGTCAAGTAGCATTATTGGAAAATATTCGTTACTACAAAGCTGAAGAAGCAAAAGATGATGATATGACATTTGCAGAAGAACTTGCAAAATTAGGTGATTTCTATGTAAACGATGCATTCGGTGCAGCTCACAGAAAACACACTTCAACTGCAAAAGTTGCTCATATTTTAAAACCTGCAGTAGCTGGTCTTTTAATGGAAAAAGAAATCAGATGCTTATCTCAAGCTCTTGATAACCCAACAAGACCATTCACAGCAGTAGTTGGCGGTGCTAAAGTTTCTTCTAAAATCGGTGTATTAGAAAACTTAATCGATAAAGTTGATAACTTAATTATCGGCGGTGGTATGGCTTATACATTCGTAAAAGCTAACGGCGGTAAAGTTGGTAATTCTATTTGTGAAGATGATCAAATGGATGTTGCAAAAGCTATTGAAAAGAAAGCTGCTGATAAGGGTGTAAAAATTGTTATGGCAACTGACGTATTAGCAACTGATGATTTTTCAGGCAATGGTACAAACAAGGTTGTTCCAATCAATGAAATTCCTGATGGATTTGAAGGCGTTGACGCTGGTCCTGACAGCCAAAAAGCATTTGCTGAAGTAATCAAAAATTCAAAAACTATTTTGATGAACGGACCTGTTGGTGCATTTGAAAATCCTAAATTCGCTGAAGGTACAAAAGCAGTATTGCAAGCAATTGTAGATGCAACTAAAAACGGTGCTGTATCTGTAATTGGTGGTGGTGATTCTGTTTCTGCTGCTAAAAAATACTTCAAAGCAGAAGATTTCACTCACGTATCAACAGGCGGTGGTGCTTCTTTAGAATTTATCGAAGGAAAAGTATTACCGGGTGTTGCTGCTTTAGACGAAAAATAAGCATAAAAACATATAAAAAAGCTCTCTGTTTCTACAGGGAGCTTTTTTTTGTGTTAAAATTAACGTATAAAAAGAGGGCATTATGAAAAATATTTTAATTACAGGCGGAGCAGGATTTATCGGTTCACATTTATGTGAAAAACTTTTAGAGCAAGGAAATCACATAATTTGTCTTGATAACTTTTTTACAGGTTCAAGAAAAAATGTTGAACATTTGATGGATAACAAAGAGTTTGAATTGATAAGACATGATATTATTGAACCTATTATTCTGGAAGTTGACCAGATTTATAACCTTGCTTGTCCTGCAAGTCCTATTCATTATCAATACAATGCTATAAAAACAATTAAAACTAATGTCCTCGGTGTTACAAATATGTTAGACTTGGCAGATGAAACTCACGCAAGAATTTTGCAGGCTTCTACAAGTGAAGTCTATGGCGATCCGACAGTACATCCGCAAAAGGAAACTTATTGGGGTAATGTTAATCCGATTGGTCTGAGAAGCTGCTATGATGAAGGTAAACGTGTAGCAGAAGCTCTAATGATGGATTATCACAGACAACATAAAGTTGATATAAGAATTATTAGAATATTTAATACCTATGGACCTAGAATGGCTAAAAATGACGGACGTGTTGTATCTAATTTTATTATTCAGGCTTTAAAAGATGAAGATATAACAATCTATGGTGATGGTCAGCAGACAAGATCATTCTGTTATGTTGATGATTTAGTTCGCGGAATGATTTCATTGATGAATACAGAAGATTTTATGGGCCCTGTAAATGTTGGAAATGACGGGGAATATACAATTTTAGATTTAGCTAAGATGATTATTGAATTGTCAAATTCTAATTCAAAAATTGTATTCAAACCTCTGCCATCAGATGATCCTACACAGCGTCGTCCTGATTTGTCTCTTGCAAAAGAAAAATTAGGTTATGAGCCGACAGTTCATGTTCGTGACGGTTTGATGAAAACTATTGAATATTTTCAATCTCAATTATAGATAATTAAGATAAAATTTATTTGCATTTTAATTTTCCTTCCCAAGATAAATCATTGCAGTGTAGATAATCCATATTTTCATTATATATTACCCAAGCAGTACAACCTTGACCGGGTTGAGTCCCTGTTCTGCCTAAGCATCTATTGTTAAATGTTTCTGTCTGATCACCTTTTGTACCTTTTGGATAAAAGCCATTTTTGGTTATATAAAAAGAATATATATCAATCCCAAGAATATTTGGAGCTTTGTTCCCATTTAAATCAAAATCTATTGTTGCACAAACATTTGACAAATATGCTCCTGCACCTCTTGATGTTTTGCAAAGAGAATGTACTATATATATTGAAGTAATTGTACTTCCATCATTTAATAATATTCTAGGAATAGCATCGCCGTTTTTTGAGTTGTCTAAATATTTTGTTGAATATTTTTTTGCATTGCAATCTGAAGCAGTTTTACATCTTTCTATTATATTTAAATAAGGAGCAATTTTATCAATAATTATGTTTTGATTTTCTTCTGTATTATTCCAAGATCCAGTTAATCCCCATTCATCAACTGTCCCATTTTCTAATATTGCATTATTTACTGCAATGCTCATTATGTTATATAATTTTTTTAGCTTTGTGGAGTATTCTTTTTCTTTATATTTATCAATTAATGAAGGTATTGTTAAACTTGCTATAATACCTACGATCCCAAGAGTTATTAGAACTTCTGCTAATGTAAAACCTAAAATTTTTGAAAAATGAAATAATGCATTAATGAAATTGCCTGAAACTGACTCTATACAACCATCCTGTTGGGGGGGGGGCAACTCAAAGCTTTTTGCCTAAACATTCTTGACCTCCTTTTAATCTTATGTCATTTTTATTATTTAATATCTTTCGAAAAATGTCAAGATTTTAAAACAGTTCTATAATTTTGTTCAAACTTTTGTTTTGCAACTCTAATAAAGAAAGATAATCGCCATATGTGCTAATTTCTGTATGTGTAATTGCATCATATAGCACTTTGTTTATTGCTTCGATATATAGAGTTTGTTCCTCAACTATTTTTAGTTTTTCTTTTGCAGTAAGCATGCAAACCTTTCTTAAATATTAGCGTATATAAATAAGTAAAAACGATAAAATATACGTATATAATAACAAATATATTTCTATTTGTCAATTAATTGGCTATAAGGTTATAATTAAAAAATGGGCGTAAATAAAGATTTAAGAATTTTATTATTAAATGAAGCTAAAACAATTAAACAATTATCGGAAATGGCTAATAAATTATCTGATAAAAAGTACACTGCTGATGGTATCTCACAAAAATTAAATAAAGGTACTATGAAATATGATGAGGTCCAATTTCTCGCTGGGGTCTTAGGCTATGAAATTGAATTTAAAAAGGTAAAATAGTTCTTGCAATTGCTCCTTTCATACTCTATAATGTCATTGAGTTAAGAAAGGAGAGTATATCATGTGGGAAAAGGATATTAACATTAACGAAGTTAAAGAAATTCGCACAAGAACTACGGTTTATTTTGGTGTAGGTGCTATCAAAAAAATTGATGACATCGCTAAAGTTTTAAAAGAAAAAGGTATTGATAAAGTTATCGTAATGTCAGGTAAACATGCTTATAAAGCAACTGGTGCTTGGGATTATGTAGAAAAAGCATTAAAAGACAACGGAATCGGATATGTAAATTATGCAGAAGTTACTCCAAATCCAAATACTCATCATGTAAATGATGCTGCAAAACTTGCAAAAGATTTCGGTGCAAAAGGTGTAATTTCAATTGGTGGCGGATCTCCTACAGATGCTGGTAAATCTGTTGCTATATTGCTTGAATATCCGGACAAAACTGCTGAGGATATTTTTGATTTTACATTCACACCTGAAAAGGCTGCGCCTATTGTATCAATTAACTTGACACACGGTACAGGTACTGAAACTAACAGATTTGCAGTTGTAACTAATTTAGAAAAGAATTTCAAACCTGCAATTGCTTATGATTGTATTTATCCTATGTTTGCAATTGACGATCCTCAATTGATGACAAAATTGTCACCAAAACAGACAAGATATGTATCAATTGATGCAGTAAACCACGTAGTTGAAGCTGCTACATCTACAGTTGCTTCACCTTATTCAATTTCATTAGCAAAACAGGTAATTGAATTGGTTGCAAAATACTTACCAAAAGCTATTGCAAATCCTGAAGATTTAGAAGCTCGTTATTATTTGGCATATGCTGCTATGATGGGTGGTGTAAGCTTTGATAACGGTTTGTTACACTATACACATGCTCTTGAACATCCATTGAGTGCTGTAAAACCTGAATTGGCACACGGTTTAGGCTTAGCAATTTTATTACCTGCGGTTGTAAAAACAATTTATAAAGACAGACCGCATGTATTAGCAGAAATTTTAGCTCCGATTGCTCCAGGTCTGACAGGTGATCCTGCAGAAGCTGATAAGGCTGCTAAACTTGTTCAAGATTGGTTATTCTCTGTAGATGTAAAAGAAAAACTTGTAGATGAAGGATTTACTGATGCTGATGTAGAAAGACTTACAGATCTTGTATATACAACTCCTTCACTTGCAGGTTTGATTGATATTGCACCTTCAGGTAACGGCAGAGATGTTGTTAGAGAAATCTACAAAAATTCTGTAAAACCTCTGTAAAAATATATTAATATTTAAGCACCCTCTTATTTTTAGGGGGTGCTTTTATGTTAGAATTTTTTCATGAAAATTAGAAATATCAGACCAAAAACTTATGTCAAAGAAATTTATGACAATAATAACGTATTAAGATATAAATCAAGATATATAAAATCAACAAATACTTTAATCAAAGATGTATTTTTTCACCGAGATGGAAAAACAGTTGCTTCTATTACAAAATATGATTCTCAAACAGGAAACCCTATTAGGGAAGTTTTTTTTAATGCAATAGGGAAATATTTTAGTTCAATTGATTATGATAAAATAAAATATTGAATATAAATTATCGGGTTTTTAATTTATGGTACAAAAAGTAGAACTTTTAGCTCCTGCAAAGGATAAAAAAACTGCAATAACAGCAATAAATTCAGGGTGTGATGCGATTTATATCGGGGCATCGAATTTTGGGGCGCGTAAAAAAGTTCCGAATTCTTTGGAAGATATAAAAGAGATTGTAGACTACGCTCATAAATTTTATGTAAAAGTTCATGTGACTGTAAATACTATTTTGACAGATGATGAGATTTTAAAGGCAAAAGAATTAATTCAAAAATTATACGATATTGGAGTTGATGCAATTATCGTGCAGGATATGGGAATTTTTAAACTTGCATTAGATAATGAATTGCCGCCAATTGCACTTCATGCAAGTACCCAGTGTGATAACAGGGATTTAGAAAAAGTTAAATTTTTTGATGAAATGGGTGTTTCTCGTGTAATTTTAGCGAGAGAATTATCTTTAGATAAGATTAAAGAAATTTGCGCAAATACAAATGCTGAAATTGAAACTTTTATCCATGGAGCATTGTGTGTATCTTATAGCGGTCAATGTTATTTCAGTCACTATATCGGTGGAAGATCTGCTAATCGTGGTGAGTGTGCTCAAGCTTGCCGTAAAAAATATACTCTTGTTGATGAAAATGGGAATATAATTGCGAAGGATAAATACCTTTTGAGTATGAAAGATTTTAATGCTTCTCGGCATTTAAAGTCGTTAATTGATGCAGGTGTAAAATCGTTTAAAATTGAAGGACGTTTAAAAGACGAAAGTTATGTAAAAAATGTCGTAGCATATTATAGACGAGAAATTGATAAACTTGCACCTAAAACATCATCAGGACGAGTATTTTTAGATTTTGAACCTGATGTGAGAAAAAGTTTTAATCGAGGTTTTACAGATTATTTTTTGGATGGTCGTAAGATATGTTTTAACTTTGAAAGTCCTAAATCATTGGGAGAAAAAATCGGTAAAATTACGAAGGTTGGAAAAGATTATTTTGAAATTGGCGGACTGGATTCCAAGATGGCAGGAGAGCTGGCATGTATAAAAATAAATCCACAAGACGGGTTATATTTTAGCGGAAATGGCTGTCTTGTAAATAAAGTTGAGGGTAAAAAAATTTATCCTAACAAGATGGACGGCATAGTTGTTGGACTTGAGGTCTATCGAAATTTTGATAGTAAATTTGAAAAACAAATCGAAAATTCAAAAATTAAACGACAAATTGGTGTAAAAATCTCTTTTAAAACCGGCATTTTGACCGTTACAGATGAAGATAAAAATTCTGTTAATTTCACTTTAGCCAGTTGTGAAAAAGCAAAAAATCCAGAAAAAATGAAAGAAAATTTTATTGCCCAACTTAAGAAAACCGGTGATAGTGATTTTTATGTTGAAGCTATAGAAATTTCGGGAGAAATTCCTTTTATGCCTATTTCTCAAATAAATGAAACTCGCAGATCCATACTTGAAATGCTGATGAATGAACGTTTAAAAAACTATAAACGCGAATTGCAAAAGCCTTTGAAATTGGTAAAATTCCCAAAGGAATCCCTTGACTATAAAGCAAATATCCATAATCAATGTGCAAAAGAGTTTTATGAAAAATGCGGTTGTGAGGTATGTGAAATGTCCGCAGAAAGCGGAGCATTCCCAAAAGAATTGATGAGGACGAAGCATTGTCTGAAATTTGCTTTTAATATGTGCAAATCGCCTAAAAATTTATTTCTTATTGATGAGAAAGGGAAGAAGTATCCTCTGATGTTTGACTGCAAAAACTGTGAGATGGTTGTTTTAGCCAAGTAGTACAGGTTTCAATAAATTTTTCAGGGTAGTCCAAATATAAATCTTCTGCATGAATACTTTTGAATAATTTAAAACTTTTTCGGCAAGTCGCTTTTTTATATAATAATTCGGTATGCCAAGGACAAACGGTCGGGTCTTTTTCGCCTGCAATGAATAGTGTTGGAACTTCTATATTTTTTATTACATCTATTGGTTTGATTTTTTCCCTCATAATTAAAGATGGGCGAATAGATAACCAGCGTTTCAGCTCGCATTTTTTTAGTGTCGGAAGCCAAGCTTCTTTTTTCCACATTTTATTTTCAATTTTATCAAAATCACAAGGGGCTGATACTGCAATTACTTTATCGACATCTTTATTTATTGCGCTGTGGATTAATACCAATGCGCCACCTAGTGAAAATCCTACAAGATAAATTTTTTCATAGTTTTTTTTTGCATAGTCAATGACTGTTTTTAAATCAATAGTTTCTTTACTTGTAAAGGTATAAAATCCTGAACTTTTCCCATGTCCTCTGCAATCAAAAGAGATTACATCAAAATTTTTAGAGAAATCATTTGCGATATTCATAAAAGCTTTGCTGTCTTTTGTCATAAACCAGCCATGTACAAGGATAATGATTTCTTTGTGATTATTTTTGAAATGATTTATTGCAATATTTATATTGTCTTCAGTTTTCAGGAAAAATTTATTCATACAAATATTTTATCATATTTTGACTTATGTACAAAAAACCTTAAATAAAAAATGTAGATATCATACGAAAGTATGAGCAAGAAATGCAGGTTTTGGTATATATTTAAATGTACCAGAGGGTAGATTTGTGTTAAACGGTGTATTTCAACGACCTTATTTGAATAAAGATGCGCGTAGTCTTGTAAAGAAAAAACAAGATGAGGAGAAAAACGCGTCTTCTTCTGCTATCCAAAGGGAAGAACAGGCTAACCAAAATTCAAAAAGCAAAGGTCTTCAATATGTAGAACAAAAAAGACCGTCATATACTCCTGCTTATCAACAACAGAATAATGGAGAACAAGTAGACTGGCGTCAAATGCGTTCTCAAATTCAAAGTCAGGCTCAATCAAGAAATCTACAACATTCTCAATTTCAACAAGCTTCTGCTCAGACTCAGGAAGTTACCCCAACTAAAACTCTATCTGGTAGGAGTGCTGTAATTAATATTGCTCAAATTTTAAAGGATTTCAGAAATACAGCTGCAGCTATAGGAACTCCTGATAATTTAAAAGAAGAAGTAAACGGTTATTTATCTTTAATAGAAACTCAAGTTCAAAAAGATAATCCAAATACTAAACTTATCAAATCAAATTTAAAAAATGCATCATCAATTTTAGACGGTTATATTTCCGAAACACTTAATAAAGATTCAAAAGTTGTAGAAAATTGGGTAGATGCCCTATTTTTGCAACAAATTGATTTTAAATATAATGAAAATGATATAAACCCTCAATTTTTGGTAAAATTCCCTGAAGGAAGTACACAACAAGCCGAAAAAGCAGAAAATAAAACAACCGTTAATGATACAGTAAAAGAGCCTGTACAGCAAGAGATTGAAACAGATTCAAAAGTTGTATCATTAATACCTCAAGATAAAGAGTTGAAATCTCTGTTTATTCAATCCAAGAAACTTTCTTATGCAAATCAACCTGAAAAAGCTATAGAAACTTTCCAAAGAGCTTTAAAAAGAGCTGATGAGGTCGGTGATACCGAAACTAAATCTAAAATTTATTATGAAGTTGGAAAAATTTATGATGATCATGATTATTATGCACAAGCTCTAAAAAGTTATAATCAGTCTTTGAAAAATACAACTGATAATAATGTGAAAACAAAAGCTCATTATTCGATGGCACAGATTTATGATGATGTAAATCAAATTAAGCCTGCACTTGATCATTATTTTAGTTCAATATCTTTTGCCGGAGAGGCTGAAAATTTGGTTGCTCAATCTACATCTTTAACAAAAATGGGTAATATTTATACAGATATGTATGAAGATGAAGCAATGAATTATTATTCTATTGCAGATGATTTGGCATCTCAAACTGATAATTCAAGAGTAAAAGGTTTTGTATCTTCAAGCATGGGTAATGCTTATGAAAAATTTGGGGAATCTCAAAAAGCTTTAAAATCATATTCTAATGCAGTAAAGCATTACACAGATGCTGAAGCTCCTTTGAAAGTTGCGCAAAATTATGCAAAAGCAGCAGATATTATGGTTGAACACAGTAATGTTTCAAAAGCTAAAGGTCTTTTGACAAAAGCTCAAAATTATGCTCGTCAAACTGATGATCTTAATTTGATGAATGAAATAAATGATAAATTGAGTAGTTTAGAATTATTAGGTTAAAAAAAGAGGAGTAATTTTACTCCTCTTTTTTTATTTTTTAGCCATAATTTCTATTTCATTTCCGTCAGGATCTTTCAAGAATGCAATATACATATTTACTTCAGGCATGAAATAAGGTTCGTATAAATATTTATAACCGAATTTATTCATTTTTTCTGTAAATTCATCCATTGATTTAGCTTCAAAAGCAAAGTGTCCGAAAGCATTTCCATGTTCATAACCATTTGCTGGTGTATCATTGTTATATGTCATTTCTATTTGAGTTTGACCATCTTCATCGCTCAAATAATATAATACACAATCGTCAAGTTTAACTTCACCTGTTCTGTTCAAATCTAATAGTTCTGTGTAAAATTTCATTGATTCATCAATGTTTTTTACCCTAATCATTGCGTGTAAAAATTTCATTTTTTCTCCTTTATCCATACAAACTAGTCTATATGTGATAATACTCCCTTAGATGTGTTTTTGTCAATTTCTATAACATGTCTTATTATTGTATGAGACATCAAAAGTAGATATGGATTTATTTCGTTAGTATTACTCATGTTAATCTTTGCTTGAGGTTTTTCTTGTTTTTCGTTCACGGTTGTTTGAGTGCTTGTCTCAAAAGATACGACAGATTCCATTGAATAGTGTTTTTCATCTCCTTCAATTCTTAGTAATAGTTCATCTTTCGGGAATTCTTTTATACATTCTATATTTACGTGTACTGAATTTGCACTTTCAAGAATTAATGTAGCAATTACATTCCCATAATTGAGAGTTGTAATTGTAATAATTAAAATACTGTCACTACCGTCTTGAGCCGAACCAGATTCGATATCTAAGTCAAATCCTACACCTTCTTGCAGAGGAAGCCAAGGAAGATACAGAAGCATTAAAAGTTTCATTGTCTGAGCAGAATCATTTTGAGATGCTGCCGCAATACTTGCGTTAATTATTTTAGCAGTGTCTTTCAATTGTGATAAGTCTGTTATTCCCAATTTTGCAGAATTTGCCATTGTTGTAATTAATTTTGCAATGGCATCTTTTCCGTTAGCCTGAATCATTGCGGAAATTTCTGAAAGATTTATCAGACCTGTTGATGAAATAGGAAGATTTTTCAAAGAATTTTGAAGTTGAGCTAATACAGCTTTGTTGCCTGTAAGCAGAATATTTTGAGCTTCTGTCAAAGATAATCCTTGCAATTGTGCTAATATTTGTGCTTGGGTTTGTGATAAAGCATTTCTTTGCATATTAATTTGGTTTGCAAAACGCTGATTAAATTGAGCAAGTGTTATATTCCTTTGCAGAATGTATAATAATTCATTCATGTTTTTCGGCAAATTCATCATATCTTTTACGTAAGCTGATTGATCCACTCCTGCCATATTTGCAAATTGAGGTGATGCAATAGAATTATTACTTATATTATTGGCAGGTGATTGCTGCGGAGTGGGGGTAAAAGATGTTTGTGCAGGCTTATTTGCAGCAGCTTTTTGTTGAGCATTAAGCGCTTGATAATTTACGAATTTTGAAATTAAATGCCCTAAGTTCAAATCTGCCATAGATTAAATTATAATGATTTTTCCGGATTTGTCCAGTGGATTAATCTTTAACCGGTAAATAAGATTGCGGATAGTTGTAATCTTCTTTAAATCCAAGATGTCTATACATTTTTAGGGCTTGGAAATTGTTTGTCTCAGTTGTTGTATTTACTTCTGTAATTCCTTTTATGCCACTGTCAGCCATTTCAATAAGTTTTTCTACGGATTTTTTCAACATATGTTTTGACAATCCCTTACCTTGATGTTCTTTTCTTATTGAAACGATAGGGATATTTGCAATTCTTCCTCCTGTAAGGTTCATAAAACAGAAGCCTACGGGGATATTGTTATATAGCATAACTGTTGTTGCTTCGGGTAAAAATTCTGCATAAATATTTTTTACGATTTTAGTAATGATATCACGTGTACCTTCAAGTGTTTTAAATCTTGGGTCAAACAATGCATCTGCAGAATCTTCAAAACCTTCTTGAACTACTTCTACTGCATCTTCAAAATATTTATCCTGCCAGTCTACAAGTCTGTATTCATTATCAAGTTGAGATAATTGGGTAATTTTCAAAATTTCTCTCGAATTTGTACCTGCCATCATAAATCTTAAAACTGCAATACCTACGAATTTAAATCCGTATCTTGCGATATCGCCGATTAAATTCTTTTGAGAGCCTAACATAGGGTAGCATACAATTTTGTCTAATCTTTCAGCTTTTGTAAGTTCTAAGAATTTTTTAATTAAATACATTGCACGTTCTACCATATTTTCCATTTTAAACGAATGGATTATATTAAGCTCAATAGCTTCCGATATAGCGGTTGTGTATACCAAAAATGCAACAGGAATTGTATTATCATACAGGACAAGACATTCAATTAATTTCTTCCCAACAGCTTCTGTAAAACCATCAAAATCTAAAGGTTCAAGTTCAAAATTGTATTCTGTAACTGCACGATCTCTAAAATCGTTGTATACACTTGCAAAAGCTTTGTAATCATTTGGGGTTAATAATCTGGCTTCAAAGTTGTTGTTTTCGTCTGTCATTTCCTTAATTCCTTGTTACTTGTAATGATTAAATCATATGGTGCATTTTATCTTTTTTAGTTTCCATATAACGTTTATTATATTTATTAATAAACGGTGGTATTTTTACTATATCATGTACAGTTAATCCGTAACCCTTCAAACCGACGATTTTTTTAGGGTTATTTGTAATCAAGTTAAAATTGTTAAAACCTAAATCTCTAATTATTTGTGCCCCCATGCCGTAATCTCTTAAATCAGGTTGGAAACCTAAAGACACATTTGCTTCTACGGTATCTTGCCCTTCTTCTTGAAGATGATAGGCTTTAATTTTGTTAATTATTCCTATTCCTCTGCCTTCATGTCCTTTCATATATACAAGAGCACCTTTGCCGTATTCATTAATCATTTGAAGTGCGCTGTGTAATTGGTAGTTACAGTCACATTTTAAACTGTGGAAAATATCACCTGTCAGACATTCACTGTGAACTCTTATTAAAGGAATTTTGTCAGATCCGTCATCTTTTACTAATGCAACACTTTCTTGACCTGTCATGTGATTTACGTATCCGTAAATTTCAAATTCACCAAATTGTGTCGGAAGATGTGCTTCTGCTTCGCGGGTCACAATTTTCTCTGATTTCAGGCGATATGCTATTAATTCAGCTACTGAAATGAATTTAATTCCATGTTTTTTAGCAAATTCATATAATTCATCACGTTTAGCCATATGACCGTCTTTGCTCATAATTTCGCACATCGGACCTGCTGGGATGTGTCCGCATAATCTTGCTAAATCAACAACTGCTTCAGTATGACCTGTGCGGGTAAGAACACCGCCTTTTCTTGCTACACAAGGAAACATGTGTCCGGGACGTCTTAAGTCAGACGGTTGTGCGTCAGGAGCAAGGCAGACTTCAATTGTCTTTGCTCTGTCAAATGCTGAAATACCTGTTGTTACTCCATATTTTTCGTTAGCATCAATACTTACTGTAAAGGCTGTTCGCATGCTTTCTGTGTTTTGCTCTACCATTTGGTGAAGTTGCATTTTTTCTGCTATTTCTGGTGCAATCGCAAGGCAGATAAGCCCTTTCGCATTTTCAGCCATAAATTTTATAATTTCAGGTGTGACCATTTGCCCTGAGCAAATTAAATCACCTTCATTTTCTCTGTCTTCATCGTCTGCTACGATAATCATTTTACCGTTTTTAAAATCTTCTAAAGCATCTTCTATACTATCAAATTTAAAATTTTCCATTTTACATAAACCCGTTTTCTTTCAAAAAATCTTCTGTAATATTATTATTTTTCGTTGATAAAAATTTTTCAACATACCTGCCTAAAATATCAGTTTCAATATTCACCAAATCTCCGATTTTTAAATATTTTAGGTTGGTATTTTCTAATGTATGCGGGATAATTGCAACACTGAACGTATTATTTTGGTTTTTAGAAACAGTTAAGCTGACTCCGTTTATTGCAATAGAACCTTTGTAGACAATGTATTTATCTAATTCTTTCGGAACTTCAAAAGTCATATTACCTAAGTATTTTCCTGTTCCGTCAATGTGTCCTTGTACAATATGACCGCCCATTCTAGTTTGTCGGGTGCTACGCAAGTAGCCCTCTTTGCCGGTAGCGGAAGCATTTTCAATTAAACCTTGTGGGAGTAGTGCTCTTTCAAGATTTACGCATTCACCTGTTTTAAAACCTTTTGTGATTTTTAATGTTTCAGCACTTACATCGGCGCTGAAAGAATTCGTACTCATTGAAACAACTGTTTGACAGCAACCATCAATCGCTATGCTGTCACCGATTTGAGTATTTTCTAACACCTTTGAACACTCAATAATAAGTTTGTGTCCGTCAAAACTTTTTATAAATCCTGTTTCTTCTACAATCCCTGTAAACATAAATTTATTTTAGCATGAAAAAATTGCAATAAAATATTTTCCTCATATAATTGAACATGTTAAATGTTTAAAAAAAGGAGAGAATATTATGTCTAGAAAACCTATTATTGCAGGAAACTGGAAAATGAATTTATGCCGTGCAGAAGCTAAAGAAGTTTTTGAAGGTGTTAAAAATTTTGTAAAAGATTATACAGCAGTTCAATTACCAACAATTGTAATTGCTCCTGTATTTACATCAATCGCAGCAGTAGAAGCTGTAAGATGTGATTGCGGATGCGGTGGTAACAAAATTTCTATCGCTGGTCAAAACTGCCACTGGGAAAAATCAGGTGCTTATACAGGTGAAATTTCTGTAGAAATGTTGAAAGATGCAGGTTGTGATTATGTAATTATCGGTCACTCTGAAAGAAGACAATATTTCTCAGAAACAGATGAAATGATTAACAAAAAAGCAAAAGCTATTTTAGCTGGCGGATTAATCCCTATCATCTGCTGTGGTGAAACTTTAGAACAAAGAGAAGCTAATGTTACAGATAAACATATTGCATCTCAAATCAAAGCAGCATTAGAAGGTATTTCATCAGAAGATGTTGCAAAATCAGTTATTGCATATGAACCAATCTGGGCTATCGGAACTGGTAAAACTTGTGATGCTGACGAAGCTAACAGAGTAATTGCTATGATTAGAAATGTTGTAAAAGAAGTTGCAGGTGCAGAAGCTGCTGATTCTATCAGAATTCTTTACGGTGGTTCTGTTAAACCTTCTACAATTGAAGAACAAATGTCTAAATCAGATATTGACGGTGCTTTAATTGGTGGAGCTTCATTAAAAGCTGATAGCTTAAATGAAATTATTGAAAAAACTATGAAATTAATGAAATAGTTTTTGATAATTAAAAAAATAATTAGGACAGGAGTTTTTTAATCCTGTCCTTTTTTCATAATATATGTTATTTGTATAAAATGTTATTAAAATAATA